>NZ_JAUSYQ010000002.1:1553333-1906666 GCF_030816965.1 Streptomyces canus
AAGGTGGGTGACTGCCCGAAGGTGTGCTGTACGGCGTTGGTGGTGAGTTCGGAGACGATGAGCCGGACGGTCTCGGCGGCGTCCGTGGTGGACGGCAGCCCCCACTCCGCCAGTGTGCTCAGGACGTAGGTGCGGGCCGCGGAGACCGAAGCGGGTTCGCTCGGCAGGGTGACGGATGCTTCCAGGTGGTCTGCCATGGCGACGTCGTCCCTTTCCGACGGGACCGAAGCCCGACACGGTGCGGATGGTTCGAGTACGGTCCCGGACTGGTGGTTCTTCGTCAGAGTGCCATTACCGGGGCCGTGACGAGTGCCGATCCACCAAGATGTGCATATATCTGTCGCTCAAAGCGGTGAACTCTGCGACGCGAGACCGTATTTGGGCGGCTCGTAAGGAGTAAGGAGTAGCCCCATGCAGCACGGTCCCGCGGTGCGCCGCCGGAAGCTGGGCGCCGAACTGCGCGCGCTGCGCACGAGTGCGGAGCTCACCAGCGGTGAGGCGGCCCGGCTCGTGGGCTGGCACCAGTCGAAGGTGAGCCGCATCGAGACCGGTGCCAGCGGGGTGAAGCCGGCCGATGTGCGGCTACTCCTCGACGCCTACCGCGTGGCGGACGCGAACCTGCGGGAGCTGTTGCTGGTATTGGCGGGTTCCGACGAGAGCGGTGGCCGGCACCACTGGTGGCACGCGTACCGCGGTGTCCTGCCGCCGACGTACCGGGACTTCATCAGTCTGGAGTCCCAGGCGAGCGCGATGCGCACGCTGGAGACCTCGGTCGTGCCCGGGCTGTTGCAGACGCCCGAGTACGCCCGCGCGGTGACCCGGGCCGCGGTGGACGGCCTCGACGAGGAACGTCTCGACGCGCTGGTCGAGGTCCGGCTGGCCCGGCAGGACATCCTCCGAGCGCAGCCGCCACTGGAGTTGAGCGCCGTGCTCGACGAGGCGGTGCTGCGGCGGGAGGTCGGCGGTCCCGAGGTGATGGCCCGGCAGCTGAAGAGGCTCCTGGAGGCGGCGCGGCTGCCTCAAGTGCGGCTGCAGGTACTGCCGTTCACGGCCGGGGCGCATGTGGGCATCACCGGGCCTTTCGTAATCTTGTCATTTTCGCGCACTTCTGATCTGGATGTGGTTGTTCTCGACCACTTGACGAGTAGCCTCTATCTCGAGCGGAAAGAAGACCTCCAGGCCTACACCGAGGCCTTCAACACCCTTCAGATCCACGCCCTTTCGCCCGAGGACTCGTTGGATTACCTCGCCGTGATAGGTGGCCGCGCGTAAGGAGGCACCATGTCCGCACTGCCTCGGAACGTCATCTCCAGTACCGAACTACCCGAGGTGCGCTGGCTGCGCAGCAGCTACAGCACCGGAGCGAACAACTGTGTCGAGACGGCGAGGCCGTCGGCCGGGCCATGTGCCGGGCTGCTCGCCGTACGCGACTCCAAGAATCCGGACGGACCCGCGCTGCTCTTCTCCCCCGAGAGCTGGGCGGGCTTCACGGCCGCGTTCTGACCGTCAGTCCACCAGAAGCACGGCCGTGTCACGCCGACTCATGGTCGTGTTTCGCCGATCACACGCACAGCGCGTTCGATCTGCTCCTCGGAGAGGTCCGCGCGGGCGGTCAGCCTGAGCCGTGAGATGCCGTCGGGCACGGAAGGGGGCCGGAAACAGCCCACGAAGAGCCCGGCGGCACGGCAGTCGGCCGCCCATTGAACGGCCTCCTCCGCGGAGGGCGCGCGCACCGAGACCACCGCGGCGTCCGGACGTACCGCTTCCAGACCCGCGGCGGTCAGGCGTGCGTGCAGTCCGGTCGCCACCTCGCGCGCGCGTGCGGCCCGCTCGGGCTCACGGCCGAGCAGCCGCAGGGCCGCGAGGGCGGCTCCCGCCGACGCGGGGGCCAGGCCGGTGTCGAAGATGAACGTCCGCGCCGCGTTGACCAGGTGCTCGACGACCCGTGCGGGGCCAAGGACGGCTCCGCCCTGACTGCCGAGCGACTTGGACAGCGTGACCGTGACGACCACGTCGTCGGCGCCCGCGAGTCCCGCGGCGTGCGGGGCCCCGCGGCCGCCGGCGCCGAGCACACCCAGGCCGTGGGCGTCGTCGACGACCAGGCCCGCGCCGTGCTCCCGGCACGCCCCGGCGAGGCCGGCCAGGGGTGCCGCGTCGCCGTCGACCGAGAAGACCGTGTCGGACACGGCGACGGCGGGCCCGTCGTGCGTACCGAGTGCCTTGCGCACCGCGTCCGGATCGGCGTGCGCGACGACCTGGGTCGTACCGCGGGCCAGCCGGCAGCCGTCGATGAGTGAGGCGTGGTTGCCCGCGTCGGAGACGATCAGCGAGCCGTGCGGCGCGAGCGCGGTGACGGCGGCCAGGTTCGCCGCGTATCCGGAGGAGAAGACGAGCGCCGCCTCGAAGCCGCAGAAGTCGGCCAGCTCGCGTTCGAGTTCGCCGTGCAGCTCGGTGGTGCCGGTGACGAGCCGGGACCCGGTCGCACCGCCGCCCCAGGTCCGCGCGGCCGCCGCGGCGCCCTCGACGACCTCGGGATGGCGGGCCAGGCCCAGGTAGTCGTTGCTCGCGAGATCGAGCAGCGGCGAGTCGGCCGGACGCGGCCGCAGGGTCCGTACGAGTCCGGCCTGCCGGCGCGCCGCCGCCTGCTCGTCGATCCAGCCGAACGCCATGGGTCCTCCGGGACTTTTGTAGACAACGGACAGACCCTAGCGGCAGCAAACGCTACCCACGGTGTGGCAATACCCACACGTCACAGCGGGTGTGTTGTGCGATCCCTACCTTGGCCCGGGGCGGGTCCGTACGACAGGATCGGCTCTCATGGACCTGCTGAACACGCTGGTGGACAAGGGGCTTCGGCGCGAGCTGCCGACCCGCGAGGAGGCGCTGGCCGTGCTGGCCACGTCCGACGACGAACTGCTCGATGTGGTGGCCGCGGCCGGGAAGGTGCGCCGGCACTGGTTCGGACGGCGGGTGAAACTCAACTATCTCGTCAACCTGAAGTCCGGACTGTGCCCCGAGGACTGCTCCTACTGCTCCCAGCGGCTCGGCTCCTCGACCGGCATCCTGAAGTACACCTGGCTCAAGCCGGACGAGGCCTCCAAGGCCGCGGCGGCCGGCCTCGCGGGCGGCGCCAAGCGGGTCTGTCTGGTGGCCTCCGGGCGCGGCCCGACCGACCGTGACGTGGACCGGGTCGCGGGCACCATCAAGGCGATCAAGGACCAGAACGAGGGCGTCGAGGTGTGCGCCTGTCTCGGTCTGCTCTCCGACGGCCAGGCCGAGCGGCTACGCGAGGCGGGCGCGGACGCCTACAACCACAACCTCAACACGTCCGAGTCGACCTACGGCGACATCACGACCACGCACACCTACGCCGACCGGGTCGACACCGTGAACAAGGCGCACGCGGCCGGGCTGTCCGCCTGCTCGGGCCTGATCGCCGGCATGGGCGAGAGCGACGAGGACCTGGTCGACGTCGTCTACTCGCTGCGCGAGCTGGACCCCGACTCCGTTCCGGTCAACTTCCTGATCCCGGTCGAGGGCACCCCGCTGGCCAAGGAGTGGAACCTCACCCCGCAGCGCTGCCTGCGCATTCTGGCGATGGTCCGCTTCGTCTGCCCGGACGTCGAGGTACGCATCGCGGGCGGCCGCGAGGTACATCTGCGCACCATGCAGCCCCTCGCTCTCAACCTCGCCAACTCAATCTTCCTCGGCGACTACCTCACCACCGAGGGCCAGGCCGGCAAGGCCGACCTGGAGATGATCGCCGACGCCGGCTTCGAGGTGGAGGGCGCGGGCGAGGTGACGCTGCCGGAGCACCGGGTGACCGGCGGTTGTCACGAGAGCGCGGACTGCGGGTCGCACGCGGGCGGCGGGGTATGCGGTACGGCCGCCTCGGCCGCGCCGACGGTGAGCGAGCCCCGTACGGATCTGGTCGCCGTACGCCGCCGAGGCGCCGGAACGGATCTCGCGCCCAATGCCTGATCTGCCCGGCCTGCCGGTGACGGAGTTGCTGGCGCTCGACCGGCGGCACGTGTGGCATCCCTACGGTCCGATGCCCGGCCGGGCCGACCCGCTCGTCGTGGAGTCGGCGAGCGGGGTGCGGTTGCGGCTCACCGAGGGCCCCGAGCTGGTGGACGGCATGTCCTCCTGGTGGTCGGCGATCCACGGCTACAACCACCCGGTGCTGAACGAGGCGGCTCGGGAGCAGCTCGGGCGGATGAGCCATGTGATGTTCGGCGGGCTCACCCACGAGCCCGCCGTCCGGCTCGCGAAGCTCCTTGTCGACATGTCTCCGGACGGCCTTGAGCATGTCTTCCTCGCCGACTCGGGGTCGGTGTCGGTCGAGGTCGCGGTGAAGATGTGCCTGCAGTACTGGCGCTCGCTGGGCCGTACGCGCAAGCAGCGCCTGCTGACCTGGCGCGGCGGCTACCACGGTGACACCTGGCAGCCCATGTCGGTGTGCGACCCCGAGGGCGGGATGCACGAGCTGTGGTCCGGGGTCCTGCCCCGCCAGGTGTTCGTGGACGCTCCTCCTGCCGAGTACGAGGAGTCGTACGCCGATCGGCTGCGTGCGGCGATCGGGCGGCACGCCGACGAGTTGGCCGCGGTGATCGTGGAGCCGGTGGTGCAGGGTGCGGGCGGGATGCGGTTCCACTCCCCCGCGTATCTGCGGGTGCTGCGCGAGGCGTGCGACGCGCACGACGTGCTGTTGGTGTTCGACGAGATCGCGACCGGATTCGGGCGCACGGGCGCCCTGTTCGCCGCGGAGCACGCCGCGGTCACGCCGGACGTGATGTGTGTGGGCAAGGCGCTGACCGGCGGCTATATGACGATGGCGGCGACCCTGTGCACGCCTCGCGTGGCCGACGGCATCTCACGGGGCGAGGTGCCGGTACTGGCCCACGGCCCCACCTTCATGGGCAACCCGCTCGCCGCGTCGGTGGCCTGCGCCTCGATCGGACTGCTGCTCGGGCAGGACTGGCTCGCGGAGGTCAAGCGGATCGAGGCCGGACTGCGGGAGGGGCTGGAGCCGGCTCGTGAGCTGCCTGGCGTGCGGGACGTACGGGTGCTGGGCGCCATCGGGGTCGTCCAGCTGGACCACGACGTCGACATGAAGGCCGCGACCGAGGCCGCCGTACGCGAGGGCGTGTGGCTGCGGCCGTTCCGCGACCTCGTCTACACGATGCCGCCGTACGTCACGGGAGACGAGGACGTGGCACGGATCGCGCGTGCGGTGTGCGCCGCCGCTCTGGAGGGATGACATGCCGGTACTGGTGATCACGGGGACGGGCACGGAGGTCGGCAAGACCGTCGCCACGGCCGCTGTCGCCGCCGCGGCGCTCGCCGCCGGACGGACGGTCGCCGTCCTCAAGGCCGCGCAGACCGGCGTACGGCCGGACGAGCCCGGGGACGCCGACGAGGTGGCGCGGCTCGCGGGTGCCGTGACGAAGGCCGAAGTCGCCCGCTATCCCGAGCCGTTGGCCCCGGCCACGGCCGCTCGGCGGGCCGGTCTGAAGCCGGTGCGCCCTCATGAGGTCGCCGAGGCCGCCGCCGAACTGGCCACCGAGCACGACCTGGTGCTCGTGGAGGGGGCCGGCGGGCTGCTCGTCCGCTTCGACCATGAGGGCGGGACACTGGCCCACGCGGCGGAGCTGCTGCGGGCGCCGGTCCTGGTCGTGGCGTCGGCGGGCCTGGGCACGCTGAACACCACGGAGCTGACGGCCCGTGAACTCCGCCACCGCAAGCTGGACCTGGCGGGTGTGGTGATCGGCAGCTGGCCCGGCTCCCCCGATCTCGCCTCGCGTTGCAACCTCGCGGACCTGCCGGACGTGTCCGGGGCTCCGCTGCTCGGCGCCCTGCCGGCCGGCGCCGGCCGGCTGGCCCCGGCCGACTTCCGTGCCGCGGCGCCGGGGTGGCTGGCACCGCGACTGGACGGAACGTGGGACGCGGAGGCGTTCGGGATGCGTGAGGCTCCCTGAACCACCCCCGGTGAGCTCTACGACGTCGGCTGCGTCCCGCACACCGGCATGAACAACGACTACGGCGTCTACGATCCGGTGCGCTACTTCGTGCGGTGAGCGTCCGCAGGGATGCGACGGGGTTCCGCGGGGGACAATTGCGGTGAGGTCAGTCCTGTCCGGTGAGGGAGACTGCCATGGCGCCGCGGTCCGCAGGTTCCGGCAAGGTGTCGCGGGACCCCGTTCACCATCCGCTGTTCGCCCGGTACTACGCCCGGGTCAGTGTCACCGCCGAGAGCAGGTGGGGCATGGCCGGGGTGCGTGAACGGCTGCTCACCGGGCTGTCCGGGCGGGTGATCGAGATCGGCGCGGGCAACGGCCTGAACTTCTCGCACTATCCCGGCACCGTCTCCGAGGTCGTGGCGATCGAACCGGAGCGCCGGCTCAGGCAGCTGGCGGTGGAGGCCGCCCTGCGCTGCGAGGTGCCGGTCGACGTGGTGCCCGGCGCCGCGGAGGCGCTGCCCGTCAAGAGCGAGGCCTTCGACGCCGTGGTGATCTCTCTGGTGCTGTGCAGTGTGCGCGATGTGCCGCGCGCACTCGGCGAGGTGCGCCGGGTGCTGCGGCCCGGCGGGGCCGTGCGGTTCTTCGAGCACGGCAGGGGCGGCGGCCCGGCGATGCGCTTCACCCAGCGCGCCCTGGACCGCACGGTGTGGCCCGCGCTGAACGGCGGCTGCCATCTGGCCCGCGAGCCGGTCGCCGCGCTGCGCGACGCGGGGTTCGAACTCGGCCCCTACCGAAGCGTGCTGATGCCGGAGAAGGGGCCCACGCTGCCTACGTCCTTCTGCGTGCTGGGCACCGCCTGGCGGCCACCGTCGGCTCAGCGCTGATCACAGGGTCCACCTCTGCAGCTCGCGCGCGATGTCGTGCAACGAGGCGTCGCCCTTCTTGGCCACCTTGGCGAGGTCACGGACGAGCTCGGGCGAGGTGACGACCCTGAGTCCGCTCGCGACGAGATAGGCGTACCCGACCGCGCACGCGAAGAGCGCGTTGGTGCGCTCCAGCGCCGGGACATGGATGAGCAGTTGCAGCAGCGCGGCGGCGCGCAGATGCGGGCTGTCGTAGACGGGGATGTCGAATATCTCGGCCTGGTGCCGTGCCACGGCGGCGACCAGGGCGCCCCAGTCGATGACCTGGGGGTCACCCGGGGTCTTCTGCTCGGCGAGCATCAGAAGCCAGGCGAGATCGATGTGCAGATCGCTCAACGAGTCTCGTGATCCTTGCCGAACTCCTCCGCGAAGACGGATTCGTACTGCTTCATGAAGTCGGCCGCGGCCTCCACGAAGGCCTGGCCCGCTTCACCGGTGTCCTTCATGACCAGCTCCTCGATGTAGCGGTTGACGCTCACGCCACGGGCGAGGGCACGTTCACGGGCGGCGCGGGCGGTGCCCTCGTCCACCCGCACGTTCAACTGAGTCTTCGCCATGGTTTGAAGCTAGCGCCGAAACGCTAGCACCCGCAAGGGGGGTCCACCCTCGGGTGGAATGTGTCCCTTACATCGGTATCGGGGGCGCGACCTGGGGTGGAGACCGTCTCGACCGCACGGGGGATACCGGGTGTGGGGTGGATCACATTACGCTCGGCCGGATGGGACCAGCCGGTCCGCGAGCGCCATCCACGAGCGAGGAGAGAGCCTTGTCCACAGCTGCTGCCGAGCACGCTCCCGGTGCCGTTCCGGCCGACGGGTTCGCGGCCCGCGCCCGCGGTCTGACCAAGGCGTACGGCTCGGGCGAGACGGCCGTGCTCGCCCTGGACTCGGTGGACGTGGACATCGCGCGTGGCCGCTTCACCGCGGTCATGGGGCCCTCGGGCTCAGGCAAGTCCACGTTGATGCACTGTCTGGCGGGGCTCGACACCGTGTCGGCCGGTCAGGTGTGGCTCGGCGACACCGAGATCACGGGGCTCAAGGAGCGCGAGCTGACCAGGCTGCGCCGGGACCGGATCGGGTTCATGTTCCAGTCGTTCAACCTGATCCCGACACTGAACGCGGCGGAGAACATCACCCTGCCCATGGACATCGCGGGCAAGAAGCCCGACGAGAAGTGGCTGGACCAGGTCATCGACACCCTGGGGCTGCGGGACCGGCTGGGGCACCGGCCGTCGCAGCTCTCGGGCGGTCAGCAACAGCGCGTCGCCTGTGCCCGCGCGCTCGCCTCCCGGCCCGAGCTGATCTTCGCGGACGAGCCGACCGGCAACCTCGACTCACGGGCGGGACTGGAGGTCCTCGGGTTCCTGCGCGAGGCCGTCGACCAGCTCGGTCAGACGGTCGTCATGGTCACCCACGACCCGGGCGCCGCGGCCCACTCGGACGTAGTGCTGTTCCTGGCGGACGGGCGGGTCGTGGACCGCATGGAGCGGCCCACCGCGGAGGCCGTACTGGAACGCATGAAGCGGTTCGACGTGATCCGGAGTCAGTCCCAGGAGGCACCCGGGGCCGGGGAGGCCTGAAGTCGTGCTGAAGGCTACGCTCCGCAGTTTCCTCGCGCACAAGGGACGGCTGGTGCTCTCCGCGCTGGCCGTGGTGCTGTCCGTGGCGTTCGTCTCGGGCAGCCTGATCTTCTCCGACACGCTGAGCCGCACCTTCGACCGGCTCTTCGCCTCGACCGCACCGGACCTCACGATCAGTCCCAAAGAGGATCTGAGCGAGGCCATCCCGTCCGGGACGACGGCCACCCTGCCCGCCGCGCTCGCGGACCGCGTGTCCCGGATCGAGGGAGTCGCCACCGCGCGCTTCGACGCCCAGGACGACGGGATCACCGTCGCCGACTCCGAGAACGAGTCCGTGGGCTCGACCACCGGCGCCCCCACCATCGGCACCGACTGGAACCCGACCTCGCGCAGCCCCGTGAAACTCACCTCGGGCCACGCCCCGCACGGCCCGTCCGAGGCGTTGCTCGACTCGGAGACCGCCGACCGTAAAAACCTGCACATCGGCGACCCGCTCACCGTGATCGCGGCGCCGGGCTCCTTCAAGGTCCGGATCGTCGGCATCGTCACGTTCACCACCACCAACCCCGGTGCCACGCTGCTGTTCCTCGATCCACCGACCGCGCAGGCCAAGCTGCTCGGTTCCTCGAAGTCCGCCACCAGCATCTCGATCGACGCGGCGGAGGGCGTCGGCAACGACCAGCTCAAGCAGCGCGTGGCCGCCGCGCTCGGGACGGGCACCTACGAGTACCGGACCGCCGACGAGCAGGCGAAGTCGGATGTCGACCAACTGGGCGGATTCCTCGACGTCATCAAGTACGTCATGTTGGGATTCGCCGGGATCGCCGTCCTCGTCGGTGTGTTCCTGATCGTCAACACCTTCTCGATGCTGATCGCCCAACGCACCCGTGAGCTGGGCCTGTTGCGCGCACTGGGTGCCGACCGGCGCCAGGTCCGCCGCTCGGTGCTCACCGAGGCGACCCTGCTCGGACTCGTCGGCTCCACGGTCGGGCTCGGCACGGGTATCGGGCTGGCCGTCGGGCTCATCTCGCTGATGAACGCCTTCGGCATGAACATCCGGACGAGCGAGATGGTCATCGGCTGGGGAACACCCGTGGCGGCGTACGTCGTCGGGGTGGGCGTCACCTTCGTCGCGGCCTATCTCCCGGCCCGGCGCGCGGCCGGCGTCTCCCCCATGGCGGCCCTCGCGGACGCCGAGATCGCCGGGATCGGAAAGCCGCTGCGCATGCGGGCGATCGTGGGCGGGGTCGTCGGCGCGGCGGGCGCGGCCGCGCTGGTGGGCTGTGTCACCGCGTCGAGGACGGCGTCCGCGGCCTCCCTGCTGGGCCTCGGTGTCGTCCTGACGCTCCTCGCCACCGTCATCGCGGGCCCGCTGCTGGTGCGGCCGGTGATCCGGGTACTGGGCGGAGCCTTCCCCGCCCTCTACGGCTCGGTCGGGCGGATGAGCCAGCGCAACGCCCTGCGCAATCCCCGCCGCACCGGCGCCACCGCGGCCGCCCTGATGGTCGGCCTCGCCCTGGTCGGCGGCATGTCCGTGGCCAGCGCCTCGATGTCCAAGTCCTTCGACGATCAGATCGACAAGACGCTGGGCGCCGACTTCGTCGTGCAGAACGGCAACTTCCTGCCGTTCCCGCAGGAGGTCACGGAGGCGGTGCGCAGGACCGAGGGTGCCGGGCTCGTCGTACGGTCGAGGTTCGCACCCGTCGCCGTACGGCTGCCGGACGGCAAGCGCGTCGAGACCACCGCCGCGGGGTACGACCCGCAGCTCGACGAGGTCGCCCACATCACCTACGCGCAGGGCGACACCGCGGCCGCGCTCGCGTCCGGGCACCTGGCCATGGACCTGGACTTCGCGCGCGACCACGACGTCAAGGTCGGCAGCAGGGTCCCGGTCGAGTTCCAGGGCGGCCGCCGGACCGAACTGACCGTGGGCGCCCTCACCGACCAGGACTCCGCGGACGGGTTCGGGACGCAGGGCGGCATCTATTTCGGCCTGTCCACCCTGGAGCGGTTCGCGCCGGGCGGCCGGGACTCCGCGCTGTATGTGAACGCCGCCTCCGGCGCCGGCGCCGACCGGCTGCGCACGGCCCTGGAAAAGACACTCGACCCGTATCCGCAGGTCCAGGTGCGCGACCTCGCCGACTACAAGGACCTGGTCCACGACCAGATCGCCGTCCTGCTCTATCTCGTGTACGCGCTGCTCGGGCTCGCGATCGTCATCGCCGTGCTCGGTGTGGTCAACACCCTCGCCCTGTCGGTCGTGGAGCGCACCCGGGAGATCGGGCTGCTGCGCGCCATCGGGCTCGCCCGGCGTCAGCTACGCCGGATGATCCGGCTGGAGTCGGTGGTGATCGCCGTGTTCGGAGCGGTCCTCGGGCTCGCGCTCGGGCTGGTGTGGGGTGTGTGCACCCAGCAGGTGCTGGCGCTTCAGGGCATGAACGCGCTGGCCATCCCCTGGGGCACCATCGTCGCGGTCGTCGTCGGCTCGGCGGTGGTGGGCATCGTGGCGGCACTGCTGCCGGCCTTGCGTGCATCGCGCATGAACGTACTGGCGGCGATCGCGCACGAGTGATGGAATCGCGGGGCAGACAACTCAAGTCGCAGACCGCTGAGGAGAGTTCATGCCCCGCCCGTTCCGCTTCGCCGTCAACCTGACCGCCGCCGCCACCGACGAGGACTGGCGCACCAAGTGCCGACAGGCCGAGGCACTCGGTTACGACGTGATCCTGGTCCCCGACCATCTCGGCAAGGTCGCGCCCTTCCCCGCGCTGGTCGCGGCGGCGCAGGTCACCGAGCGACCGCGCCTCGGCACGTTCGTCCTCAACGCGGGCTTCTGGAACCCCACGCTGCTCGCCCGCGAGGTCGCCACGGTGGACGCCCTCACCGGCGGCCGCCTCGAACTCGGCCTCGGCACCGGCTATGTGCAGTCCGAGCACGATCAGGCGGGGCTGCCCTTCGGTTCGGCGGGCGAGCGGGTGGACCATCTCCGGCGCACGGTCGAGGAGTTGGAGCGGCTGTTGTCCTCCGAGGACCATGTGCCGCAGCCGGTGCAGCGGCCCCGGGTGCCCCTGCTGATCGGCGGCATAGGCAACCGGATGCTGAAACTGTCCGCCGAGCACGCCGACATCGCGGCCTTCACCGGCGCGACCCTGGTGCCGGGGAACACGACCGGCAAGCTGACCCCGACCACCGCCGAGCAACTCGACGAACGCGTCGGGCGCTATCTGCAACTGGCCGAGGGACGCAAGGAACCGGCCGAACTGAACCTGCTCATCCAGATGGTGGTGGTCACCGACGACCGCGAGGCGGTGGCCACGCCCTTCCTGCACCGGGTGCCGGACCTGACCCTGCAACAGGCGCTGGATCTGCCCATCATGCTGATCGGCACGGTCGAGGAGATCGTCGCTCAGGTGCTGGCCCAGCGCGAGCGGTACGGCTTCACCTATCTGACGGTGCTGGAGGCCTCCATGGAGGCGTTCGCACCGGTGATGGCCCAACTGCGCGGTCGGTAACCGTCCGGATCCTGGAATTTCCCGTCCCGGGCGGGGCCGACGTGATGGGATCGCCGCATGACCGACCTGCGGATACGGGCCGCGACGCCCGACGACCTCGACACCGTGCTGGCCTTC
This sequence comes from Streptomyces canus, assembly GCF_030816965.1. Classification (NCBI taxonomy): domain Bacteria; kingdom Bacillati; phylum Actinomycetota; class Actinomycetes; order Kitasatosporales; family Streptomycetaceae; genus Streptomyces; species Streptomyces canus. Next base: position 1,565,425 of record NZ_JAUSYQ010000002.1, read on the forward strand.
TGGAAGCAGGCCGCCGAGGGGACGAGCATCAGCGACGACCGGGACGGCGTGGAGCGGCTCGTCACCCGGGACCCCGAGGCGCTGATCCTCGCCGAACTCGACGGCGAACTGGTCGGCACGGTGATCGCGGGCTTCGACGGCTGGCGGTGTCATCTGTACCGGCTCGCGGTGCACCCGGAGCGCCGGCGGCGGGGCATCGGGGCGGCGCTGCTCACGGCCGCGGAGGAGCGGTTCGTACGGCTCGGCGGGCGGCGCGGGGACGCGATGGTGCTGGTGCGCAACGAAACGGCACAGCACGCGTGGCGCGCGGCGGGGTATGCGCCCGAGGAACAGTGGGGGCGATGGGTGAAACCCTTCGCAGGGTAGGACGGGCGATCCTGGGGACCCTGTCCGATCATGGGACGGAGGTGACCCGATGACCGAAGTGCTCCTCCTGCTGGTGGCGATCCTGCTCTCGCTGGCCTGCGGTGCCTTCGTGGCGGCGGAGTTCTCGCTGACCACGGTGGAGCGCGGGCAACTGGAGCGGGCGGCGGAGCGCGGCGAGCGGGGGGCGTCCGGCGCCCTGAAGGCCGTACGGCATCTGACCTTCCAGCTGTCCGGGGCGCAACTCGGGATCACCGTCACCAACCTGGTCGTCGGCATGCTCGCCGAACCGTCGATCGCGGCACTGATCGCGGGGCCGCTGGAGTCGCTCGGGGTCTCGCCGTCCACCTCCCGGTCGCTGGCGCTGGTGCTGGGCACCGCGCTGTCGACGGTCTTCCTGATGGTGGTCGGCGAGCTGGTGCCCAAGAACTGGGCGATCTCCTCGCCGTTGGCCATGGCCAAGCGGGTGGGCACCGCGCAGAGCTGGTTCAGCGCGGCCTTCCGCCCCTTCATCACGCACCTCAACAACATGGCCAACCGGGTGGTGCGCCGCTTCGGACTCGAACCCGCCGAGGAGCTGGCCTCGGCGCGCGGGCCGCAGGAGCTGGCCGCGCTGGCCCGGCACTCCGCACGGGCGGGCGCGCTGGAGGCGGACACCGCCGAGCTGTTCGTGCGGACGCTCAATCTCGCCGACCTGACCGCGGAGAACGTGATGACCCCGCGGGTACAGGTGATCGCCCTGGACGTCCAGGCGACCTGCGAGGACGTGGCGAACGCGACGCGCGCGACCGGCCTGTCCCGGTTCCCCGTCTACCGCGGCGGCCTCGACTCGGTCGTCGGCATCGCGCACATCAAGGACGTCCTGGCGGTACCGGCCGAACTCCGGCCCCGCGCCTCGGTCGCCGAGCTGCTGCGCGAGCCGCTGCTGGTGCCCGAGTCGCTCACCGTGGACCGGCTCCTGGACCGGCTGTCCGGCAAGCGCACGATGGCGGTCGTCATCGACGAGTACGGCGGCACGGCGGGCGTGGCCACGCTGGAGGACATCGTCGAGGAGGTCGTCGGCGAGGTACGGGACGAGCACGATCCCCACGAGACGTCCGACCTGGCCCCCGCGGGCACCGACGAGGAGGGCAGGGAGCTCTTCCGGGCCGACGGTTCGGCACGCATGGACCAGCTCGCGCGCGTCGGCCTGCGGGCGCCCGAGGGGCCGTACGAGACGCTGGCCGGGCTGCTGGCGACGGAGCTCGGCCGGATTCCGGCCGTCGGCGACTCGGTGGAGGTCGCCGACTGGCGGCTCGACGTGGTGGACGCCCAGGGCCGCCGGGCCTCGCGGGTACTGCTGCACGCGCCCCTGACCGGGGAGGCGACCGAGTCATGACCGCCGCCCAGTCGCGGGAGGAGGGGGCCCGCGCGATGACCACCGCCCAGTCACCGAAGGGCGCCCGAGCCACGACCACTCCCCGGCCACCCAAGACGCGGGTACTGCCGCACCCGCCCCTGACCGGCGAAGGCAACCGGATCACAACCGCCGCCCCATCACCGGAGGAGGGGGCCCGCGCGATGACCACCGCCCAGTCACCGAAGGGCGCCCGAGCCACGACCACTCCCCGGCCACCCAAGACGCGGGTACTGCCGCACCCGCCCCTGACCGGCGAAGGCAACCGGATCACAACCGCCGCCCCATCACCGGAGGAGGGGGCCCGCGCGATGACCATCGCCCAGTCACCGAAGGGCGCCCGAGCCACGACCGCCCCCCAGTCGCTGGAGGGGGCCCGCGCCACGACCGCCGTCCGGCCGCCCAAGCAGGGGACCCGCACCAGGACCGCCGTCCAGTCACCGCCGCAGGGGCCCCGCACCACGACCGGCCCCCGACGACCCGAAGAGGGAACCCGCACCACGCCCCCCGCCCAGCCACCGCCCGGGGCAACCCGCGCCACTGCCGCCCCCCAGTCGCCCGAGCGGAGGGCCGAGGGATGACCGTCGTCCAGTTGTTGATCGGTCTGGCGACTCTCGTCGTCAACGCGTTCTTCGTGGGCGCCGAGTTCGCGCTGATCTCGGTGCGGCGCAGCCAGATCGAGCCCTACGCCGACCAGGGCGACCGGCGTGCGAAGAGCGTGCTGTGGGGGCTGGAGCACGTCTCCGCGCTGATGGCGGCCGCGCAGCTCGGGATCACGTTGTGCACGCTGGTCCTGGGTGTGGTCGCGGAGCCGGCGATCGCGCATCTGCTGGAGCCGGTGTTCCACGCGGTGGGTGTGCCGAAGGGCGCGGGGCACGCGGTGTCCTTCGTGATCGCGCTGACCGTGGCGACCTATCTGCACATGCTGCTCGGCGAGATGGTCCCGAAGAACATCGCCCTCGCGGAGCCGGTGCGCAGCGCGCTGCTGCTCGGGCCGCCGCTGGTCACGCTGGCGCGCGGGCTGCGCCCGGTGATCTTCGCGATCAACGCCTTCGCGAACGCCCTGCTGAAGCTGCTGCGCGTGGAGACCAGGGACGAGGTCACGGCGACCTTCTCGGACGCCGAGCTGGCCCGGATCGTGCGGGACTCCGGCGAGGCGGGCCTGATCGACGAGCGGGCGCGGGAGCGGCTGCACGACGCGCTGGAACTGGGGCGACGGCCCGTGCGGGACGTGGTGCTGCCACTGGAAAGGGTCGTCTACGCGCGCGTGGGCGTCACACCGGAACAGCTGGAGACGCTCTCGAACGAGTCCGGGTTCTCACGGTTCCCGGTGGTGGACGAGGTGCGGCGGATCGTCGGCTACCTCCACGTCAAGGACGCTCTGGACGCCTCGCCGCGGGATCTGCCGTTCCCGGTGCGGGACATGCGGCCGATCGCGCGGATCCGGGAGAGCACACCGCTGGACGACGTACTGACGGCGATGCGGCGCAGCCGTACCCATCTGGCGGCGGTGCTCGGCGAGGACGGGCGGCTGGCGGGGCTGGTGACGATGGAGGACGTGCTGCGGGAACTGTTCGGACGGCAGGCGTGAGGGAGGTTCGGTCGAGCGGCGGGCGTGAGTTGCCGTTCGGGGCCCCAGGGTGACCGACCGCCGGGTATGTGCAGCGGTTACCATTTCTTCCGCCATGCAGACTCATCCCACTTACTCCAGCCTGGTCGCGGTCGGCGACTCCTTCACCGAGGGCATGTCGGACCTGCTGCCGGACGGCTCCTACCGGGGCTGGGCCGACCTTCTCGCCGGCCGGATGGCCGCCGTGACACCCGGCTTCCGGTACGCCAACCTCGCGGTGCGCGGCAAGCTGATCCAGCAGATCGTCGACGAGCAGGTCGACGTGGCGGCGGCGATGCAGACGGATGTGATCACACTTGTGGGCGGGCTCAACGACACCCTGCGGCCCAAGTGCGACATGGTCCGGGTCCGCGACCTGCTGACGGAGGCCGTGGAGCGGCTGGCCCCGTCCTGCAAGCAACTGGTGCTGATGCGCAGCCCCGGCCGTCAGGGCCCGGTCCTTGAGCGATTCCGGCCCCGCATGGAGGAACTGTTCACGGTCGTCGACGAGCTCGCCGCTCGGCACGGCGCGGTGGTCGTCGACCTGTACGGCGCCCCCTCGCTCTCCGACCCGCGCCTGTGGGACGTGGACCGCCTGCATCTGACGGCCGAGGGCCACCGCCGCGTCGCCGAGGCCGTGTGGCAGACCCTCGGCTACGACCCCGAGGACACGGAGTGGCGTACGCCGATCCCGGCGACGGTCCCACCGAGGTGGGTCGCGCGGCGCGTCGCGGACGCCCGCTTCGCCCGGCAACACCTGCTGCCGTGGATCGGCCGGCGGCTGACGGGGCGGTCGTCGGGTGACGGCCTGCCGCCGAAGCGGCCCGACCTGCGGCCTTACGAGCCCTAGGACGTCGTGCACACGCGCGTGGTCAACGTCAGGGGCGTATCCACGAGTACGACCCCCGCCTCGAACACGCGTCCGCCGACCTCGTCCAGGTCGGCCGCAGCAGGGCCCTGGCCTGCTGGTGCGCGCCCGAACCGTGTCACGCCGATGTGCTGGCGGAGCTCGCGGGTTACCTCTCGTAGGTTCCGACGAACGGGGCCCGGGCGCTGGCCTGCACGAATCGCCAGTAGAATCCGTACACGTGACTTCCGCTCCCGCCAAGCCCCGCATCCCCAACGTCCTCGCCGGACGCTACGCCTCCGCCGAGCTCGCCACGCTCTGGTCACCCGAGCAGAAGGTGAAGCTCGAGCGTCAGCTCTGGCTCGCCGTGCTGCGGGCCCAGAAGGACCTCGGGATCGAGGTGCCCGAGGAGGCGCTCGCCGACTACGAGCGGGTCCTGGACACCGTCGACCTGGCCTCCATCGCCGAGCGCGAGAAGGTCACGCGGCACGACGTGAAGGCGCGGATCGAGGAGTTCAACGACCTCGCCGGGCACGAGCAGGTCCACAAGGGCATGACCTCCCGGGACCTCACGGAGAACGTCGAGCAGCTCCAGATCCGGCTCTCGCTGGAACTGATCCGCGACCGCAGCGTGGCCGTCCTGGCGCGCCTCGGCAAGCTGGCCGGCGAGTACGGCGAGCTGGTCATGGCCGGCCGCTCCCACAACGTGGCCGCGCAGGCCACCACTCTCGGCAAGCGTTTCGCGACCGCGGCGGACGAGCTGCTCGTGGCCTACGGCCGGGTCGAGGAGCTCCTCGCCCGCTACCCGCTGCGCGGCATCAAGGGCCCGGTCGGCACCGCGCAGGACATGCTGGACCTGCTGGGGCGGGGACGCCTCGAAGCTGGCGGATCTGGAACAGCGGATCGCCGGTCACCTGGGCTTCTCGCAGGCGTTCACCTCGGTCGGCCAGGTCTACCCGCGCTCCCTGGACTACGAGGTCGTCACCGCGCTGGTGCAGGTGGCGGCGGCCCCGTCGTCGCTGGCGAAGACGATCCGGCTGATGGCCGGGCACGAGCTGGTGACCGAGGGGTTCAAGCCGGGCCAGGTCGGCTCCTCCGCGATGCCGCACAAGATGAACACCCGGTCCTGCGAGCGCGTCAACGGCCTGATGGTCATCCTGCGCGGCTACGCCTCGATGACCGGCGAGCTGGCGGGCGACCAGTGGAACGAGGGCGACGTGTCCTGCTCGGTGGTGCGCCGCGTCGCGCTGCCGGACGCGTTCTTCGCTCTCGACGGTCTCCTGGAGACCTTCCTGACTGTCCTCGACGAGTTCGGCGCCTTCCCGGCCGTCGTCGCGCGCGAGCTGGACCGCTACCTGCCCTTCCTCGCCACCACCAAGGTGCTGATGGGCGCGGTGCGCGCGGGTGTCGGCCGTGAGGTCGCGCACGAGGCGATCAAGGAGAACGCCGTCGCCTCCGCCCTCGCGATGCGCGAGCAGGGCGCCGAGCGCAACGAACTCCTCGACAAGCTGGCCGCGGACGAGCGCATTCCGCTCGACCGGGCCGGGCTGGACTCGCTGATGGCCGACAAGCTGTCCTTCACGGGCGCCGCGGCCGACCAGGTCGCCGTCGTCGTCGGCCGGATCGAGGAGATCGTCAAGCAGCATCCGGCCGCCGCGGGCTACACACCCGGGGCGATCCTCTGACACTCCTCACGCGATGACGCGCTTCACCCCCGAGGAGTTGGAGGCCGCCCGCGACCGTCTTGTACCGGACGTGGTCGCGGACGGTCTCCGTGTACTGTTCTGCGGCATCAACCCCGGTCTGATGACGGCCGCGACAGGCCATCACTTCGCTCGGCCCGGCAACCGGTTCTGGCCGGTGCTTCATCTGTCCGGCTTCACCCCGAGGCTCCTGAAGCCGTCGGAGCAGCAGGAGTTGCTGTCGTACGGGCTCGGGATCACCAATGTCGTGGCGCGGGCGTCCGCGCGGGCGGACGAGCTGAGCGCCGAGGAGTATCGCGAGGGCGGGCGGCTGCTGGCCGAGAAGGTCGCGCGGCTCAGGCCCCGCTGGCTGGCCGTGGTGGGGGTCACCGCCTATCGCGCGGCCTTCGACGACAGGAAGGCGAAGGTCGGGCCGCAGGGGCGGAGGATCGGGAAGACGCGCGTGTGGGTGCTGCCGAATCCGAGTGGCCTCAACGCGCACTGGACGGCGGCGCCGATGGCCGAGGAGTTCGCCCGGCTCCGGGTGGCGGCGGACGGCTAGCGGGTCAGACCGGGTCGATGTCCGAGGCCACGGCCAGGACGTGGACCTCGTCGGTGGTGTCCCGGTAGCCCACGCCGAGGGCGATCCAGCGGTCCGAGCCCGGGGGTTGCCACAGGTCCAGGTCGTCCGCCACGGAGCTCGTCGTGGCCCAGGGTTCGGGTATCTCCTCGCCCCGCTCGCTGTGCACCCGGAGCGTGCCCATGCCCCAGAGCGGCTGCTGCCTGCCCCAGCGGTCGTCCAACTGCTGCGCTATGTAGCTCTTCAGGGCGTAGAAGTCCGCCACGGTCGCCATGCGGCGCGCCGCGTCACCGGTCCGCGTCCCGTGGCTCACCACTAACGACTCGATGCGGTACCCGGGTCCCGCCCCGTAGGGCACCGGCTCGCCGTCCGCCGCGGTCAGGTCGCGGGCGCACAGCGAGTCGATCGCGGCGAGGTACTTCGCACTGTCCATGTGATCCAGTAAACCGGCCCCCACTGACATTTGGCGGGGCGTCAAGTGACTCGGAGGTCGCCCGCCCCGGCGACGGACCGGTCGTGGGGTCGGACGTCCCGGCCACGAACCCACCGGCGGGCAGGCCCCCCGACCACGAACCGCCGTAGTCGCGCGCCCCGGCCACGGACCAGTCATGGAGCCGGACACCCCGACCACGGACCGGTCGTGGAGTCAGGCACCCCGGCCACGAACCCACCGGCGGGCAGGCCCCCGACCACGAACCGCCGGAGTCGCGCGCCCCGGCCACGGACCAGTCATGGAGCCGGACACCCCGACCACGGACCGGTCGTGGCGTCAGGCACCCCGGCCACGAACCGCCGGCGAGTCGCGCGTCCCGGCCACGGACCACCGTAGGGTCAAGCATCCCGGCCACGGACCCGCCCAGGGGTCAGGCGTCCCGGCGACGCAGGCTCCACGCGCCCGCCGCGACGGCGGCCGCCGTCCACAGCGTGGTCACGCCGAGTCCGGCCCATGGTCCGAGAGTCCGGTCGGGGGTCTCGTACAGGACGGCCTGTCCGGCCCTGTCGGGCAGGAAGTCGGCGACACTTCCCCCAGCCGCGTCTCCGATCACGAACGAGACGACGAGAATGAACGGGATGATCAGGGAGAGCGCGCCCACACCACTGCGCAACAGGGCCGCAACTCCCGCCGCGAACAAGGCCATCAGCGTGAGGTAGACCGCACAGCCGACGACACCGCGCGTCTGCTCTCCCGTGGAGAGGCCGCTCGCCGCGTCCCCGAGCCCGGCCCGTGCCACGACGAGCGCCGCGAACGCGGTGACCAGCCCGACGGCCAGCGTCGGCACGCCGATCGCGAGCAGTTTCGCCGCGAACCACCGCCCCCGCCGCGGCACCGCGGCCAGCGAGAGCCGGAGTCCACCCCCGTGGAACTCCGACGACACCGCCATGGCTCCGAAGGAGATGGCCGCGATCTGGCCCGGCGCGACCCCGGACAGCGCCATGAACAGCGGATCGAATGCGGGGTCCGAGGTCTCGGAGACTCCGGCGATCGCGGAGAACGCGGTGGTCGCCGCGAACAGGGCCGACAGCGCGCCGAGGAGCGAGCGCAGCGTACGGATCTTCAGCCACTCGGAGCGGAGGACCGGGGCGAAGGAGCGGGGGACGGGTGAGGACGACATGTCAGGCCTCCTGCGGCTGTGCGGTGAACTCTGTCTCGGTCGCGGTCAGATCCAGGTAGGCCTGTTCCAAAGTGGCTTCCTGCGTGGCTAGTTCGAGGAGCGGCACGCGCGCGGCGGAGACGATGGCGCCGATCTCGTCCACGCGCGCGTGCTGCACGGCCCAGTGCCCGTCCTCGTGCTCCACGGCGTCGTGACCGTGCCGGGCGAGGGCGCTCTTGAGGGCGGTGGGGTCCGTCGTGCGGATGCGGACGCCGGGCCGCACGCGTGCGTGGATGAACTCCCGCATCGGTGTGTCGGCGAGCAGCCGCCCCCGGCCCAGGACGACGAGGTGGTCGGCGAAGGACGCGGTCTCGTTCATGAGGTGGCTGGAGACCAACACCGTGCGGCCCTCTCCGGCCAGCCGGCGCAGCAACTCGCGGATCCAGATGATGCCTTCGGGGTCGAGGCCGTTCGAGGGCTCGTCGAGCATGACCACGCCGGGGTCGCCGAGCAGCGCGGCCGCGATGCCGAGCCGCTGCCGCATGCCCAGGGAGTACGTCTTCACACGGCGCCTTGCGACCGAGGCCAGCCCCGTCTGCTCCAGCACCTCCTCGACCCGGCGGTCGGGGATGCGGTTGCTCGCCGCCAGCGTGCGCAGGTGGTCGCGGCCGGAGCGGGAGCCGTGCGCGGCCTGGGCGTCGAGCAGGGCGCCCACATGCCGCAGGGGTTCGTCGAGTGTGACGTAGGCGCGGCCGCCGATCGTGGCCGTCCCGGAGGTCGGACGGTCGAGGCCGAGGACGAGCCTCATGGTGGTGGACTTTCCGGCGCCGTTGGGCCCGAGGAAGCCGGTGACACGGCCGGGCAGGACCCTGAAGGTGACGTCGTCCACGGCTCGTCGGGGGCCGAACTCCTTGGTGAGTGCTTGGACTTCGATGCTGGTCATGGCAGCAGCCTGACCGGTGCCGCAGGGGTGGGGCCTCCCCCGCGTGTGGAGATCGTCTCCCCCCTGCGGGGGAGGCTCGTTGTCGGTGGCGGCTGGCACGATGACCAAATGGTCCGCTTGCTGCGCCCGTTCGGTCGGGCGGTGACGTACACACGATGGCTGCATCTGTTCATCGCCGTCGTGTGGCCGGCCATGTGGATCTTCGTCGAGGAAGCCTGGTGGACCTGGCTGGTGGCGGCCGTGACGCTCGCGCCCGCGGGGCTGGTACCCGCGATGCGCACCGTGGAGGGGCTCCAGGCGAGGCTGCTGCTGACGGGGCACCGGCACAACAGCGAGAGCATCGACATCGTCGTCGCGCCGTCGGCGTCCTGGAGCGACCGGGGACGGCTCGTCGTGTGGCTGGAGGCGCGTCTGCTGCTCGGCTACGCGACGGCGATGCTCAGCATGCAACTGCTGATCAGCTCGGTGGACCTGGTGGCGTCGGCCTTCGGCCGTGACATCGACGAGGGCGTGCTGATCCTCCTCGACGGCCACCGGTGGTGGCACGTCCTGCTCGCGCCCCTGTCGCTGGCCGCGCTGGCGGCGACGGTGGTCGGCTCCGGCCGTCTGATCACCGCGCTCGCGCTCCGGCTGCTCGGCCCCTCCCCCGCCGAGCGCCTGGCCGCCATGGAGGAGCGCACCGAGCGGCTCCTGGAGCGCACCCGTATCGCGCGCGAGCTGCACGACTCCATCGGGCACGCCCTGACGGTCGCCGTCGTCCAGGCGGGTGCCGCGCGGACGGCCGGCGATCCGGCCTTCACGGACCGTGCCCTGGACGCCATCGAGGAGACGGGCCGGGCCGCGCTGGAGGACCTGGAGCGTGTCCTCGGCATCCTGCGGGAGTCCGACCGGCCGGTGAGCAGCCGCCCGACGCTGACGGACGCCGACCGGCTCCTGGAGTCCGCGCGCGCGTCCGGCGCCAAGGTGGACGCCGAACTGACCGGGCCGGTGGACACCGTGCCCGGGCCGGTCTCCCGCGAGGGCTACCGGATCCTCCAGGAGTCGCTGACCAATGTGCTGCGGCACGCGGGGGCCGTCCCGGTCCGGATCCGTATCGAGGTCACGGACGAGGCCCTCGCCCTGGAGGTCCGCAATCCGCTGACGGCCGACATACCCGGCCCCGGGCGGGGCAGCGGGCTGCGCGGGATACGCGAGCGGGCGGCCCTGCTCGGCGGCCGCGCGCACACCGGGCCCGACCGGGGTGACTGGCAGGTGCATGCCGAGCTGCCGCTTCGCTGATCTACGCTGACGGGATGCCGGTCACCGTTCTCCTCGTCGACGACGAACCCCTCGTACGCGCCGGTCTGCGGGCGGTGCTCGAGGCGCAGCCCGACATCGAGGTCGTCGGCGAGGCGGCCGACGGGGCGGCGGTGATCCCCCTCGTACGGCAGCTGCGGCCCGACGTGGTCGCCATGGACGTACGGATGCCTCTGCTGGACGGCATCGAGGCCACGCGCGCGGTGCTGCGGACGGTCGAGGAGCCGCCGAAGATCCTCGTGGTGACGACGTTCGAGAACGACGAGTACGTGTACGAGGCGCTGCGGGCCGGTGCCGACGGGTTTCTGCTGAAGCGGGCCCGGCCGGCCGAGATCGTGCACGCGGTGCGGCTGGTCGCCGAGGGTGAGTCACTGCTGTTCCCGGCCTCGGTACGACAGCTGGCCGCCCAGTACGGCGAGGAGGGCGGCAACCGTGCCGCCCGGGCCGCGATGGAGCGGGCCCAGCTGACCGAGCGGGAGGCCGAGGTGCTGCGGCTGATGGCGCGCGGACTGTCCAACGCGGAGATCGCCGCGCGGTTGATCGTCGGCACGGAGACCGTGAAGTCACACGTCAGCGCCGTCCTGGCCAAGCTGGGAGCGCGGGACCGAACGCAGGCAGTGATCGCGGCGTACGAATCGGGGTTCGTCGCGCCGGGGTGAAAAGTGAATCGGCCGGCAGGGCGGCAGGGTGGCGGAGCGACCTGTACCATCCGCCCCACACGCGCACGAGCTGGGAGGACGGACGTTGGGGCGACTGACCGGCGGGGATCCCTCACTCCTGCGAAGAATCAATTCCGCGGTGGTACTGCACGCGCTGCGCGCCACGGACTGCGCGACGCTGACCGAGGTCACCCGGGTGACGGGTCTGTCCCGGCCGACGGTCGAGGGGGTCGTCGAGGGGCTCATCGAGAGCGGCCTGGTGGTCGAGAAGGCGGCGGACGAGAGCGTCGCCCGGCGGCAGGGACGGCCCGCGCGGCGATTCCGGTTCCGGGCCGAGGCCGGGCACCTGCTGGGCCTGGACATCGGGCCCCACCGGGTCGCCGCGCTCCTGTCCGACCTCGACGGCCGGGTGCTCGGCGCCGTCGCCAAGGACGTCGACGAGACGGCGTCCGCCGACGACCGTCTGGAGCGGCTGCGCACCGCGGTCGCCGAACTGCTGCGCCGGGCCGGGGTCGCGCGCGACTCCCTGTGGGCCGTGGGGGTCGCCTCGCCGGGCATCGTGGAGGCGGACGGGACCATACGGCTGTGCGCGGCGCTGCCCGAGTGGACGGGGCTGCGTCTCGGCGAGCGGCTGAGCCGTTCCTTCAAGTGCCCGGTACTGGTGGAGAACGACGCCAACGCGGCCGCGGTCGCCGAGCACTGGAAGGGCTCCGCCACCGAGTCCGACGACGTGGTGTTCGTGCTGGCCGGACTGAGTCCAGGGGCAGGTTCGCTGATCGGCGGGCGGTTGCACCGGGGGTACGGCGGGGCGGCCGGGGAGATCGGCGCGTTGCATCTGCTGGGCCGCGAGGTCACCCCCGAGACGCTGCTGTCCACCACGGACGAGCCTTTGCACCCGCTCGACGAGCAGGCGGTCGCCGCGGTCTTCGCACAGGCCCGTGAGGGCGACCAACGGGCCCGGGCGGCCGTGGACCGGTTCATCCAGCGGCTCGTCCACGACGTGGCGGCGCTCGTCCTGGCCCTCGACCCGGAACTCGTCGTGGTCGGCGGCTGGGCGGCCGGCCTGGACGGCGTACTGGAGCCGCTGCGGCGCGAGTTGGACCGCTACTGTCTGCGGCCGCCGAAGGTCACCCTGTCGCTCCTGGGCGAGGCGGCCGTGGCGACGGGTGCGCTGCGACTGGCTCTCGACCATGTGGAGGAGCAGCTGTTCGCGGTGGAGGGCACGGTCACGGCGCGGCGATGAGCAGACCGGTCCCGCGCTGCGGACCGATGACATACGGCGGTGCCCCGGACCGAGGTCCGGGGCACCGCCGCAGCGCTCAGGAGGCCCGGCGTTCCGGGCCCTCGTGGATCTCCACCGCGCCGGAGTCCCCGAAGGTCAGCCGGCAGGTGTCCGCACGGTAGGTGGCCACCGAGACGGCCGCGGTGCGGCCCCCCGCCAGGTAGCGGGTGGTGACGACGAGGACCGGAGCCCCGGGCAGGCGGTCCAGCTCCTTCGCGTCGTCCGCGCGGGCCGAGCCGAGTTCGACGGCGTTCTCCCGGCTCTCCAGCTCCAGGCGCTGCAGTTCGCGCAGCACGGCACGCGCGCGTGCCGCCCCGGACGGCGTGTCTATGGCGGAGAGCTCCGGCACCGACGCCTCGGGGATGTACAGCAGCTCGGCGGCGACGGGCTGGCCGTGGGTCATCCGGGAGCGGCGCACGGTGTGCACCGGCTGCTCGCGGTCGGTCCCGAGGGCGTCAGCGACGGCCGCGGGCGGCACCGCGGAGGCGCAGTCGACGGCCTGCCAGTCGTCCCCGGCCGCACCGGGCCAGGCGTGCTGCTCGGTACCGACGGCCACGCCCACGCGCGGCGGCGCGACGGTCGTACCGACGCCGCGGCGGCGCTGCAGCCTGCCTTCCAGCTCCAGTTGCTCCAGAGCCTGGCGGAGCGTGGCGCGGGCGACGCCGAAACGGGCGGCGAGATCGCGCTCGTTCGGCAGGATCTCGCCCACGGTGAATTCGGAGTCCAGTGCCTCACTGAGCACCGTCTTGAGATGCCAGTACTTCGGTTCCGGCACCGTTTCGAGCTGCGTGGTCCCCACCCTGTCCTCCGCAATCGCCGTGGTCCGGCGGCGTTTTAGCGCCCTTGTTTATTAAAGGTTGTTGCACTTCTCTGCGACCATAGGGCGGCCCCCACCCTTGGTCAAGACCAATCCTCGATCCCCTCTGGGGCGCGCGGGCGTGATGCCACACAGCGTTAATGAGGCATTCAGGCAGCCGGCAGGGCGCGCAGCTTGTCGGGGTTGCGGATGACGTAGACGGACTGGATGAGGCCGTCCAGGATGTCCAGCTGGAAGACGGAGTCGGGCTTTCCGCCCGACAGGAAGAGCACCGCCGGTCCGCCGTTGAGCTCCAGGAAGCGCCACGTGATGTCCGGGACGCCCTTTCCGGCGACGCCGACGAGGAAACGGCCCACGTGGTCGGCCGACTCCAGGACCCGCAGCGGCGCCTTGCTCTTGCCGCCGCTGTCCCCGACGAGCCGGACGTCCGGGGCGAGCAGCGACATCAGCCCCTCCAGGTCGCCTCCGCCCGCAGCGGCGAGGAAACGCTCCGTCAGATCGCGGCGCCGGACCGGGTCGACCTCGTACCGCGGCCGTCGTTCCTCGACGTGCCTGCGGGCCCGCCCCGCGAGCTGCCGTACGGCCGGTTCGCCGCGGTCGAGCATGGCGGCGATGTCGGCGTACGGGTAGCCGAAGGCCTCCCTGAGGACGAACACCGCCCGCTCCAGCGGTGACAGCGACTCCATGACGACCAGGACCGCGAGGGAAACCGAGTCGGCGAGGACGGCCTGCTCGGCGGTGTCGGGCACGGTGTCCCCGAAGTCGGTCACGTACGGCTCGGGCAGCCAGGGGCCGACGTACGTCTCACCGCGCGCCTTGACCTGGCGCAGCCGGTCGATCGCCAGCCGGGTGGTGACGCGGACCAGATAGGCGCGCGGTTCGCGCACCTCGCTCCGGTCGGCCGCCGACCAGCGCAGCCAGGCTTCCTGCACCAAGTCCTCGGCGTCGGCGACGCGCCCGAGCATGCGGTAGGCGACGCCCATGAGGACGGGGCGGTGTTCTTCGAAGACATCGGTCTCGGTGTCAGTGGCCACGGGTTCATCCCAACCCAGACGCCGGTTCGTGTCCAGGCGATATCGGCGGGCGGCGGGTCCCGAGGGATCTGAGGGTCTACCCGCCAGTAGTAATTGCTGACAAGCTGTCTACAGCGCGTCCGCCGTGCGCCTGCCTCAGCCCGTGAGTCGCCGTCAAGGAGCCCTCATGTCCACCACCGTCTCCTTCAAAGTCCCCTCCGCCGACGGGCCGCAGCCCGTGACCGTCTCCTACGCGCGCGTGGGCCGCGGTGAGCCGCTGCTCCTGCTGCACGGCATAGGTCACCATCGGCAGGCCTGGGACCCGGTGGTGGACATCCTGGCGACCGAGCGCGACGTGATCGCCGTGGACCTGCCCGGGTTCGGCGCGTCGCCGGGGCTGCCCGAGGGGCTGTCGTACGACCTGGCCACCACGACGTCCGTCTTCGGGGCGTTCTGCGAGGCCCTGGAGCTGGACCGCCCGCACGTGGCGGGCAACTCCCTCGGCGGTCTGCTGGCCCTGGAACTCGGCCGCGAGCAGCTCGTACGGTCCGTCACCGCGCTGTCTCCCGCCGGGTTCTGGTCGCGCGCCGAGCGGCGCTACGCGTTCGGGGTACTGCTCGCGATGCGGCACATCTCCCGGCGGCTGCCGCTGCCGCTGGTCGAGCGGCTGTCGCGCAGCGCGGCCGGCCGCACGATGCTCACGAGCACCATCTATGCGCGCCCGGGGCTGCGTTCACCCGAGGCCGTGGTCGCCGAGACGCTCGCCCTGGCGCAGGCCACGGGTTTCGACGCAACGCTCCGGGCCGGTACCGCCGTCCAGTTCGGCGACGACATCCCGGGGCTGCCGGTCACGGTGGCCTGGGGCACCAGGGACATGCTGCTCGTGCGCCGGCAGGGGGTGCGGGCCAAGCAGATCATTCCCCGGGCCCGGCTCGTGCGGCTGCCCGGCTGCGGCCACTGCCCGATGAACGACGACCCCGCTCTGGTCGCGCGCGTCATCCTCGACGGCAGCCGCTGAGACCTTCCGCCGCCGGCTCAACGCCCCTGACCCGAGGGCGACTCCGGCGCCGACCAGGGCACTGCCCACGGCCTGGGCGGCGCCGTAGGAACCCGTTCCGACCAGGGGCGCGGTGGAGGCGGCCGCGACCGGGATGAGCCCGGAGAACAGCGTGGCGCGCTCCGGGCCGATCCGCTGCATGCCCATGTACCAGCACACGAACCCGACGACGGTGACGACCGCCGCCTGCCACAGCAGCGCGGCGGCCTCGGCCGTGTCGGGGCGGCGCAGCCACGCGGTGCCGTCCAGGAACAGTCCGACCACCGCGGCCTCGACGGCGGCGACCGCGCAGACGGTGGCGGACAACAGCCGTGGCCCCAGTGGCCGCAGCACAGGTACGGCGAGCACCGCGAAACCGACCTCACCGGCCAGCGCGCACACGGAGAAGGCGATGCCCGTGCCGTCCGTACGGCCCCAGCCCTGCACGGCGAAGGCGCCCAGGGCGACGAGCAACGCGCCCCGCAGGACGCGGGGTTGGGGTCGGCGTCCGTCGAGCAACGGCACGAGAACGGCCACCAGCACGGGGGCGCAGCCCACGAAGACGCCCGGGACGGCCGGTTCCGCGGTGCGTTCGGCGGCGATGACGGCGAGGTTGAAACCGACCATCCCCACGGCGGCGAGAAGCGCGAGACGGGTCCATTGGCGGGGCCCGAGTGCCCGCAACCGTGACACGGCGCCCCTCGCGGCCGGCGGAACGAGCAACAGCGCGGCGAGGCCGTAGCGCAGGAACTGGCCGCCCGCGTACGGGTAGTCGCCGAGCAGGCTGTTGGCGGTGAAGGACGCTCCGACGAGGACGCAGGCGAGCGTGGCGGGGAGAAAACCGCGCGTGGTGGTGTTCATGACCGTGACGCTAGGAGGGGTGGCGGTCCGGTTTAAGGTCCATTCCCATGACGTCATCGCGGACCAATCCGGAAGGGAAGCCGGGCGTATCGGAATCCGCCGGGTCGCCCGCCTGGGAGCTGCTCCTGCCCGCCGTCTCCGCGCCGGCACGCACGCGTGGCCGTTCCCTGCAGGCGGCGCTGCGGGAGGCGGTCCGGTCCGGACGGCTCGTGCCGGGGACGCGGCTGCCGTCGAGCCGGGATCTGGCGGCCGACCTGGGTGTGTCGCGTGGGCTGGTCACCGAGGCGTACGAGCAGCTGACGGCGGAGGGCTATCTGCGCAGCGGCCGGGGCGCGGGCACCTGGGTCGGCGGCGCCGTGCGGGCCGCCCACCCACGCGCGCGTGACCTGGCCCCGCGCACTACGGGCAGCCGCGCCGACTTCGTGGCCGGGACGCCCGACCTGTCGTTGTTCCCCCGCACCGCCTGGGCCACGGCACACCGCGGTGTGCTGGCGGAACTGCCGCACCAGGACCTCGGTTATCCCGACCCGCGTGGGCTGCCCCGGCTGCGCGCCGCCCTGGCCGAGCTGCTGGCCCGCCGCAGGGGCGTGGTCGCGGATCCGGAGCGGATCGTGGTCGTCTCCGGCGTGGCTCAGGCGACGACGCTGCTCGGATTCGCGCTCCACGCGCGCGGCTTGCCGACAGTCGGCGTGGAGGACCCCGGGAGCCCGCAGCACGACGCCCTGTACACGGCGGCAGGAGTCACCACCGTTCCCGTACCGCTGGACGAGGACGGAATCTGCCTCGGTCCCCTGCACGAGTCGGGCGTGCGTGCCGTGGTCACGACGCCCTCCCACCAGTTCCCGACCGGCATCGCCTACTCCGCGCGGCGCCGCGCGGAACTGCTCGACTGGGCGCGTTCCGTCGACGGCTTCGTCCTGGAGGACGACTACGACGGCGACTTCCGCTACGACCGGGCCCCCGTCGGCGCGCTCCAGGGGCTCGACCCGGATCGTGTGGCCTACGCGGGATCCGTCAGCAAGTCCCTCGCTCCCGGACTGCGGCTGGGCTGGCTGCTGGTGCCGGAAGCGCTGGCCGACGAGGTCGTCGAGCGGAAGCGGACCATGGACCTCGGTCATCCCACGCTCGACCAGGCGCTGTTCGCCCGGTTCGTGGAGCGCGGCGACTACGACCGCCAACTGCGCCGCTGCCAGCGCGCCTACCGGGAGCGGCGCGACGCGCTGGTCTCCGCGCTCGACGAGCACCTCCCCGGCACGCAGGTGTCCGGGATCGCCGCCGGGCTGCACGTCATCGCCACGCTGCCGCCCCGGTACGGTCCCCAGGAGAGGTTCCTCGCGCGCCTGGCGACGGCCGGTGTGACCGTCCGCCCGCTGACGGACTACGCACACGCGCGTGCCGAGCCCGACGAGAAGCGGGGTGTGCGGCTGGTCCTCGGCTACGCACACCTGCCTGAGACGCGGATCCGGGACGGTGTACGCCTGATGGCCGAGGCCGCCCGCGACTGACCAGCGCCATTTCACACACGAGTTCCCTGGTTTCCGCGGCCAGTTGTTCACGTGGGGTTTGCGTGTGCGCTGCGGTGCCCCAGTAGTTCTGGCATCGCACACCGGCCGGATCCCGTCCTTGGAGGCGCATCCATGTCACACCGTCCGTTCCCCGGCCGCCGCGGTATTCTGCGCGGCTCCCTGGCCGCGTCGGCCGCCCTCACCCTGCCCGCGGTGTCCGGAACCGCACCGGCCTTCGCCCTCTCCGGGCGCCCCGGGGCGGGCTGGGGGGTGCAGACGGGAGACGTGACCTCCGACTCCGGCCTGGTGTGGGTACGTTCCGACCGTCCGGCCCGGATGATCGTGGAGACGTCCGCGACCGAGTCGTTCCGCACCCCCCGCAGATGGCACGGCCCACTGCTCGGCGCGGACACCGACTTCACCGGTACGACCCGGCTGCGCGGTCTGCCGTCGGGCGAGCAGATCCACTACCGCGTGCTGCTGGCCGACCCGAACGACCCGCGCCGCACCGGCGAGCCGGTCGCCGGCACCTTCCGCACGGTGTCCTCCAAACGCCGTGACGGGGTGCGGTTCCTGTGGTCCGGCGACCTCGCCGGGCAGGGCTGGGGCATCAACCCGGACTTCGGCGGCTACACGATCTACCGGGCGATGGCCCGGCTCGACCCGGACTTCTTCCTGTGCAGCGGCGACAACATCTACGCCGACGGCCCGATCGCGGAGACCGCCGCCCTGCCCGACGGCAGCACCTGGCGGAACATCACCACCGAGGAGAAGTCCAAGGTCGCCGAGACCCTGGCCGAGTTCCGCGGCAACTTCCGCTACAACCTGCTCGACCACAACCTCCGGGCCTTCAACGCCCAGGTGCCGTCCGTCATCCAGTGGGACGACCACGAGGTGCGCAACAACTGGTACCCGGGCCAGACGATCCTCGACTCCGACGCCCGCTACACCGAGAAGAGCGTCGACGTCCTCGCGGGCCGGGCCCGGCGCGCGTTCAGCGAGTACTTCCCGGTCTCCACGCTGCGGCCGGGTGCGCGGGAGGGCCGGGTGTACCGGGTGCTGCGCCAGGGTCCGCTGCTCGACGTGTTCGTGCTGGACATGCGGACCTACCGCAACGCCAACTCGCCCGACGACCAGACCGTGGATCCGCAGGGCATCCTCGGCCGGGAGCAGTTGGAGTGGCTCAAGCGGGAGCTGTCGCGCTCGCGGGCAGTGTGGAAGGTGATCGCCTCCGACATGCCGCTCGGCCTGGTCGTGCCCGACACCACGGAGGGCAGGGCCGACATCGAGGCGGTGGCGCAGGGCGACCCGGGCGCCCCGCTCGGACGTGAGCTGCAGATCGCCGAGTTGCTGCGGTACATCAAGCACCGGCGGATCACCGGCACGGTGTGGCTGACCGCCGACGTGCACCACACCTCGGCCCAGCACTACCAGCCGTCGCGGGCCGCGTTCACCGACTTCGAGCCGTTCTGGGAGTTCGTCTCGGGTCCGCTGAACGCGGGTGCCTTCCCGGCCGGCGCGCTCGACGGCACCTTCGGACCGGAGCGGGTGTTCGTGAAGGCGCCGGCCGCCTCGAACGTCTCCCCCGCGGGCGGCTACCAGTTCTTCGGCGAGGTCGACATCGACGGCCACAGCGGTGAGCTGACGGTGCGTCTGCGCGAACAGGACGGCACGGTGCTGTTCACGCGGGTGCTCCAGCCTGGCCGGGTGGGCCAGTGACCTCTCGCCGACGTCACTCACGACTGAACAGTTGAAAACGGCACAAAAAGCGCAGAACAACGCTTTACCGATCAGTCACAATGCGTTCGTGATCACGCAACACCGTTCCTCCACAGTGGCTGCATGACTCGAGACATGTCTGATGTGACCCGTGCGAAACACGGTCGCCCCGTGCACCACTGGCGGCGCGACCTGATCGAACTCGCGGCCCTGTTCACGGCGGTCGCGGTGGCCGACACCGCGGCCAACCTGATCGGGCACGGCCCCGACGGCACCGCGCTGCTGGTGATCTCGGCGGTGACCCTGGCCGCCACGGCCGGATTCCACACATGGTGGGCACGCCGCCACGGTCACGCGCCCCCGACGGGCGATACCGGCACCCGGCCGCTGCCCCAGGGGGAGCAGGCCGGGCCGTCCGACGAGCCGTCGCGCACCTCGGACCCGGTGGCCGCGGAGAGCACGCTGTGGCGGATGCGCACCACGGTGAAGGACGAACCGGGCTCGCTGGCCGCCCTCTGCACGGGCCTCGCCGCGCACCGGGTCGACATCCTCAGCCTGCAGACCCACCCACTGGCCGAGGGCACGGTCGACGAGTTCCTGCTGCGTGCGCCCGGTGCGCTGGAGGGCTCCGAGATCACCCGGGCCGTCGCGCTGGCCGGCGGCACCGACACCTGGATCGAGCGGGCCGACACCCACGATCTGGTGGACGCCCCAACCCGGGTGCTGGGCCTCGCCACCCGGACCGCGCTGGACGCGGCGGAACTGCCGCTGGCGTTGCGGCAGTTGCTGGGCCGGTGCACGATCCGGTCCTTGCCGGCCGTTCCGGTGGGCGGCGGTCGCGGCTCGGAGAGTGTGCCCGTGGAAGGAGTTCTGGAGGACACCGTGATGCGGTTGCGGGCGCCGGAAGGCGGAGTGATCACCGTGGAACGGCCGTATCTGCCGTTCACGCCTACGGAGTTCGCCCGGGCCAGGGCCCTGGTCGAACTGGACGCCCGGCTCGGTCCGCGGGTGCCGCGCAGCCAGGACGCACTGACGCTGCCGGAAGGCCACGACATCACCGTGCGCCGGGCCGACACCGGGGACCTGGACGCCGCGGTGGCGATGCACGAGCGGTGCTCGCCGCGGACGTTGACCATGCGATACCACGGGCCCGTCGGTGACGCCGACCGCTATCTCAACCATCTGCTCAGTCCGCGGTTCGGCCGCACCCTGGCCGTACAGACCGCGTCGGGGCGGATCGTGGGGCTCGGGCATCTGCTGTGGGACGGCGACGAGACCGAGGTGGCGCTGCTCGTCGAGGACGCGTGGCAGCGGCGTGGGATCGGCGCGGAATTGCTGGAGCGGCTGGTGGCGCTGGCTGTCGAGGCCGGGTGCGAGAGCGTGTACGCCGTGACCCAGTCCTCCAACACGGGGATGGTCGCCGCGATGCGGGGACTGGGGCTCCCCCTCGACTACCAGATCGAGGAGGGGACCCTGGTGATCACCGCGCGTATCGCTCCGCAGGGCCGGCCGGAGCCTGCTGTGGGAGTCGCGGAGCCGCAGGTCAATACCGCCCCGCGGCCCTGACGGGGCGCTCAAGCGCTTGGTCCAGATCCGTCCACAGGTCCTCCACGTCCTCCAGGCCCACCGAGAGACGGAGCAACCGGTCACTCACGCCCGCTCCCCTGCGGTCCTCCGCGTCCACGATGCGGTGACTGATCGACGCCGGGTGCTGGATGAGGGTGTCCACACTGCCCAGGCTCACCGCCGGGGTGATCAGGCGAACCCGCTCGATCACCCCGTGCGGGTCGCCATCGACCTCGAAGGCGACCATCGCGCCGCCGATACGCGGGTAGTGGACGCGGGTGACGCGGGGGTCGGCAGCCAGGCGGTGGACGAGTTCGGCGGCGTTCGCGGAGGCCGCCCGCACCCGTACGGGAAGAGTCGCGAGGCCTCGCAACAGCAGGTAGCCGGCGAGGGGGTGCAGGACGCCGCCCGTGGCGAAGCGGACCTGCCGCAGGTGCCCGGCGAACTCCTCGTCGCAGGCCACCACGCCCGCCATCACGTCCCCGTGGCCGCCGAGGTACTTGGTGGCGCTGTGCAGCACCAGGCGGGCGCCTTGTTCCGCGGGGCGCTGGAGCACCGGCGTGGCGAAGGTGTTGTCCGCGAGAAGGGGCACGGAGCCGCAGGAGTGGGCCAGGGCCCGCAGGTCGATTTCGGCGAGGGTGGGGTTGGCCGGGGATTCGACCAGGACCAGGCCCGTGTCCGGGCGCAGGGCGTCGGCGACCCCCGCCGGGTCGGTCCAGGTGACCTCCGTGCCGAGAAGTCCCGCGGTCAGGAGATGGTCGCTGCAGCCGTACAGGGGGCGTACGGCGACGACGTGGCGCAGGCCCAGGGAGGCCCGTACGAGAAGGACGGCCGTGAGCGCGGCCATGCCGCTGGCGAAGGCGACCGCGGACTCGGTCTTCTCCAGCCGGGCCAGGGCGGTCTCGAAGCGGGCGACGGTGGGGTTGCCGAGGCGTCCGTACACGGGCGGGCCGTCCGGCTCGGCGCCGGAAGCCGCGAAGGCGTCGATGCGGGCGGCCTCGCCGCGGCTGTCGTAGGACGGGTAGGTCGTCGACAGGTCGATGGGCGGGGCGTGCAGTCCCTGCCGGGCGAGATCGTCGCGGCCGGCGTGGACGGCCTCGGTGGCCAGTGCTCTGAGCGGCGTACGAGAGGCGGTGGCGGTGCGCGCTGAGTCCATGCCCGCAAGAGTGAACACCGACCGGCGTTCCTGGGGTGAACCCCGTGCTACGTTCGGCCGATGGCCGAATCTGTCGTACTGGACCCGGTGGACCTGCATCTGCTGCGGCTGTTGCAGAACGACGCCCGGACCACCTACCGCGACCTCGCCGCGCAGGTCGGTGTCGCGCCGTCGACCTGTCTGGACCGGGTGACCCGGCTGCGCCGCTCGGGCGTCATCCTCGGTCATCAGCTGCGGCTGGATCCGGGAAAGCTGGGCCGGGGCCTCGAAGCGCTGCTTTCGGTGCAGGTCAGGCCGCATCGGCGGGAACTGGTGGGACCGTTCGTGGAGCGCATCAGGGCGCTGCCGGAGTCGCGGACCGTCTTCCATCTGACCGGCCCCGACGACTATCTCGTGCATGTGGCCGTGGCGGACATGACGGATCTGCAGCGGCTGGTGCTGGACGAGTTCACGTCCCGGCGTGAGGTGGCCCGGGTGGAGACCCGGTTGATCTTCCAGCAGTGGGAGTGCGGACCCCTCCTGCCGCCTGCCACGCCGACAGCGGAATCGGGGTGACTCCCACGAGGTCCCCGTATGAGGATGGACCGCATGTCTGAGACTCAGAGCCCGCTGCCCCGTCAGGTCGCCGACGCCTACGTCGACGAGCTCATCGCCCTCGATCCGATCACCGGCACCTACCTGGGTGTGAAGGAGAGTTCGAGCAAGCTTCCCGATACCTCGCCGGCGGGCCAGGAGGCACTCGCGGAGCTTCAGCGGGCCACGCTCGCGAAGCTCGACGAGGCCGAGCGGCGGCCCGGCGCGGACAGTGACATCGAGCGCCGGTGCGGGCGGCTGCTGCGGGAGCGCCTGACGGCCGAACTCGCCGTGCACGAGGCCGACGAGGGTCTGCGCTCGGTCGGCAACATGGCCACGCCCGCCCACTCGATCCGCGAGGTCTTCACCGTCACCCCGACGGAGACGCAGGAGGACTGGGCGGCGATCGCGGAGCGGCTGCGGGCGGTACCGACCGCGTACGCGGGCTACCGCGAGTCCCTCGCGCTCGGTCTGGAGCGCAAGCTGTACGCAGCGCCGCGTCCGACCGCCACGTTCGTCGAGCAGCTCACCGAGTGGGCGGACACCGACGGCAACGGCCGTGGCTGGTTCGAGGACTTCGTCTCGGCGGGCCCCGAGGCGCTGCGCGCGGAGCTGGACGAGGCCGCCCGCGCGGCGAC
Source organism: Streptomyces canus (assembly GCF_030816965.1). Lineage (NCBI taxonomy): Bacteria > Bacillati > Actinomycetota > Actinomycetes > Kitasatosporales > Streptomycetaceae > Streptomyces > Streptomyces canus. The sequence continues at coordinate 1,588,558 of NZ_JAUSYQ010000002.1, forward strand.
CGCCTCCGTGGTGGAGCTGCGGGACTGGATGCGGGACGTGTACGCGCCGACGATCGAGGGCGCGTCGAACACGGTGGGCCGGGAGCGGTACGCCCGCTGGGCGCGCTACTTCAACGGCACGGACCTCGACCTGGACGAGGCGTACGCGTACGGCTGGTCGGAGTACCACCGGCTGCTCGCCGAGATGAAGCGGGAGGCCGAGAAGATCCTGCCCGACGCCGGGACGCCCTGGGTGGCGCTCGCCCACCTCGACGAGCACGGCAAGCACATCGAGGGAGTCGACGAGGTCCGCGACTGGCTCCAGGGCCTGATGGACCAGGCGATCGACGCGCTCGACGGCACCCACTTCGAACTCGCCGAGCGGGTGCGGAAGGTGGAGTCCTGCATCGCCCCGCCCGGTGGTGCGGCGGCGCCGTACTACACGCCCCCGTCGGAGGACTTCTCGCGTCCCGGCCGCACCTGGCTGCCGACCATGGGCCAGACCCGTTTCCCGGTCTACGACCTCGTCTCCACCTGGTACCACGAGGGCGTCCCCGGCCATCACCTCCAGCTCGCCCAGTGGGCCCATGTCGCGGAGAACCTCTCCCGCTACCAGGCGGCGGTGGGCGGGGTCAGCGCCAACGCCGAGGGCTGGGCACTGTACGCGGAGCGGCTGATGGACGAACTGGGCTTCCTCACGGACCCGGAGCAGCGGCTCGGCTATCTCGACGCGCAGATGATGCGGGCCGCCCGCGTCATCGTCGACATCGGCATGCATCTGGAGCTGGAGATCCCGGCGGACTCCCCCTTCCACCCGGGCGAGCGCTGGACCCCCGAGCTGGCGCAGGAGTTCTTCGGCGCGCACAGCAGCCGTCCGGCGGACTTCGTGGAGAGCGAACTGACCCGCTATCTCACGATCCCCGGCCAGGCGATCGGCTACAAGCTGGGCGAGCGGGCCTGGCTGCTGGGCCGGGAGAAGGCGCGCGAACGGCACGGCGACGCCTTCGACCTGAAGGCCTGGCACATGGCGGCGCTGTCGCAGGGCTCTTTGGGCCTGGACGACCTGGTGGACGAACTGGCGCGGCTCTGACGCTCGGGATCAGGTGGCCGACTCGGACCCACGGTCCGAGTCGGTCACCGGCCGCGGCCGTTCACACGCCGGCGCCGCGCACGTGAACGGCTCTCAGTCCGGGAGCCGGCGCAGTTGGACGAGACCCAGCCAGGTCTCCGGCCCGGGCCGAACGTTGGCGGCGCGTACCGCGTACCGGCCGGGAGCGAGCGAGACCTTCAAGTGGTCGGTGTTCACGGAGTCGTTGCCGGGCCAGGCCGCGTCGAAGAGGACGACCGGGCCGGGTACCGACCAGTTCACCTCGTCCTCCCAGACGGCCGTGGCGAGGGCGGCGGGGACTTCGGCGAGGAGTTCGTCCTCGGAGTCGGCGGCGCACCACCGTACGAAAGTGCCGTGGTCGGGGAGGTAGGAGGTCGAGGCGGGCTCGTCTCCGAGGACCAGAGCTGCGGCGTCCCCGACCGGCAACAGGCCCACGCAGCCGTCCACTTCACAGGCCCGGTCGTAGTCGGAGGCCGTCTCGTCGCCGTCGGCGCCCGCCCAGAACGGCAGCACCGTCTCCGGCACCGCTATCAGCGGGCCGCCGCCCGACTCCACCCACTCCACCGCGCCCAGCTCCGCGTATCGCACCATGCGCCAGAACCTACACGCACAGGAACCTCAGGGTTGCACCTGCACAGGAACCGTCCTGTGGACCGAGTGGACGTGAGTCCGTTCAGCCGCCCGCCCCGAACGGTCTCGGGCGAGCTGGTCCCCGGCGTACTCGGCCCCGGGGCGGCGACACGCATCCCGTGCATGGTCCGGGCCCGGGAGGCCCCCGCGGCCGGAGGCCGCTGATGGACACCGCCCTGCGCGACCTGGCCACATAGATACGGCCAGAGGCGGCGGGAAGGCCCTGGACCATCCTCTGGTGGAGCAGGGGCCCCGCACTCCCCCAGAGGGGGTGCCCCCAGACGCCGTACCCGGTGCCCCAGGTCAAACGGCCACGTTAACCCGATCGGCCCAGGGCGCCGCAAGTCCGCGACCGGACCATCACTCGATCGAGCTAACTCGACCTCGTGCACACTCTCCGGCGAGCAGCTACAACCCCACCAGAATCGCCAGGGTTCAGCAGCCGCAGTCGGCCGAGCCGGCCGGGGCGGTCAACGGGTCCGCGGTGCGGCGCTCGCGGCCCTTCCAGGTCTCGAACTCGAAGCCCTCGCGCACCCAGTACTCGAAGCCGCCGAGCATCTCCTTGACCTGATAGCCGAGTTCGGCGAGGGCGAGCGCGGCGCGGGTGGCGCCGTTGCAGCCCGGGCCCCAGCAGTACGTCACGACGGGCACGGACTTGTCGAGGAGTTGACCGGCCTGGTCGGGAATGAGGGCGGTGGGCAGGTGGACCGCGCCCGGGACATGGCCCTGGTCCCAGGCGGCGGTGGAGCGGGAGTCGAGGACGACGAAGCCGGGGTCGCCGTCGGCGGCGAGCGCGGCGGCGACGTCGGACACGTCGGCGTGGAAGGCGAGGCTTGCGCGGAAGTAGGCGGCGGCCTCGGCCGGGGCGGCGGGAGCGACGCGCAGAACGGGGTTCAGGGTGAGCGAGTCGGTTGTCGTCATGGCCAGAAATCTACGGTTGGCGATCACCAACCTGAAGGGGGATTCCACGGCGTGGACCTTGCTCGGCCGGGGATTCCCCTGCTATTCCTCGGACATGAGCGCGTATTCCCCGGACGCCACCGACTGGCGCATCCTCGACGTCCTCCAGCGGGAGGGCCGGGCCACTTTCGCCGAGCTCGCCCGTGCCGTATCGATGTCCGCGAGCGCGGTCACCGAGCGGGTGCGCCGTCTGGAGGAGGCGGGGGTCATCCAGGGGTACGCCGCCGTGGTCGACCCCGACCGGCTGGGCCTGCCGATCCTGGCGTTCGTCCGACTGCGGTACCCCAACGGCAACTACAAGCCCTTCCACGACCTGGTCGCCGTGACGCCCGAGATCCTGGAGGCACACCACGTGACCGGCGACGACTGCTTCGTCATCAAGGTGGCCGCCCGCTCGATGCGTCACCTGGAGGAGGTGTCGGGCAAGATCGGCACGCTGGGCTCCGTGACCACGAGCGTCGTCTACTCCTCCCCGCTCCCCCGGCGGCCCCTGGGGCGTTGACCTCAGCCTCCGCCCCGCTGTTTCAGCACCGACCCCGAGCGCCCCTTCACGACCTCCAGCTGGGCATGGATCCGCCGGCGCAGGTCGGCCACATGGCTCACGATGCCCACGCTGCGGTCGCGCTCCCGCAGTGAGTCCAGGACGTCGAGGACCTCGTCCAGGGTCTGGTCGTCGAGGCTGCCGAAGCCCTCGTCGATGAAGAGGGTGTCGAGCCGGACCCCACCGGCCTCGTCGGTGACGACGTCCGCGAGGCCGAGCGCCAGCGCGAGGGAAGCGAAGAAGGTCTCCCCGCCCGACAAGGTCGCGGTGTCCCGCTCGCGTCCGGTCCAGGCGTCGACGACGTGCAGTCCGAGTCCGCTGCGGCCGCGTCCGGTGCGGTCGTCGGAGTGGACGAGGGTGTAGCGACCGGAGGACATGCGTTGCAGGCGCGCCGTCGCGGCGGCCGCCACCTGCTCCAGGCGGGCCGCGAGCACATAGGCCTCCAGCCGCATCTTGCGTTCGTTGTCCGCGGAGGTACCCGCGGCGAGCGCGGACAGCCGGGCCACCCGGTCGTACTCCTCACGCAGCGGCGCCAGCCGCCTGAGGCCGGCGGCCGAGCGGGCGGAGAGCCGGTCGAGTTCGGCGCAGCGCCGGGCGGCCGCGTCGCGCGCGGAGGCGGCCTCTCGGACCCGGCGGCCCGCGTCGGCGGCGGCCCGCTCCGCGCGCGCCACGTCGGCGGGCGGCTGCTGAGCGGCGTCGGCGGTGTCGGTCTCGGCGAGTACGGCTCGTACGGCGGCCTCCTCGGCCTGCCAGGCGTCCAGCCGGTGCTGCAGGTCGCGGTGGGCCGCCTCGTCGAGGAGGGCGGCGGCCGCGGCCTGCGGGGTGTCGAAGCCGGCCCGGAAGGCGGCGTCGGCGAGCCGGGCGTCGGCGTCCTTGAGCCGCTGGGCGGTGTCCTCGGCGACGCGCGCGGTGTCGGCGGCGTCGGTGAGCAGTGCGGCCTGCCGCTCCAGCTGGGCGGCGCGGGCGGCCACGCTGTCGGCGGCGCCGCGCGCTTCGGTCAACTCCGCTTCGAGGGTTGCGCGTTCCCGGTCCAGGGCGTCCCGGAGGGTGCCGCGGGACGCGGTGCGCACGGCGGCGTCCTGCTGGGCCGACAGACGCTGTTCGCGCTCCCGCTCGGCCTGCCGCAGCTGTTCCGTCGCGGTGTGCAGCGCCGAGGCGGCGCTGCGGGCCTGGGCGTACTCGCGCTCCAACTCATCGGCCTGGACGGTGAGTTCCTCGGTGGACGTGTCGCCGGCCTCACCCTGGGCGGCAGCCAGGGCCCGCTGGACGAAGGCGAGGCGTCGCTCGGCCTCGGCGCGCTGTTCGTCGGCGTGCTGCGAGGTGGCGAGCGCGCGCTCCTCGGTCTCCCGGTCGACATGTCCGGCGTCCTTGCGAGCGGGGGCGGGGTGCTCGGTGGCGCCGCAGACCGCGCAGGGCTCGCCGGCGGTGAGCTGTGCGGCCAGCTCGGCGGCGATGCCGGTCAGCCGCTGCTCCTTGACGTCCAGCCAGTCGGCGCGGGCCTTCTGCGCGCGGTCCGTCGCCTCGATGACCTGCTGCTGGGCGTCGTCGGTGTCCCGGGCGAACTGGTCGCGCCGGCGTGCGGCGGCGAGCCGCTTGCGGGCGGGCTCCCGCTGCACGGCCAGCTGTTCGGCGCGGGTGGCCGCCTCCTGGGCGGACTCGACGCCGTGCCGAAGATCCGCACGGGCCTCCTCCCACCCGGCCAGCCATGCCTCGGCCTCCTGGAGAACCTCCTCGTCGGAGCGCTCCTGGCGGTCCAGGTCGGCGCGCTCCGCGACGAGTTCGGCCAGGCGCTGCTCGGCACGCCGGGCCGAGTCCAGGCCGCCCAGCTCCTCGGCCGCGCGGCGCGCGGCGGCGGCGAGTCCGGCGGCGCCCGCTCCCGCGAAGGTGTCCGGCAGCTGCCCACGCGCGCGTGCCTCGGCCACGGCCGCCCGGCGGTGCTCCGCCTCCGCCGCCTCCCGCAGCTCCAGCGCGGGCGCCACCGCCTCCGCCTTGCGGGACCGCTCCATCCTGGCCTGCGCCTGGTGGTAGCCGTCGGCGCGCTCCTCGAGCAGCGCGGCCCGCTCGTGCGCCTGGGCGAACCGGCGTTGCAGCCGGTCGAGTTCGCGTGCGTCGGCCAGGGCCCGCTCGGCGGCGGCCTGGGCGGACTCCGCGGCACCGAGCCCGCAATGGGCGATCGTCAGCTGCTCACGGGCAGTGCTGCGGGCCACGGCGGCCGCGCTCAGGACGGCCTCGGCCAGCCCCGGCTCACCCGGCGCCAGCTCGGGCAGGACCATCGCGTCACCGGCCGCCTGCTGCATGCGGTGCGCGTCGGCCAGCAGCGCGGCATCCCCCTCACGCACCTGCGCCTCGGCGGCACGGCGCCGCTCGGCCAGCCGCTTCTCGACCTCGGCGAACCGATGGGTGTCGAAGAGCCGTCCCAGCAGCTTGCCGCGCGCTTCGGCGTCGGCCCGCAGGAAGCGCGCGAAGTCTCCCTGGGGCAGCAGCACGACCTGGCAGAACTGCTCGCGGCTCATGCCGAGCAGCTGGGTGATCTCCTCACCGATCTCCTGGTGGGACCGGCTCAGGTCCTTCCACGCCCCGGCGGCCCCGTCGTACTCGCGCAGCCAGCTCTGCGCCTTGTCGAGCGTCGTACCGGAACCGCGCTTCTTGGGGCGCTCCCACGGCGGTTGCCGGGTGATCTCCAACCGGCGCCCGTCGACGGTGAGTTCGAGGCGGACCTCCGTGCGGGTGGTCGCAGCGGCATGATCGCTTCGCAGGGTCATGCCCTGTCCGCTCTGGCGGGCCCCCGGAACGGCGCCGTACAGCGCGTAGCACACGGCGTCCAGCACCGACGTCTTGCCCGCCCCCGTCGGCCCGTGCAGCAGGAACAGCCCCGCCGCCGACAGCTCGTCGAAGTCGACCGACTGGGAGCCGCCGAACGGCCCGAAGGCCGTGATGTCCAGCCGGTGCAGCCTCACCGCGCCACCTCCCGCACGGTCTCGTCCGCGCGGACCGCGTCGAACGCGTCCCGCAGCACGGTCTGTTCACGCTCGTCGGGCCCGGCGCCGCGCACATGTGCCACGAAGTCCTCGGCGATCTGCTGGTCGCTGCGGCCGGCCAGCCGCCGGGCGTACGACACATCGGGGTCGCCCGGGGTCCGCTCGGGGTCGAACACGAGGCTGAGCGTGTGCGGGAAGCGCTCACAGAGCCGGGCCATGGGCTCCGCCGGGCGGACCGGGTCGGTGAGGGTCGCCTCGACCCAAGCCTCCTCCTGGGGCAGGAGCCGCGGGTCGGCGAGGAGCTCCTCCAGCGTCCCCCGGATCCGGGCCAGCGCCCGCGGCACCGGGCAGTCGACGCGCTCGGCGGTGACCGCGCCCTCCGCGTCCAGGTCGACCAGCCACATGCTCTTGCGGTGGTCGGTCTCCGAGAAGGAGTACGGCAGCGGGGAGCCGGAGTAGCGCACGCGCTCGGTGATGGCCTGGCTGCCGTGCAGATGCCCGAGGGCCGCGTAGTCGACCCCGTCGAAGACCCCGGAGGGCACGGCGGCCACCCCGCCGACGGTGATGTCCCGCTCGCTGTCGCTGGCCTCGCCGCCGGTGACGAAGGCATGGGCGAGGACGACGGACCGCGTCCCCCGCGCGCGCGTCGCGAGGTCGGCGCGGACACGGTCCATGGCGGCGGCGAGCACAGCCTCGTGGCCCGCCTTCTCCACGCCGAACTCGTCCTTCACCAGGGCGGGTTCCAGATACGGCAGCCCGTAGAAGGCCACGTCACCATGACCATCGGAGAGGACCACGGGCGTCCCGCACGCCGCCGGGTCGGTCCGCAGATGGATGCCGGCGCGTCCGATCAGCCCCGCGCCGACGCCCAGGCGGCGGGCGGAGTCGTGATTCCCGGAGATCATCACCGTCGGCACGCCGAGGTCGGCGAGCCGGTGCAGGGCGGCGTCGAACAGCTCGACCGCGGCGAGCGGCGGCACCGCGCGGTCGTACACGTCTCCCGACACGACCACCGCGTCCACCCCGTGCTCCCGCACGGTCGTGACGAGGTGCCCGATGAACTCGGCCTGGGCTCCGAGCATGTTGACCCGGTGGAACGCCCGGCCGAGATGCCAGTCGGAAGTGTGCAGCAGCCTCATGATCCCCGAGACTAACGGCCGGGTCTGACATCACGGGCGGTTACTCCCGTAATCGTCCGCCACCGCGCTCTTTGTACCCGCCCATCGCATTCAGGCCAACTCGCATGCCTGGGCGAATCCTTGATGGAACGGGCTTCACGTGCCGGACCGGGAAAGGGTTCAGCGACTTTCGGCCAATGTGAAAAGAAGCACCACCGGCCCCTCGCTGCTCCCCTACATTGACATGCCTGTTCAGCGGAAATTCGGGGGATATGCAATGGATCCGGTGACGGCCGTCGCGGCTGCGGGTGTGGCTCTCGTGGTGAAGGGAGCGCTGGAGACGGCGGGGCAGGAGGCGGGCAGGTCCGGCTGGGCCGGCGGTGCGCGCCTGATGGAGCGGATCCGCGCGCGATTCCGGGGCAACGCGGACGCCGAGGACGCGCTCGACCGTGTCACCGGCGCTCCGGACGACGAGAACGCACAGCAGGAGCTGGAGCGGCAGCTCGCCGCGCACATGCTGCTCGACTCCGGGTTCGAGACGGAGATCCGTCGGCTGGTCGACGAGGCCGTCGCCGCCCAGGGCAGCTCCGGCGCGCAGATCACCGCCACGTTGATCAAGACCGCCCAGGTGTTCAACGGCAAGGTCGAAGTACAGGGCGACTGGACGACGTCGTAACGCAGGAGGACAAGCGGGGCGCATCGGTCTCTGCCGTCATGCCCTGTCCGGTGGCCACCTCTGCCCCGTCCTCTCCCGCGCGTCCGCGCGCGTACCGCGCCGCGGCCGTGCCCGGCGGGCGCGCCGAACGAGCCCAGCAGCGACCAGCCGAAAGCCGAAAAAACACCATGAGCGAGGACACCTCTGCCGACAGCTCGCGGGCCGGAACACGGGCCGCGGAGCCCAGGGAGGAAACCGCCAAGGACCCCCGCCGAGAGAAGGCGGATGCCGGGGAGGCCGGCCGGGACTCCGGTGACGACAAGGCCGCGCCCGAGCCGAAGAAGGACGACAGGCCGGCCGAGCCCGAGCCGCGCACGGACGCCGAGCAGCACGACGGGCCCGTCAGCGAGAAGGACGCCCTGCGGTCCCTGGTGGAGGGCGGCGGACACGCTGACGCCGAGCGGACCGAGGCGTTACGTGCGGGCGCCCTCGCCGACGAGATCGCCCGGCGGCTGAACGCCGACGCCTCGGGCACCCGTATCGGCACCCTCGCGCTGTTCAACGAGACCGTCAGCTTCGGCGGTGGTTTCCACACCGGCGGCACCCGTACCGGCGGGCCGCGGCCCGGCGGGGTCTCCGTGCTGACCATGGACGCAGCCGAGATCACCGATCACACCGAGCTGTTCGTCGCTCCCGAGGACTATGGCGAGGCCCTGGACGCCCTGTCCGAGCGGCGGGTGCTGGTGCTCACCGGAGCGCCGGGCAGCGGCCGGGAGGCCGTGGCCGTGAACCTGCTCGAGGAGGCCCTGGCCATGGGCGGTGACGGGGCGGGCTGCCGGCGGCTGCTGACGCCCGCGACCGTCCTGGAGGCGGGCTGGGAACCGCCGGTGAAGCACTCGGGCTATGTCGCGGCACTCGACGACGGGTCGCCCGTCGTCGAGAAGTTCACGTCCGCCCTTCTCAGCGGGCACTCGCACGGAACGGCCCAGTGGGCCGCGCTCGTCGCCACCCTGCGGGCCTCCGGCTGCTACCTCGTGCTGACCGGTGGACACGACCTGGAGGTCCTCGCGGCCGGACCCGGCGGTGACCAGGTGGCCCGGCATCCCCTCGCCCCCGTCGACCCGCTGGCCGTCGTCGAGCGCCGGGTCCTCGGCCACGGCGGCAGCGCGGACGCGTACGCCGATCTGCACGCGCTGCTGGAGCGGACCGGGGCCGCGACGGCACTGCGGGAACAGCCCGCGGCCCGCAACGCGGCCCGGCTGGCCTCGGTGATCCGCGCGGACGGCGACGTGGCGGCCGCGGTGGCCCAGCTGCGGGATCCCAGCGAGCAGGTGCGCGCGTGGTTCAACCGCTACCGCGCGCCGGACGCGGTGGCCTTCGCGCTCGCCTCGGCCGTCCTGGAGGAGTGCGGCTATCTCACCGTCGCGGACGCCGCGGTGGCACTGCGCGCCGCCCTCACCGAGCCCGAAATCGCCCCGCCCGACCTGCGCTTCGGGGACCGGCTCGGGTACGAGCAGCAGTGGATCCGGCTCGACGTACCGGCGGAGGGCGGCTTCGGCGCGCCCCGGGTCCGGTTCCGCAACGCACTGCTGGGCCAGGTCATCCTCGCCTACGCCTGGAACCTCCTCGACGGCCGCCGGGACGCCGTACTCGACTGGCTGCGCCGCCTGTTGAGCCACCGGGACCTGGAGGTGCGCGCCCGGGCCTCGGTCGCGGCCGGGGTGCTGGCGCTGGCCGACCCGCACTACGCCGTGCACCGCTTCCTGACCGCGTGGGCCGGCAGCACGTCCTGGCCGCTGCGGCAGGCCGCCGCCACCGCGCTCGGCGTGGCGGGCAGCCGTCCGGAGACGGCGGAGGCGGTGTGGGAGCTGCTGCACCGGTGGGCGGGGGGCGACGCCTCCGCCTACCAGCGCCGCCTGGCCGGCACGGCGGCGAACGCGGTGGGCGGACTGCTCGGCCGTACGGCGCCCGAAAAGGCCGTGGCCGTGCTGCGCAGTGCGCTGGACCGGGAGGACGACTGGGGCACGCTGCCGTCGGTGGCGTGGGGCGGGGTCCATCTCGTCCACCAGGGGCAGACCAGGGCGGTGCTCGACGCCTACCTCGAGTGGTCCGCGCCGCAGGACCTGTCCCCGATGGTCGTCAAGGCGCTGTCGGCCTTCGTGTTCGCGGTGTCCCAGCCGTACCAGGAGCCGGTCCTCGACTCCGCCGACGAGCGTGGCCACGCGCGCGTACCGGGCGTTCCCGTGCTGCTGAGCGAACTGCCGCTGCATCGCGACCGGCTCACGGAGCTGTGGGCGCGCGCCCTGGCACGCAAGCCCGTGCAGGACTCGGCGCTGGACGCGCTGCACGAATGGATCGACGACTACGCCGACAAGAGCCCCGGTTCCCTCGACGCCATCGGCACGCTGCTGGTGGCCGTCGCACGCCGGCCCGGACGGCACCGCGAGCGGCTGACGTGGTGGCTGGAGAAATGGGCGCGCGACCGCGAGAAGCCGTCGGCCGGCGCCGGCCGGCTGCTGCGCACGCTCGAGCGCGCGCGGTGAACCGCATCGCACCACCCACACCCCCGACAGCACTGGAAGGAGAGGGGGAGACATGGAGGAACAGACCTACGACCCGGTCCTGAGCGAGGACGACGTCCCCAAGTGGCGGCTGGTGAACCCGCTGCGGCCGCCGGCTCCCGGCCGGGCCCTGGTCCTCGTCCGGGAGAGCGGCCCCTCGCTGACGATCCGCAGTGGCGAGGAGATCCGTTCGTCGCGGTTCGGGGCGTACCGCAGTGTGTTCACCGTCGACATGACGGAGCACCGGCTGATCCTGGACATCCCGCTGCTCAGCCGTGACGCCACGTTCTCCTTCCGCAGCCGGGTGGACCTCGTGTGCCGGGTCGCCGATCCCGCCGAGGTCGTCTCGCGCGGGATCCGCGACATGAGCGGAGCGCTCTACGGCCATCTCCGCAGGACGCTGCGCTCGGTGGCCCGGGACTACGACATCGCCGAGTTCCACGAGGCCGAGATGGCGCTCAACGCCGCGCTGGCCGGGTTCAGCGGCGACGACGCGATACGGCTGCGCAACATCCAGGTCGAACTCCTCGTCGACGAGGACGAGATCGCCGCCAGCGGCCGGGAGTTCCGGGACGTGGTGCGCGAGACCCGGCTGGACGGCATGCGGCGCAGGCGGCACCTGGACATGATCCGCGACGAGGGCGTCGACGGCCTGATCGCGGAGATCATGGAGAAGGAGGGTCCGCGGGCCGCGCTCGCCTGGATCGAGAAGGGCGAGGCGGAGAAGCGGGAGGTCCGCCGCGAGGTCATGCGTATGGTGCTGGAGCGCGGTGACGCCGACCGGGAGCCCTTCGAGCAGGCCGAGCTGGAACGCGCCGTCCTGGACGAGGTACTCCGCGACGGTGACGGTCTGTTCGAGACCGCGACCCGGCGCGGACGGCTGCGCGGCAGCCTCAGCCGCGCGCTGGAACCCGGCGCCGACGCCCGTGACGACGACGACCGAGGCGGGCGCGGTGCGGAGCGCGAGCCGCTCAAGGGCGAGGTGCTCAGGGAGTCGTACGACGACTCCGAACGGCGTGGCCGGGGCGCGGGGTCCGTCCGGGACGAGGGCGGCACACCGCGCTCGCGTCTGTCGGGCAGCGGCGGCCGCCGCACGGGTTCCTCTCCTTCCGCCGGTCCGCCCGAGGACGAACCGCTGCCGGCCGACTCCGACGGTCGCCCCTGGGACGGGCCGCGCCGCTCGGGCGGGACGGAGGAGCGCGGCGGCACGGCACGGCCCTGGCGGGAGCGGGGTTCCGGCGCGGCCGGGGACGACACCGGACGGGCGGAAGGCGCCCCGAGGCCCAAGGGCTTCGGCCGACGGGACGATGACCACGACACCGGGGAAGGCGCCAGGAGCGACCGCAGGTTCGGCCGCCCGGCAGGGGAACGCGGCACCGCAGAAGGCGGCGCGGGCGACCGCACGTTCAGGCGCCCGGCCGAGAACCGCGGCACCGCAGAAGACACGGCGCGCGACCGCACCCTCCGCCGCCCGGACGACGACCGCGGCACCGCGGACCGCCGTGGCGACGGCGGCACCGGTGGCGACGGCAGTCGTACGGATCCCGCTGTCCCGAGGGTGAGCCGGGTGCGTGGGACGGCCAAGCGGTCCCGCACCGACGGATCGGGCGGCGGAGCACACGACGGGGAGCGGCGATGACCGACCACCACGACCACTCGGCACGGCACGCGGCCCCCGCCGGGCAGCCACCGGGCCGTTCCTCGGCCCCGGCGACCCCGTGGCCCGCCCCCTCCCGGCGGCCCCCGCCGCCGGCCTCGCTCGCGTCGCCTGCCGCGCCGGCCCGGCCGCGCCCCGCGGACCACGAGGTCGCCGCGCCCAGGCCGCCCGTGCCGCAGCGGATCTGGTGTGTCGACCATGACCGCATGGGACTGCTGGCGATGTCCGTGTGGACCGAGCGCGTGCCCGGTCGCGGCGAGGACGCGGATCCGTTCGTCGCCTACCATTGGGACAGCGAGCAGGGCATGCTCGCCGTCTTCGACGGATCGGGCGGCTCAGGGGCGGCACCCGTGTGGCAGGCGTCCGACGGCGAGTCCCGCACCGGCGCCTGGGTGGGCGCGCGGGTGGCGCGGCTGGCCACGGACGTCTGGTTCCACGACGTGTCGGCGGAGGACGAACCGGCCGAACCGGAGACCCTGCGCGACTATCTCCGCTACTTCCTGGACCATGCTCCGCAGCGCCGCAGCAAGATCAGCGGCACCATGCGCCGTCAACTGCCCACCACACTCGCCGCGCTGCACTACCGGTTGGTGCGCGTCCAGGACGAAGTGGAGCTGGAGCTGCGTCCGTTGTGGGCCGGTGACTCGCGTGCCTACGTGCTGCGGCCCGGGTCCGGTCTCCAGGTGCTCACCCGCGACCACACCCGGGAGAGCGACGCGCTGGAGCTGCTGCGCACGGATCCGCCCATGACCAACCTGGTGTGCGCGGACCGGGAGTTCGAGATCGACGGCCGACGGCTGACGTATCCGCTGCCCTGTGTCCTGGTGACCGCGACCGACGGGTTCTTCGGCTATGTACACACCCCGGCCGACTTCGAGGCGCTGCTGCTGCGCACCCTGAGGGAGGCCGGCACCGCCGACGAGTGGGCCGACCGGATCCGGCGCGAGGTGCAGGCCTGCACGGCGGACGACGCCTCCCTCGCCGTCGTGGCCCTCGGCTACCGCGGATTCGCTGATCTGCGGGCCCAGTTCGCGGCCCGTCTGGAGGACTTGACGGACCGTTACATCCGCACCCGGCCTCGCGGTCTGGACCGGCTCTCCCCCGCCCCGGGCGAGGCGGGATCCGGCCCGGCGTCCACTCCGGAGGATGCCACCGAGCTGCCCGCCAGGGTTCGCGCCTGGCAGGACGCCACCTGGCACTCCTATCGCGCCGGCTACGAGGCCCATCTGCCCCTGGCACCCGAGGAGCGCGCATGAAGAAGGGCGATGTCATCGGGGGCTACCGCCTGATCAGCGAGCCCACCAACGCCAACGGCGGCAAATGCATGTGGGCGTTCGCCGAGAAGGACGGCGACCAGTACTTCATCAAGCGGTTCCTGGAGCCCAAGCGCCCCCGCGACGACGCGGCCGACTCACCGAGTGTGCGCATCCGGCGCCAGCTGTCCCAGGAGTTCGAGGACCGGCACCGGACCATCATGAAGCGGCTGCGGCCGGACGCGCGGGGCGGCGGCAACCTGGTGCTGGCCACCGACTTCTTCCACGAGGGCAGCACCTACTACAAGGTCACCGAGCGGATTGACACCTCCAGCCTGGAGAAGCCGCAGGCCCTGGAGCCCCGCCACAAGATGGTGCTGCTCAAGACGCTCGGCAACAGCCTCAAGCAGCTGCACGACATCGAGATCGTGCACGGCGACCTCAAGCCGCTGAACGTGCTGGTGCAGAAGCGGGACGGCGCTGCCTTCCACACGGCGAAGCTGATCGACTTCGACGACTCCTATGTCTCCGGCAGGCCGCCCGAGCCCGACGACATCGCCGGCGACTCGGTGTACGGGGCGCCGGAGTGGCGCCGCTACATGCAGCGCGACGGTTCGGCCGGACCGGAGCATCTGACCTGCGCGGTCGACGTCTTCGCGCTCGGGCTGATGACCCACGTGTACCTGACGGGCGAACTGCCCCACTACGACAAGCGGTACGGCTCACCGGCGGACGCCGTCAACGCGGGCGAGCAACTCGACCTGGACACACGGCTGTCGGACGACATGCTCGGCCTGCTGCGCGGGATGACCGCCCGCGCGCCGGGCAGCCGGCCGCGGATGGACGGATTCCTCAAAGCGCTGTCCGACCCGAAGGTGTGCGCCCTGCAGCACCGGCGCCCCAGCACCGCCAGACCCAAGTCCCCCTCGGCCAAGTCACCCTCGGCCGAGCCCGCTTCGGCGCCGGGCACCGCGAAGCCGTCCGGGCCGCGCACCAGCCGGATCAAGACCAACCTCGCGTCGACCCCGCGCCCACGCACCGCAGCGCCCCCGTCCGAGCCGACCCGGCCGACCACCGGCGACACCAAGCCCGCCGCCCCGCCCGCCGCTCCCCCGACGGCCCCGGCGCCGTCGGCCCCGGACACCTCCGCGGAGCGCCCTTCCCGCGTCCGCATCAACCTCGGCGACCGGCGTCCGCGCCCTGGCTCGTCATGACCCCCCGCCCACCGGCGACCGACGCACCCCGCCCGTACCACCCAGGAGTATCCGTATGAGCACCAACGAGCAGTACCAGGGGAATCTGCAGTACGCCGTCGACATCGTGCTGTGCATCGACGCGACGGGCAGCATGTACCCGGTCCTCGACAACGTGAAGTCGAGCGCGCTCCAGTTCCACGACCGGCTCAACGACGTGATGGCCAAGAAGGGCAAGGCGATCAGCCAATTGCGGCTGAAAGTCATCGCCTTCCGGGACTTCGGCGACGATCCCTCCAACGCCATCGAGCAGACCGGCTTCCTGCGACTGCCCTCCCAGTCCGGGGACTTCGAGGACTTCGTCCGGGGCATCGACGCCGGCGGCGGCGGCGACTACCCCGAGTCCGGTCTGGAGGCGCTCGCCCTGGCGATCAACTCGCCCTGGGAGACAGGCCTGGACCGCAGGCGCCATGTCATCGTGATGTTCACCGACGCCCCGGCCCACCCGCTGGGCACGCACGCCTCCGTTCCTTCGTACCCGGCTGCCATTCCCAGCAGCCTCGACGACCTGTTCGAGCAGTGGGGGTACGCCCGCAGCCAGACCGCGGTGATGGAGCAGTCAGCGAAGCGGCTCGTGCTGTTCGCGCCGGACCAGGCGCCCTGGTCCGACCCGATCGCCGAGGAGTGGGACCTCACCCTGCACTTCGCCTCCAAGGCCGGTCAGGGACTGGAGGAGTTCGAGATGGACGAGATCATCGAGACGATCGCGAACAGCCTGTGATGCCTGACCGGTCCGTGAAGCCCGACCGGCCCATGAACCCCGACCAGCCCGTGACGCTCGACTGGCCGGAGTTCCGGCTGGCGTGCCACAGCGACGGCTATCTGACCTTCGACTGGCACCGCTACGGCTCCATCACGTCGAACGTGCGGCGCTGCTCCCACGTACGGCTGCTTCCGCAGGGCCCGGACGGGCTGTCCCAGTGGGTCTTCCATCTGCGCTTCGCCGAGGGCCCGACGCCCGGGCTCCTGGTGGTCCGGGTGGATGTCGCGGCGGACCGGCTGCAGGAGGCGGAGCAGTACACCGACCTGCTGCGCCGGCGCTTCGGCATCCCGGAGCAGCCGCCCGACGCCGCCGAGGAGGCCGGGTGGCAGCGGGTGCCGGTGGACTCGCCGGATTGGATCGCCGCACCCGCGGGTGCGGCGTCGGAGGAGTTGTTCACGGCCGTCTCGGCCCGCATCGACGCCGACACGGGATGACAGCACGGGACTGACCTGGGGCCCAGGATCCCAGGACCGCGACGCAGACGAGTGACGAGCGACGAGTGAGGAGGGCGGCGGGAGGTGGTGGCATCGGCCAACTGGCGCTGCGCGGACTGCGACACGTTCAACGGGCCCGCGGAGGCGTCCTGCACGGTCTGCGGCGAGGCCCGGCGGGGCTCCGATGCGAGTGCGGCACCAAAGACACCCAGGACACCAAAGACACCCAGGACGCCCAGGGCTCCCGAAACCGCCAAGGCGCCCACGGCGTCCAAGCCCGCCGCGAAGAAGGCGGGCGCGCCCCGGCCCCCGGCGAAGCGGCCCGGGAGTGCCGGGCGTCCGACCTCCGACTGGCGTTGTTCGGAGTGCGACACGTACAACGCGCGCACGGACGTGTCCTGCCTCACCTGCGGCACCTCCTGGAAGGCGGCGGCGAAGAAGGGCACCCCCAAGTCCCCGAAGTCCCCCAAGCCGTCGCCCTCCGGGGACACCACCGCGAAGAAGACGGCGCCCCGCAAGCCACCGGCCAAGAAATCGCCGCCCCGTACCGGCGCCGGGAGCACGGGGGCCTCCTCGACGTCCCGGCCGAGGCCGGCGTCCCCGCGCCCCGGCACGTCCGGTACGTCGACCCGGCGCCCCAGTGCCGCGTCGAGCGGCACCCGGCCACGTACCGAGGAAGGCGTGTTCTTCCCGTCCTCCCCCAGCACGGGGTACCGGCCGACCACCCCGCCCACCACGCCCGTCCCGCCGCCGCGCCCTGCGCCGGTCTACGCGCCGCCTCCCCGACCCGTCCACACCCCGCCGCGCAAGTCGAAGAGCAGCGGCTGCGCGGGCGGCTGCGTCGGCTTCGTCGTACTGCTCTTCCTGCTGGGCCTGTTCACGAAGGGCTGTGACGGCGCCTTCGACTCCTCGGACTCGGGCGGCACGAACGACACCACCGTGGCCTCGACCTGCCCGACCCGCATCGCCGACCAACTCCCCGGCGGCGACGGCGCCGGGCTGGTCGAGGCGTTCCGCACGTCGAACAAGCAGATCACTTTGTGCCGTACGACGTCCGGAACGCTGTACTACTACGGCGAGTTCAGCGACCGGCGCGAGGCGGGAATCGCCATGGAGGCGGAGCAGACGAGCGAGGGCTACGAGGCCCGCAACGGCCCCTACCGGTACGAGATACACGGAAATGTCGTGACCATCTACCAGTCGGGCACGCAGATCGGCGAGGAGGAACTGACGCCGGAGCCCTCGCCCACCTGATTCACGCGTCCCCGTAGGCCTCCCCGCCCAGCTCGAACCCGGCCGTCCCCGCGGTGGCATCGGCGAGCCACCCCCGGAAGGCGTCCACGTCGGCATCCGGCAGCCCGATCTCGATGGTGACGGCCTCGCCGTACCGCACGTCCCGCACCTCGCGTCCGGTCGAGCGCAGGTCGTTCTGCACCTTGCCGGCGCGCTGGTGGTCGACGGTCACCGTGGCGAGGCGGAACCGGCGGCGGGTGAGGGTGCCCACCGCGTCCAGTGCCTCGCCGACCGCGCCGCCGTACGCCCTGATGAGTCCGCCCGCTCCGAGCTTGACGCCGCCGTAGTAGCGGGTGACGACGGCGACGACATACCGCATGTCGCGGCGCAGCAGCATCTGGAGCATGGGGACGCCTGCGGTGCCGCCGGGTTCGCCGTCGTCGCTCGCCTTCTGGATCACGGCGTCGGCGCCGATGACGTACGCGTAGCAGTTGTGGGTGGCGTCGGCGTGCTCCTTGCGGACGGACGCGACGAAGTCCTGGGCCTCCTTCTCGGTGGCCGCCGGGGCGAGGGCGCACAGGAAGCGGGAGCGGTTGACCTCGGTCTCGTGCACGCCCGCGTGGGCCACGGTGCGGTACTCGTCCTGCATCCGGTCAGCCTAATCCGTCGGTGAGGGCGTCCCGACGGGCCGGCTCATCGCATCCTGCCCCGCGGCACCATCACGGACGTGAGCAGCGCGGTCCCCGGCTCCAGGGTCCGCCAGGACGTGCCGTGCCAGGCCAGCACCGCGATCGCCGAGGTCGGGAACTTCACCCGGACCTCGTCCAGCGCGTCGTCGAGGCTGTCCCCGGCCAGCGTGAGGACGAGTTCCTCCAGACCGGGGTTGTGCCCCACGAGGAGCAGCGTCACGACCTGGGGAGGTGCCTCGTGCACGGCCGTCAGCAGCTCCGGTACGTCGGCCCCGTACAGCTCCGGGTCCAGGCGTACCGGCGGTGGGGTGCCCCACTGGGCGGACGCCAGTTCCCAGGTCTGTCGGGCGCGTACGGCGGTGGAGCACAGGGCGAGGTCGGGGAGCAGGTCGGAGGCGGCGAGAGCGCGGCCCGCCTCGGGCGCGTCCCGGCGGCCGCGGGGTCCCAGGGGGCGGTCGTGGTCGGCGACGCCCTCGGGCCAGGCGGACTTGGCGTGTCTCAGCACGACCAACCGGCGCAGCGGGCCCGCTCCGGTGGCCGCCGTCATGCCGGGGAGCCCAGGTCGCGGGTGAGATCGAGGCCGAGCAGCCGGTCCGCGTGGGCGTACGTCTCAAAGCGGGCGCCCTCCGGCAGGTCCGACTCCTCGACCCACCGCAGCACCCTCAGCACCTCGGGTACGTCCAGGTCGTCCTCCCAGGCGGTACGGAGCCGTCCGCGCACCTGGTCGGGGACGGGCCGTGACGGATGCCGTGCCCAGGCGGCGACGGCCCGGCGCCAGCGTACGAGGGTGTCGTGGGCCTCGCCCAGGACTGCCTCGTCGAGCCGTGCGGGCGTGCTCCGGGGCGGGACGAGCAGGGCGAGGCGGACCGCGGCGGGGTCGGCGCCCTCCGGAAGGTCCGGCGTCCCGACGGGCGCGACGGCGACCCGTACGCCGTCCGGGGCCGCGCCTCCCTCTCCCACCACGTGGACGACCTGGGACTCGCCCCACCCGGGGCCGACGTCCCGGCGGTCCTCGAAGGGCCGGATGCCCAGGGCGGCGGCCGCCGCGTGCAGCTCCGCCTGTTCGCGGTCGCCGGTGAGGAGCGCCCACACGGGCGTGCCGCCGATCTCCAGGGCCCTGGCGAGGAGATCGGCGACGAGCAGGACTCGCAGGGCGGAGAGGTCGTAGCCCCGTACATGGGCTTCGACTCGGGTCAGGCCCCTGCGGGCGGGGACGGCGTCTACGGGCCGGCCGGTTCGGGCGTCGGTGATGCGCAGCACGGGGCGAGCGTAGGCGGACGGAGGGCTCTTCGCAGGTGACTGACCGGTATTCCGGACACGGGTACGGGATTCAACCACCCGCGCCCGCTCATTCGGCTGAGTCACCGGGGACGGCTCGCCCGGAGCCTGCGAGGGCTTCCACGACAGGGAGTTCGCCGCCCATGAGTCCGTTGCGGTTCATGTCCCTGCTGCTCGCCCTGTCCACCGCCCTGCATCGCGCCGTCGCCACGGCGTCGGCCCGGAATCAACCGCGCCCGCCGGCTGTTTCCGATCACATCAGTCCTCGCATCCAGAGCAAGGAGCCGAGCGTGTACGGCGACTCAGCAATTGTCCGCAGGATCCTCACCGAGCTCGGCGACACCTGGGCGATCGTGGGCCTGTCGTCGAACCAGCGGCGCGCGGCCTACGGGGTCGCCGAGGTGCTCCAGCGCCACGGCAAGCGGATCGTGCCGGTGCACCCCAAGGCGGAGACCGTGCACGGCGAACAGGGGTACGCCTCGCTCGCGGAGATCCCCTTCGACGTGGACGTGGTCGACGTGTTCGTGAACGGCGACCTCGCGGGAGCGGTCGCCGACGAGGCCGTGGCCAAGGGCGCGAAGGCGGTCTGGTTCCAGCTGGACGTCATCGACGAGGCGGCCTACGACCGTACCCGCGCCGCCGGCCTCGACATAGTCATGGACCGGTGCCCGGCGATCGAGATCCCCCGCCTCGGCTGATGTCTTTCCCGAATTCCTGAACCACTCGCAAGGAATTCCCCGCAAAGAAGTCAAATATGCGACAACCGCCTTTAACTCAAAGGCGGTTGATTCGTAATCTGGGGCCGCTCACACAGCAAATGTATGTAATTCGTGAGAGGCCCCTTAATTTATGGTAAGCGTCGATTCAGCACCTGAGACAAAGGGGAAGCCGGGCGGCGGCCTGCGGCGGGACGTGGGGCTGATCGGGCTCATGTGGGCCTCGGTGGGGTCCATCATCGGCTCCGGCTGGCTCTACGGCGCCGAAAAGGCGGTCGTCGTGGCCGGCCCCGCGGCGATCATCTCGTGGATCATCGGCGCGGTCGCCATTGTCCTGCTGGCCCTGGTGCACGCAGAACTGGGCGGCATGTTCCCGGTGGCGGGCGGTACCGCGCGCTATCCGCACTACGCGTTCGGCGGTCTGGCCGGAATGTCCTTCGGCTGGTTCTCCTGGCTCCAGGCGGCGACCGTGGCGCCGATCGAGGTCGAGGCCATGATCGGGTACGCCGGGCACTGGAGCTGGGCGAAGGGCTTCCAGCACTCCGACGGCACACTCACCGCCAGTGGTCTCGCGGTCGCCGTGTTCCTCATGGCCGTGTTCGTGGCCGTCAACTTCTTCGGCGTCCGGGTACTCGCGTTCACCAACAGCGCGGCCACCTGGTGGAAGATCGGGGTGCCGCTCGTCGCCATCTTCGTCATCGCGTTCGGCAACTTCCACCCGGGCAACTTCACTTCGGAGGGCTTCGCGCCGTTCGGCGCCAAGGGCGTGCTGAGCGCGATCAGTTCCAGCGGCATCATCTTCGCGCTGCTGGGGTTCGAGCAGGCGATCCAGCTCGCCGGCGAGAGCCGTGACCCGAAGCGGGACCTGCCCCGGGCGACCCTCGGCTCGGTCGCGATCGGCGCCGTCATCTACGTCCTGCTCCAGCTGGTGTTCATCGTGGCCCTCCCGCACTCCGCCTTCGCCCACGGCTGGGCGAAGCTGAACTTCGAGGGCATCAGCGGGCCCTGGGCCGGCCTCGCGACCCTCGTGGGCCTCGGCTGGCTGAGCTGGGTGCTGTACCTCGACGCGGTGATCTCCCCCGGCGGCACCGGCTTGATCTACACGACCGCGACCTCCCGCGTCTCCTTCGGTCTGGCCAAGAACGGCTACGCACCGAAGGTGTTCGCCCGCACCGACCGGCGGGGCGTGCCCTGGTTCGGCCTGATCATGTCCTTCGTGACCGGCGTGGTCTGCTTCCTGCCCTTCCCCAGCTGGCAGGAACTGGTCGGCTTCATCACCTCGGCGAGCGTCCTCATGTACGCCGGCGCGCCGCTCGCGTACGGCGTGTTCGCCGAGCGGCTGCCACACCTGGAGCGCCCGTACCGGCTCCCCGCCGGCAAGGCGATCGCCCCGCTGTCCTTCGCGGTGGCCAACCTGATCATCTACTGGGCGGGGTGGGACACCCTGTGGCGGCTC
Source organism: Streptomyces canus (assembly GCF_030816965.1). Classification (NCBI taxonomy): domain Bacteria; kingdom Bacillati; phylum Actinomycetota; class Actinomycetes; order Kitasatosporales; family Streptomycetaceae; genus Streptomyces; species Streptomyces canus. The sequence continues at coordinate 1,609,820 of NZ_JAUSYQ010000002.1, forward strand.
GGGGTGGCCATCGTCCTCGGCTACCTGCTGCTCGGCGTGTACGCCTGGTATGCGGTGGCCGCCGGACTGCCCGACGCGCCCCGGCTCGACTGGAAGGCCGCACAGTGGCTGCCGGTCTACCTGCTGGGTCTCGGCCTGATCTCCTGGCAGGGCGGCTTCGGCGGCCAGGGACACCTCGGCCTGTGGTGGGACATGCTGGTCGTCATCGCCTTCTCCCTGGTGATCTACTACTGGGCGAAGGCGACCGCCTCCCGGCCCGAGGACATCGAGCGGAGCATCGACGAGGTCGTCGTCACCGAGGCGCCCGCGCACTGAGGACAACAGTCCGGACGGGGCGCCTGCGCGTGTGGAGGCACCCCGGCACCGCTCCCGCCCTCCGCAGGGCACCGACATAATGTCCGGGTGACCTCCGCGTCCCCCTCCAACTCCGGTGCCCCACAGCGTTTTCCGGTCCTCGTCGTCGGCGCCGGACCCGCCGGACTCACCATCGGCAACATCCTGCGAGCCGCGGGCGTGGACTGCCTCGTGCTGGAGGTGGAGACCCGTGAGTTCATCGAGCAGCGGCCGCGTGCGGGCGTCATCGAGGAGTGGGCCGTACGCGCTCTGCAGCGGCACGGCCTGGCCGACAACCTTCTGGAGCGCGCCCAGTTGCACACCGAGTGCGAGTTCCGCTTCGCCGGCGACCGCTTCCGCTTCGCCTACGGCGAGCTGACGGGACAGCACCATTTCGTGTATCCGCAGCCGCTGTTGGTGACGGACCTGGTGCGCGAGTACGCCGACGTACGGGCCGGTGAGATCCGCTTCGGCGTGCAGGACGTCCAGCTGCACGACCTGGAGACGCCCCGGCCGTCGGTGTCGTACACCGATGCCGGCACGGGCGAACGACAGCTGGTCGGTTGCGAGTTCGTTGCGGGCTGCGACGGGGCCCGCGGGGTGACCCGCACCGTCCTCCCCGAGACCACGAACATCGCCCGGCACGACTACGGCATCGGCTGGCTGGCGCCGCTCGCCGAGGCACCGCCGTCCTCCGACTGCGTCCTGTTCGGCATCCACCCGAGCGGCTTCGCCGGGCACATGGCCCGCAGCCCCGAGGTCACCCGCTACTACCTGCAGTGCCCGCCCGGCGACGACCCCGAGAACTGGTCCCACGACCGCGTCTGGGCCGAACTCCAGCAGCGGCTGGGCGCGGACGGCACCCCTCCGCTCACCGAGGGCCGGCTGATCGAGAAGCGTGTCCTGGACATGCACAACTACGTGGTCGAGCCCATGACGTTCGGCAGGCTCTTCCTCGCCGGGGACTCCGCCCACCTCACCGCGCCCATAGCGGCGAAGGGCATGAACCTCGCCCTGCACGACGCCTTCCTGCTCGGCGACGCGCTCGTCGCCTACCTCGACAAGGGCGACGGCAGCGGCCTGGACGGATACTCGGAAGCCTGTCTGCGGCGCGTGTGGGACTACCAGGAGTTCTCGCAGTGGCTCTCCGAGGTCTACCACGGCACGTCGTCGGGCGACGAGTACCGCGCGGGTACCACCTTCGCCCGCCTCCGCCGCCTGTTCACCTCACCTGCCGCCGCGGCGGCCTTCGCGGAGCAGTATCTCGGTACGGCGTCCACGTACTGACGTCTCAGTCGTGCACCGGCCGGTCGCTGAGCCGGTGGTCGGCCACGTTCAGGGCCTCGTCGACGAGGCGGCGCAGGTGTCCGTCACGCAGTGCGTAGATCACCCGGCGCCCCTCCTTGCGCGTGTTCACCAGCCCCGCCAGCCTGAGCCGTGCCAGGTGCTGGCTGACGGCCGGCCGGGCCGCCCCGCACGCCTCCGTGAGGGTCGTGACGTCGGCCTCTCCCCCGGTCAGGGCGTGGAGGAGAGTGAGGCGGGTGCGGTCGCCGAGCAGGGCGAGGATCTCGGCGGCCAGGGCGAACTGTTCCTCGCCGGGAGTGCGCGGGTGCGCATCGTGTGCAGTTGATAGGTGCATGCGTGCGCTCATACGCACATAATGGCTCCATGGGCGCGGTACGTCCACCACCGCGCGCACCGGAAGGGGTCCACGTGAGCAACCACGAGCACGGTCACGGTCATGGCCATGACCATGACCATGACCATGACCACGATCATCCGCAGGGGCACGAGCACGGACGCCACGGCTTCCGCCATCGCCTGGCGCACGTCCTCACCCCCCACTCCCACGAGACCGCCGACAAACTCGACTCCGCGCTGGAGTCCTCCGCCCGCGGCATGCGCGCCCTGTGGGTCTCGCTGGCGGTGCTGGGTGTCACGGCCCTGATGCAGGCGGTCGTCGTGGCCGTTTCCGGGTCCGTCGCGCTGCTCGGCGACACGGTGCACAACGCGGCGGACGCGCTGACCGCCGTACCGCTGGGCATCGCCTTCGTGCTGGGCCGGCGCGCGGCCACCCGGCGGTTCACGTACGGCTACGGCCGTGCCGAGGATCTCGCGGGGATCGTGATCGTGCTGACGATCGCCGCGAGCGCGGCCTTCGCGGGGTGGGCGGCGATCGACCGGCTGCTCGATCCGCGTCCCGTGGCACACGTCCCGGCGGTCGCCGCGGCCGCGCTGGTGGGCTTCGCGGGCAACGAGTGGGTCGCCCGCTACCGCATCCGGGTGGGCCGGGACATCGGATCGGCCGCACTGGTGGCGGACGGACTGCACGCCCGCACCGACGGGTTCACCTCACTGGCCGTGCTCATCGGGGCCGGCGGCTCGGCCCTGGGCTGGCAACTAGCCGACCCGATCGTGGGGTTGGCGATCACGGCCGCGATCACGCTGGTGCTGCGGGACGCGGCACGCGAGGTGTTCCGGCGCGTGCTGGACGCCGTCGACCCGGAACTGGTGGACCGGGCCGAGGGCGCGTTGCGCGAGGTCGAAGGGGTGCGCGAGGTGGGCGAGTTGAGGCTGCGCTGGATCGGGCACCGGCTGCGGGCGGAGGTGGCGGTCGTGGTGGACGGGGAGATGACGGTGCGCCAGTCGCACGCGGTCGCCGTCGAGGCCGAGCACGCCCTGCTGCACGCGGTTCCCCGTCTCACGGCAGCCCTGGTGCACGCCGACCCGGCCCCGGTCCCGGGCGAGGCGGATCCCCACCACACCCTCGCCCACCACGCACCGGCCTGAGGGCGGGACCCCCGGTCCGAGAGCAGGACTCTCCGGCCCGAGATCAGGACGCCTCCGGCCCGGAGCCAGACCCTTCGGGCGCCGGGCCAGACCTTTCGGGCACGGGGCCAGACCCTTCGGGCGCCGGGCCAGACCCTTCGGGCGCGGGGCCAGGATCCTCCGTCATGGTCAGGACCCCTCCGGCGTGGCGGCCGCCGAGCACTCCCTCGCGGCGCGGAGCGCGCACCTCGCACAGGCACCCGATGCCAGGACTCCCCAGCCCGAGACCAGCACCCCAGCGCGGGCCGCCGCCGAGCACTCCGTCGCGACGCGCGGCGCGCACCTCGCACAGGCGCCCAATGCCAGGACTCCCCAACCCGAGACCAGCACCCTCCACCCCGAGACCAGCACCCCACCAGCCCAAGGCCAGCGCTCCTCGGCCCGAGATCAGAACCCGCCAGCCCGAGACCAGCACCCCACCGGTCCGAGACCAGCACCCTCCACCCCGGGATCAGGACCCCACCACCCGCGGCCAGCACCCTCCACCCCGGGATCTGGACCCCACCAGCCCGAGGCCAGGACCCTCCGGCCTGGTCAGGCGATGCCGAGTCCCTCCAGTACCACCGCACCCGGCAGTTCCGCGAAGGCCTTTCCCGGTACCAGCAGCTTTCCCCGTCGCCGCCCGCTGCCGACCAGGACGTACGGGAGGTCGACCACGGCCGAGTCGACCAACAGCGGCCAGTCGCCGGGGAGTCCGATCGGGGTGATGCCGCCGTACTCCATGCCGGTCTCCCCCGTAGCCGTGTCCATCGAGGCGAACGAGGCCTTGCGGGCGCCGAGTTGGCGGCGGACGACACCGTTGACGTCGACCCGGGTGGTGGAGAGCACCACGCACGCGGCGAGGGTGCTCTCGCCACCGCGCTTGCCCGCGACGACCACACAGTTCGCCGACCGCTCGAGAAGCTCCCGGCCGTAGTGCTCGACGAAGACCGCGGTGTCGGCCCACTGCGGGTCGGTGTCGACGTACACGATCTGCTCGGCGGGGACGCTGCCGCTCCAGTGGCGTACGGCGTCGGCGACCGGGCGGGTCAGCTCGTCGAGGGCGGCCGGGGCGGGGGTGGCGTGGTCGAAGTGTCCGATGGGTGCGTCCATGGCGGCACGCTAACAGCCGCTCACGGCACGGCCGGCACCGAGACGGCCAGCATCCACTGCGCGGGAACCTGGCCCTGATTGGCGTACACATGCTCGGCGTTGGCCTCGAAGGTGACGCTCGCCCCGGCGGCGACCCGGTGCTCGACGCCGTCGACGGTCAGGGTCATCTCGCCCTCCGTGACATGCAGGATCTCGACCGTCCCGGCGGGGTGCGGATCCGACCGGCTGCTCTCGCCCGGCATCATCCGCCACTCCCACATCTCCAGCGGGCCGGGGGCCTCCGCGCCCGCGAGCAGCCGGCTCCAACTGCCCGCGTCCGTGCTCCACAGCCGCACCACCTGCTCCGGCGGGACGATCCGCACCTTCGGCCCCTGCTCGTAGTCGAGCAGCGTGGTGATGCTGATGCCGAGCGCGTCGCCGATCTTCACGACCGTGCCGAGGCTGGGGTTGGTCCGGGCCTGCTCGATCTGGATCAGCATGCCGCGGCTGACCCCGGCTCGGGCGGCCAGCGCGTCCAGGGTGAAGCCGCGCTCGGTCCGCCAGCGCTTGACGTTGCGCGCCAGGGACTGGGTCAGCAGGTCGAGGTCCGACACTTCACGTCCAATATTCTGTATGACACAGTACAACTGAATGAACTACGGTGGGGTGCACCCGATCGTTCACCGAACTGTACTGCGAGGCGACCCGTGACAGCATTCTTCGCCCTGGCCACCAGCCTGTTGTGGGGCCTGGCCGACTTCGGCGGCGGGGTGCTGACCCGGCGGCTCCCGGCGCTCACGGTGGTGGTGGTCTCGCAGGTGATCGCCGCGGCCGTGCTCGGCGCGATCGTGGTGGCGACCGGCGGCTGGAGTGAGGCGGGGCCCCGGCTGTGGTTCGCGTTCGCCGCGGGTCTGGCCGGGCCGGTCGCCCTGATCTGCTTCTACAAGGCGCTCGCGCTGGGCCCGATGGGTGTCGTCTCCCCGCTGGGCACGCTGAGCGTGGCGGTCCCGGTCGGCGTGGGCCTCTTCCTCGGCGAGCGTCCCGGACTCACGCAAGCCGCGGGCATCGCGGTGGCCGTCACCGGAGTGATCCTGGCGGGTGGCCCCCAGTTGCGCGGCGCCCCGGTGCAACGCCGGGCGATTGTCCTCACCCTGATCGCGGCCCTCGGCTTCGGTACGGTGTTCGCCCTGATCGCAGAGGCGTCCACGAGCGTCACCGGCCTGTTCCTCGCCCTGTTCGTGCAGCGTCTGGTCAACGTGGCGGTGGGCGGCGCGGCCTTGTACGTCTCGGTGAAACGGGGCACGCCCACGCTCCCGACGACCGGCTTCCCCTGGTCTTCTCTCCCCGCGCTGGCCTTCATCGGCCTCGCGGACGTGGCGGCGAACGGCACGTACTCGGTGGCCGCCCAGCACGGCCCGGTCACGGTGGCCGCCGTCCTCGCCTCGCTCTACCCGGTGGTCACGGCCCTGGCCGCCCGCGGCTTCCTCAGCGAACGCCTCCGCGCCCTCCAGGCGACGGGCGCGGGCCTGGCCCTGATCGGCACCCTGCTCCTCGCGACGACCTGACCCCTGCCCAACTACCCAGTGGTCACACGCCACACCGGGCACGACCCCCCACCACCCCCGCACCCCCCAAGCAGCGACCAAGGGCCTGCCCCTGACCGACACCCCACTCCTCGCGACAACCCGACCCCGACCCAACAACCCAGTGGTCACACCCCACACCGGGCACGACCCCCCACCACCCCCGCACCCCCCCAACAGCAACCAAGGACCTGCCCCTGACCGACACCCCACTCCTCGCGACAACCCGACCCGACGCCGGCTCGGCCCCAGCGAGCTCCCCCGCCCATCGGGCCGGCCGACTTCCACTGGCGACCCGGCACACCCTCAGCCCAGCTCGTCCACCAAGCCCCCGCGACGCCCCGCTCCAAACCAACTCACCGCTCCACACACCACACACAGACCCCGCGCCCATGGCCCAGCCGGCCCGCCGCTCCCCACCACAAGCGAACCCGGCACACCCTCAGCCCAGCCCACTTCGAACGCGTCCCCCGCCGTCCCGTCCCTCAGTCCAGTCCGGCAAGTCGCCCCGCCGCATCCTCGTCCAGCTCGGCGAGTTTCGCCGCCGTCTCCTCGTCCAGCCCGGCCAGCGCGTTGAGTTGTTCCGCCGTCGCTCCCTCGGGTATCGGAACCGGCGCCGGTGTCCTGAGCGGCGGCTGCCAGCCGTCCTCGGCCGTCCAGCGCCGTACGACCCGGGCGGGAGCCCCCGCCACCACCGCGTGGTCCGGCACCACACCCCGCACGACGGCACCGGCGGCCACGACGACGTTCCGCCCGATCCGCGCACCGGGCAGGATCACCGACCCGGTCCCGATCCAGCACCCCGGCCCGATCTCCACCGGCTCCATCCGCGGCCACTGCTTGCCGATGGGCTCGTGGGGATTGTCGTAGGAGTGATTAGTAGACGTGACGTAGACGTACGGCCCGAAGTAGCAGTCGCTGCCGATGGTGACCGTGGTGTCGGCGATGACATGGCTGCCGCGGCCCAGCACGACCCCGTCGCCGATGCGCAGGATCGGCTCCGGACCGAGGTCCAGGTCGGGCATCAGGCCGGCGGTCAGCGTGACCTGTTCGCCGACGATGCAGTGGGACCCGACATGGATCCACGGTTCACCGAAGACCGTGCCGAGCGGAAAGGCCAGCCGGGTGTGCGCACCCAGCGCGCCGAAGCGGAAGCGCCCCGGGCGCTCGGCGGTGACGGAGCCCGTGCGCTGCACCCAGGCCCAGCCCGCGTGGACGGCACGCTGGACGAGACGGCCCCGCCAGGATGAGAACGTGTTCTTGCTCTTCGGCACGAGCTCACCGTACTGAGCGCACGGCGCACAGATGAGATGGAGGGCTTGTGATCTTCGCCCCACCGGTTGGCGTACGGTTCGGGATATCGCGAACCAGGAGGCGAAATGGCGCACAAGGCGTTGATCACGGGCATCGGCGGAAAGGAACCGAAGATCGACGGGGAGGCCTTCGTGGCGCCCACCGCGTCGGTGATCGGTGACGTGACCCTTCAGGCGGGGGCGAGCCTCTGGTACGGCGCGGTGGCCCGTGGCGATGTAGAACGCATCTCAGTCGGCGCCCAGAGCAACATCCAGGACAACTGCACCCTGCACGCCGACCCCGGCTTCCCGGTGACGATCGGCGAGCGCGTCTCGGTGGGCCACAACGCGGTGGTCCACGGAGCGACGGTCGAGGACGACTGCCTGATCGGCATGGGCGCGACGGTGCTGAACGGCGCGGTGATCGGGGCGGGTTCCCTCGTGGCGGCCCAGGCACTGGTACCGCAGGGCATGCGGGTACCGCCCGGTTCACTGGTGGCCGGCGTGCCGGCGAAGGTGCGGCGGGAGCTGACGGAGGAGGAGCGTCAGGGAGTCACCCTGAACGGAACGCTCTACGCGGACCTGGCCCAGGCCCACAGTGAGGTGCACGACAAGCCGTGAGCCTCAGTCGGCGGCCGGGACGGTCTCCGGTTCGGCCGCCTGCATCTGGGCCGTCGCCTTCGCCGCCCGGCGCTTGAGCACGAGCATCGAGGTGAGCCCGATCAGCACGGCGAGCACGAGTCCGAGCCACGAGAACCGCTTCAGCCACGACTCGGCGACGATCCCCACGTAGTAGATGACCGCGGTCGTCCCGCCCGCCCAGATGATCCCGCCCAGCACGTTGGCGATCAGGAACTTCCAGTACGGCATCCGCAGCACACCGGCGAGCGGCCCGGCGAAGATCCTCAGCAGCGCGACGAAACGGCCGAAGAACACCGCCCACATGCCCCACTTCTCGAAGGACCGCTCCGCGGTGGCGACATGGCCCTCACTGAAGTGCCTCGGGAACTTGTTGCCGAGCCAGGTGAGCAGCGGCCGTCCGCCCTTGCGCCCGATCGCGTAGCCGATGGAGTCACCGACGACCGCCCCGACGCTGGCGCACGCACCGAGCACCACGGGATTGATCCCCGCGTGCTGCGAGGACAACAGTGCGGCGGAGACCAGGATGATCTCGCCGGGCAGCGGAATGCCCAGGCTCTCCAGGCCGATGACCAGGCCCACCAGGGCGTAGACGGCGGCCGGGGGCACGGTGTCGAGCCATTCCTGGACGTGCAACGCCGGTTCCTCCTGAGTCGCGTTCCCGGCGTGCGCCAAGCACCGGCGCACGCCGTGGCAGCCTACCGGTTCACGAGAACCGGCGTCCGGAGCAACAACGTCTCCTACGGCAGTGCGGTCTGGAGCGTCGAGGCGAGGGGCGCCGTCACCGAGGTCGTGGTGTCCACGACCGCACCCACCACCGCCCCGGCCCCCTCGACCGGAGCGCTCGGAGCGGTCGGCTCGGAGTCGCTGTCGTCGACCTGGGCGACCCGTGTCTCGTACTGCGGCGGCGGGGATCCGTTCCGGTCCGAGGGCTGACCGGGGCTCTCTTCGCGGCGGCTGTCGGGGCGGTCGGCTGAGCCCGACGGCGGGGCGGGGGCGAGGTGGGGTGCGACCGGGTCCTCGTCCGGTCCCCCGGAGGGCCGGCCCGTCTCCGCGTCCTCGGGCGACTGCGTGTCCTGGGGTGCCGGCGCGCTCTCGTCGGCGAACTCCAGCAGCCACCTCTGCCCCTGCGAGCCGTTCCGCTCGGTGACGACGACGGCCTCCCCCTTGCCGGGCGCGACCAGGAGTCCCTTCCCGCGCCGCAGCAGCAGTTCGCCGCGCACGGTGAGGTCGTAGCGGACCTCTCCCGCGTGCGTCAGGCAGTCGGCGATCACGACCGACCGCTTCTCGGTGTCCGAGTCGAGGCAGAGCCTGGGATCGGCCGCGCTGCGCAGCAGTCCGTCCTCCTGGTACGACCACTGCTGGGATCCGGCGGAGGAGCACTCCGCCAGTACGGCCTTCATGCCGGGCGTGGTCCGGGCGTGGTGGGCGTCATGGGTGTCGAGGCACAGGTCGGCGTCGGCGTTGCGGAGCCTGCCGTGGCCGACCTCCACGGGGTTGCCCATCGAGGCCGTGGACGGGGACCCGGCGTCCTGGGAGACCGTCGACGGACTCGGCCGTACGGTGTTCCCGCTCACCGCGCCCCAGGTGGCGCCGGGCGTGGGAACACCGCCGTCGACCGACCAGCCCTTGGCCACGAGCACCGTGGCGAGCAGGGCCAGGGAGGTCAGACCGGCGCCGACGAGAACGGCACGGGCGCTTTTGCGCGGCTGGGCGAGGAGGCCCGCGGGAACGGGGCGGTGGCGGCCGCCGGGCTTTGCGCGGGCCGCGCCGGGCGGGGTCGGCGCCGGACGCTGGACGGAACGCGCGGGCCGCGAGTCGAGATAGCGGTGAGCGCCCCAGCCGAGCACCGTCTCGGCGAGCAGCACCTCCAGACCGCCCTCGAAATGGCTGAGCTGTTCGGCGGCGTGACGGCAATACCGGCAATCCGTCAGATGCTTACGGACATCGGGCAGAAGGTCCCCGCCCCGGCGAATCGGGACATCCAGCAGACGATTGTAGAAACGGCATTCACTGGTGGGTGCGAGTTCCCGGTGAGCACGGACACAGCCGGTGCGGAATTGCTCGCGTGCCTGCTCGAGGGCGGCCGCCGCACGGGCCGCATCCACACCCAGCAGACCGGCCGGTACGGATATGGGTTCGGCCTCGACCTCACTGTGCCACAGCAGGCATTGAGAGGCGCCGGGAAGGGCCCTGAATGCGCGCTCGGCGAGCTGTCTTCTTTCAGAGGTGGCGGACCTCGCCGCGCGTAGACCACGGCCGCCGATCGTCTTGCGAAGTTCCGGCAGTACGGCGGAGATTTCGTCGTCCGCGGCCCACTCCTTGACGAACTCCCTCACTGCAACAAGAAGTTGAGGGCGCAGCGCGCCGTCACCCGCCCGGCCGAGCACTCGGTGAAATGCCGCCGCGGCCGCCATCGATGCCGAACCCGACCAGGAGGCAAGACAGATGACCGAGTATTCGTAGGTCGCCTGCCAGTGTCGCGTCATCAACAGCGCGACGGCATGACCGTCCACGCTGTTCTCTCCCAGCCGGGCCAGAAGATTGCGGTCGGACTCCGCCGGACTCGATCCTGGGCGTGGGGGGTAAGGGGGTCGTGGGGGGTAAGCGGATTGCACGGGACCAATTCCTTCCAAGCCGCAGGACGGCATGGAATATGCGCGTCCTCGGAAAGCAGGCGCCTGATTGGTGCATACCTATGCCGCATCAGATGCGACCCGGTCATCCCGGGGGGGCGCTCACCTTCGCACAATTGATGTACAGCAAACAAGAAGGTGGAGTGACCCATGTTCAAAAAAAGGAGGGTTCAGAAATGTTACCGCCGGTATCCGTACCCGTATTCGAAGTGGCGTGGGGCGCGGGACTCAAGTTGTGTACGCGGCCGGATGCTTGGCACACGAAATCTCCTACTCCGGGCGGGGGTCCACAGCATGCTCCCAGGCGTCTCCCGGCGGGCTCTCATCCGGGTGACGCAGCATGATCCGCATGATCGTCCCCCACACGACAGACACCATCGTCCCCACCCGCACGGTCCGCAAGGCAGTCGTCCCGGCCGCCGGGCTCGGCACCCGATTCCTGCCGGCGACCAAGGCGACGCCGAAGGAGATGCTCCCGGTCGTCGACAAGCCGGCCATCCAGTACGTCGTCGAGGAGGCCGCAGCGGCCGGGCTCGACGACGTCCTGATGGTCACCGGCCGCCACAAGCGGGCCATCGAGGACCACTTCGACAACGCCTTCGAGCTGGAGCAGGTCCTCGCGGCCAAGGGCGACGCGGTACGCCTCGACGCCGTGCGCGACCCCGCGCGCCTGGCCAACATCCATCACATCCGCCAGGGCGAGCCGCTCGGCCTCGGCCACGCGGTGCTCTGCGCCCGCCGCCACGTCGGCGACGAGCCCTTCGCCGTCCTCCTGGGCGACGATCTGATCGACCCGCGCGAGACCCTGCTCAGCACGATGCTCGACGTCCGCGACCGGTACGCCGGGAGTGTGGTCGCCCTCATGGAGGTACCGCGCGAGCAGATCCATCTCTACGGCTGCGCGGCCGTGGCGCCCACGGAGGAAAAGGGCCTGGTCCGCGTGACCGGCCTGGTCGAGAAGCCCTCCCACGAGAACGCGCCGAGCGCCTACGCGGTCATCGGCCGCTACGTGCTCGACCCCGAGGTCTTCGACGTCCTGGACCGCACCCCACCGGGTCGCGGCGGCGAGATCCAGCTCACCGACGCCCTCCAGAACCTCGCGACCGACGGCACGGTCCACGGCGTCGTCTTCGACGGCCTCCGCTACGACACCGGCGACAAGGCGGACTACCTTCGCACGGTGGTACGCCTGGCCTGCGACCGCGACGACCTGGGCCCCGAGTTCATCGACTGGCTCAAGGGGTTCGTGGCGGAGTGGGAGAGCGGAGAGGGGGTCGGGCGGAGGCGGTGGGCGGCCTGAGCGGCCGAGGCGGCGGCGTGCGTATCCGGGCCACGAAAGGCGTGATGGGCGTGGGCCGGGCCGCTCAGCCGTTCGGCCGCAGTGTCCACACCACCGTCATCTCGCCCGTGACCGCCCCGTCCGCGCGGCGGATCTCGATCGTGACCGGGAACTCGGGGCGTTCCCCGGCATCGAGTTGGGCGACGACCTCGGCGGCCGGGCGGCCCAGGGTCGCCGTGGCGGTCACCGGGCCCATCGCGAGCTTGCGGTAGGCGATCTCCGCGTTGACGGCGAGCGGTACCGCGCGCGAGAGCTGGTCGCCGAACGCGGCCAGGACGACCGCCCCGCTGGCCGACTCGGCGAGCGTGAACATCGCCCCGGCGTGCGGTCCGCCCACGTGGTTGTGGAACTCGCCCTGGTCGGGCAGGGCGACCACGACCTTCTCCGGGCCGGTCTCCAGGAACTCGAGGTTCAGGGTCCGCACCATGGGCACGGTGGCGGCGAGCATCTCGCCGACGGACATCTGGTCTGCGCTCATGCCAGGATGTTACCCACGAGTAAATCGCGCTGACCAGGCCTGGCACCAGTGATCGGCGTCTCCTTGCGCCGGATGCCCCCGGCAGAACCACCGCTGCACGTGGTCGACCATCGGGGGCGTCGCCGCATCCCGATCTGTCCTGAAAGCGTTTGGCAAGGCAGCACCCCGGCGGCCATAGTCGGCCGGTGACCCCCTCCGCCGAGTCCTCCCGCCGCGCCCGCAGACCCGCCTGGGCGAGCCGCAATTACGGCCTGCTGACCACCGCCGCGTTCGTGACCAACCTCGGCAGCAACGGCGCCCTGATCGCCGCCGCGTTCGCCGTACTGGAGGCAGGCGGCGACAGCGGCGACGTGGGCCTGGTGGCCGCCGCGCGCACCCTCCCGCTGGTGGTGTTCCTGCTGATCGGCGGCGCGGTGGCGGACCGACTGCCCCGGCACCGGGTGATGGTCGCGGCCAACACCCTCAACTGCCTCTCCCAGGGCGCGTTCGCCGTCCTCGTCCTGGCAGGCGAGCCCCGGCTCTGGCAGATGATGCTGCTGACCGCGCTCGGCGGCACAGGTCACGCGTTCTTCAGTCCGGCGGCCGAGGGCATGCTGCTGTCCTCGGTGAGCGGCGAACAGGCCGGCCGCGCCTTCGCGGTGTTCCGGATGGCGATGCAGGGCGCGGCGCTGGGCGGTGCCGCGCTCGGCGGTGCGATGGTCGCCGCGGTCGGCCCCGGCTGGGTGCTCGCGGGGGACGCGGTGGCCTTCGCGCTCGCCGGTTCGCTGCGCTCCTTCCTCGACGTCAGTCACATCCCGGAGCGCGCACCGGGCTCCGGCATGCTCGCCGACCTGCGCGACGGCTGGCGGGAGGTCGCGGGGCGGCCGTGGCTGTGGGGCATCGTCGTCCAGTTCTCCGTGGCCAACGCGGTACTGGGCGCCGCCGACGCGGTCTACGGCCCGCTCGTCGCCCGGGACGACCTGGGCGGGGCCGGCCCCTGGGGTGTGGCCCTCGGATTCTTCGGCGCGGGCACGGTCGTCGGTGCCCTCCTCATGACCCGCTGGAAGCCGCACCGGCTGCTCTTCGTGGGCATCCTCTGCGTGTTCCCGATGACGCTGCCGTCCGCCGCGCTGGCCGTACCGGTGTCGGTACCCCTCCTGTGCACGGCGATGTTCGTGGCCGGCGCGACCGTCGAGGTGTTCGGCGTCTCCTGGATGACCGCCCTGCACCAGGAGATACCGGAGGACAAGCTCTCCCGGGTCTCGGCCTACGACTGGTTCGGCTCGGTCGCCCTCATGCCGCTCGCGGCGGCGCTGGCGGGCCCGGCGGAGTCGGCGTTCGGACGCACCGCGGCCCTGTGGGGCTGCTCGGGCCTGATCGCGGCGGTCACGGCGGCCGTCCTGTGCGTACCGGACGTCCGTAACCTGCGCCGGAACACCAGGCAGGTCACCCAGGTCACCACGAACGACTCAGCCGATGCCGAACGCCCCGTCGGGGGGCTCGGGTGACGGCACCGCCTCCTCGTCCCGCACCGGCCGCGCCACCCCGATGAACCTCCGCAGCCCGGCGCCGTGTTCGACCCGCGCGGGAAAGGCGTCGGCCGCCGTCCGCCGGGCCAGGGCCGGCGTGTCCAGGGGCAGCTGCGCGGCGACCAGCACCGCGTTCCCGAACCGCCGCCCGCGCAGTACCGCAGGCTCGGCGATCAGCACGAGCTCTTCGAACACCTCGGAGAAGTTGGCGAGTTGGGACCGCAGAAACGCGAAGGGCGCGGCGTCGGCGAGATTCGCGAGATAGACCCCGCCGCTCCTGAGCACACGCGCCGCCTCATGGGCGTACTCCAAGGACGTCAGATGGGCGGGAACCCGCGACCCACCGAAGACGTCGGCGACCAGCACATCGGCAGAGCCCGCCGGGGCGGTTTCCAGCCAACCCCGCGCATCGGCCGCGTGCAACGCGATCCCCGCCCCCTCCGGAAGCGGCAGATGCTCGACGACCAGTTCCAGCAGAGCCCGGTCGGCCTCGACCACGTCCTGCCGGGAGCCCGGCCGGGTGGCCGCCAGATACCGCGGCAACGTCAGAGCGCCCCCACCGAGATGCACGACGTCCAGCGGCCGCCCCGCCTCCCCGATGCCGTCCAGCACATGCCCGAGCCGCTGCGCGTACTCGAACTCCAGATGCGTCGGCTCGTCGAGATCGACGTACGACTGCGGAGCCCCGTCGACCGTCAGCAACCAGGCCCGCTCCCGATCCACGTCAGGCATCAACTTGGCGAACCCGTGATCAACGGCACGGGCGACGGGCAGGGACTCGGTCATCTGTTCATTGTGCCTGTGCCGAGCGCCCCAAAAGGGGCGCCGGGGACTGCGCGACCAGCCACAACGGCCCCGCAGTCCCCCACGAACCGAAACCACCCTCAGACAAGGGCAGTGACGGTCCCCGCCCCGACGGTCCGACCACCCTCACGGATGGCGAATCCGAGACCTGGCTCAAGCGGCACGTCCCGCCCCAGCTCCACGGTCATGACGACCTTCTCTCCAGGCCGGGCGACAGCGACCTCACCGAGATCGACATCCCCCACCACATCCGCCGTACGGATGTAGAACTGCGGCCGGTACCCGGTGGAGACAGGCGTCGTACGCCCGCCCTCCCGCGCCGACAGCACATACACCTGCGCGGTGAAGCGACGGCTCGGCACCACACTGCCGGGCGCGGCCACGACATGCCCCCGCCGGACCGCGTCCCGGGGAACGCCCCGCAGCAGCAACGCCACGTTGTCCCCGGCCTGCGCCTCCTCCATCGGCTTGCCGAAGGTCTCGACCCCGGTCACCACCGTCTCCACCGCGGCCCCGAGCACGTCGACCCGGTCACCCACCCGCACGGTGCCCCGCTCGACCGCGCCGGTCACCACGGTCCCCCGGCCGGTGATGGTCAGCACGTTCTCGACGGGCATCAGGAACGGCGCGTCCAGATACCGCTCGGGGATGGGCACGTACGTGTCCACCGCGTCGAGCAGCGCCTCGATCGACGCCGTCCAACGCGGGTCCCCCTCCAGGGCCTTCAGCCCCGAGACCCGTACGACGGGCACGGCGTCGCCGCCGTAGCCGTGCGCGGTGAGCAGCTCACGGACCTCCAGTTCGACGAGCTCGACCAGTTCCTCGTCGGCCGCGTCCGCCTTGTTGAGGGCGACCACGACGTGGTCGACACCCACCTGCCGCGCCAGCAGCACGTGTTCGGCGGTCTGCGGCATGATCCCGTCGAGCGCGGAGACGACGAGGATCGCCCCGTCGAGCTGCGCGGCTCCGGTGACCATGTTCTTGACGTAGTCGGCGTGGCCCGGCATGTCCACGTGGGCGTAGTGCCGGGTGTCGGTCTCGTACTCGACGTGCGCGATGTTGATGGTGATCCCGCGCGCGGCCTCCTCCGGGGCCCGGTCGATGCGGTCGAACGGCACGAAGGTGCCGCTGCCCCGCTCGGACAGGACCTTGGTGATGGCGGCGGTCAGTGTGGTCTTGCCGTGGTCGACGTGACCCATCGTGCCGATGTTCAGGTGCGGCTTGGTGCGCACGTAAGCGGTCTTGGACATGGCTGTACCTCGAAGCCTCTTCGTGTTCGTGGAGGAACGGGACCCCAAGGACTCGCCGACCCTCCCCCTGCGGGGTCCGCCGGACTGTCCGGGAAGGGTCAGCTTCGGGCGCCGTCTGCGGCGGCCAGGAACACGGGAACGGCAGCCTTCGGCGCATCCGCGACTGCGGATGCTGCGAGAGCGAAGGCGTACCGGAACATGACGCAGATCATGTCCCACGTGTCGTCCCACGTCGAACGGTTTTTGCGCCGCCCGTCCGCGCAACCGGCGGCATCCGTACGGCGATCACACATCCATGTCGGTTACCGTCACTGAATGCTCGATGCCACCACCCGCTCTGGGGGCACCGCCACGGCCCCTCCCCCGGCCATCGCCACGGAGTTCGCTCTCCCCGTCCCCGCTCCGGTGGGTCTCACCTCCCGTTGCACGAGAGTGCTGCTGTCGCCGTGGTCCCGGTTGTCCCTGCTCGTCGTGCTGCTCGCGGGCGCCGCGTCCACGGTCCTGCTCTTCGAGCCGCAGAGACTGCTCTCCGACGGCTGGCCGCCCCAGCTCGGCGGGGTCGCGGCCGCTGTCGTGTTCGGGGTGGCGTACGGGCTGTGCACTGTGGCGTTCGTGCCTCGGCCCCTGCTGAATCTCGCCGCCGGCGCCCTCTTCGGTTCGCAGATCGGGCTCGCGTCGGCCCTCGCCGGCACCGTGCTCGGGGCGGGGATCGCCTTTGGTCTGGGCCGGGTGCTCGGGCAGGACGCCCTGCGGCCGCTGCTGCGGGGGCGGTGGCTGAAGGCGGCGGACGGGCAGCTCAGTCGGCACGGGTTCCGGTCGATGCTGGCGGCCCGGCTGTTTCCCGGAGTGCCGTTCTGGGCGGCGAACTACTGTGCCGCGGTCTCCCGGATGGGGTACGTCCCGTTCCTCGTCGCGACGGCGCTCGGGTCGATTCCGAACACCGCCGCGTACGTGGTCGCCGGGGCGCGGGCTTCGGCGCCGACTTCGCCCGCTTTTCTGATCGCCATGGCGGCGATTGCCCTGCCGGGATTGGCGGGGGCGATCGTGGCGTGGCGCAAGCGGCATCATCTGCGACGCCGTTGAGCGCTTGACGGGGTGGGGCGGAGGGCGCCTCTAAAGGGCCCTCGTCACACCCCCTCCAAGATCATCGCGTTGGCCAGTCCGCCCGCCTCGCACATCGTCTGCAGGGCGTAACGGGCCCCGCGCTCCCGCATCGCGTGCACCAGCGTCGTCGTCAGACGGGTGCCGCTCGCGCCCAGGGGGTGGCCTATCGCTATCGCGCCACCGTGGACGTTGACCTTGGACAGATCCGCACCCGTCTCCTGCTGCCAGGCGAGGACCACGCTGGAGAACGCCTCGTTGACCTCGAAGAGGTCGATGTCGTCGAGGGTGAGGTGGGCTCGGCGCAGGACCTGCTCCGTGGCGGGGATGACTCCGGTGAGCATGAGGATCGGGTCGGAGCCGGTGACGGCGAAGCTGTGGAGGCGGGCCAGCGGGCGCAGGCCCAGCCGTTCGGCTGTCTCGCTCGACGTGATGAGGACGGCCGAGGCACCGTCGTTGATCGGGCTCGCGTTGCCCGCGGTCACGTTCCACTCGATCTGTGGGAAGCGTTCGGCGAAGTTCGGGTCGTAGTAGGCGGGCCTCAGGCCGGCGAGGATCTCCGGAGTGCTGCCCGGGCGTACGCACTCGTCGCGCGAGACACCGTCCAGCGGCGCGACCTCGGCGTCGAACAGACCCTTCTCCCAGGCTGCAGCCGCCTTCTGGTGCGAGGAGACGGCGAACGCGTCCATCCGCTCGCGCGTGATCGACCACTTGGCGGCGATGAGCTCGGCACTGATGCCCTGCGGGACGAGGCCTTCCTTGTAGCGCTCGGCGACCCCGGGACCGAAGGGGTCCTTGCCCTCGGGAACGTTCGACCACATCGGCACCCGGCTCATCGACTCGACCCCGCAGGCGACGACGAGGTCGTACGCGCCCGCGATCACGCCCTGCGCGGCGAAGTGCACGGCCTGCTGGGAGGAGCCGCACTGGCGGTCCACGGTGGTCGCCGGGACCGTCTCCGGGAAGCCGGCCGACAGGGCCGCGTAGCGGGTGGTGTTCATGGCCTGCTCGCCGACCTGGTCGACGGTGCCGCCGATGACGTCGTCGATGAGCGCCGGGTCGACGCCGGAGCGCTCGACGAGGGTGCGCAGGGTGTGGGCGAGGAGTTCGACGGGGTGCACGTGCGCGAGGGAGCCGTTGGGCTTGCCCTTGCCTATGGGGGTGCGTACGGCTTCGACGATGACTGCGTCACGCATGGTGCGGGCCTCCATCAATGAGGGCGATTACCGGTGAGTAGGGAATCCAAACTCACCATAACCTTGTAGGTTGGAAAATCAAACCCTTGAGTTGGAGAACCAAACCCTCCCCTAGACTGGGTGCCATGGCCGCCACCCGAGACCCGCGCCCCTGTTCGATCGCCGACGCCCTGGCGCTCGTCGGCGAGAAGTACTCGCTGCTCGTGCTGCGGGAGGTCTGCCTGGGCAACGGCCGCTTCGACCAGCTCGTGCGCAACATCGGGGCCCCGCGGGACATCCTGGCCGCCCGGCTGCGCCGGCTCGTCGACGCCGGGATCCTGACCAAGCGGGTCTACAGCGAGCGACCGCAGCGCTTCGAGTACCGGCCCACGCAGGCAGGGCTCGAACTGGAGCCGGTGCTGCTGACGCTCATGGCGTGGGGTGACCGGCACCTGCGCGAGGACGACGACCGGCCCATGGTCCTGGAACACAGCTGCGGCCATGAACTGACGCCCGTCGTCGCCTGCGCGGCCTGCGGCGGCACGGTGGTGCACGAGGACCTGACGTCCCACCCGCAGACCCCCGGCTGGACGCTGACGGGCCCGACGGCCGCGTAAGCGCTCACCGGCCGCGCCCGGACATGCCCCGCCCGCCCCTGGCTCGCCCCTGTGGCCGGCCTGTCACCGGGGGACGCTACGCTGCCCTCGCACCCCGATCACCGCGCCCGGTGATGTGGCACGCCCGACTCCCCTCACACGACCAGCACTTGGACGCCGTAACTTCATGTCTTGGTTTGAATCACTCGTCCTCGGACTCGTCCAGGGGCTGACCGAGTTCCTTCCCGTCTCCTCCAGTGCGCATCTGCGCCTGACCGCGGCCTTCTCGGGCTGGGAGGACCCAGGGGCGGCCTTCACCGCGATCACCCAGATCGGCACCGAGGCGGCCGTACTGATCTACTTCCGCAAGGACATCGGGCGGATCATCTCGACGTGGAGCCGTTCCCTGGTCAAGAAGGAGCTGCGCGGCGACCACGACGCCCAGATGGGCTGGCTGGTGATCGTCGGCTCCATCCCCATCGGTGTGCTGGGACTGCTGTTCAAGGACCAGATCGAGGGGCCGTTCCGCGATCTGCGCATCACCGCCACGATGTTGATCGTCGTCGGCATCGTCATAGGCGTCGCGGACCGGCTGGCGGCACGCGACGAGAGCGGCGGGCGGCATCGCGCGCCCAAGCAGCGCAAGGGACTCGAGGACCTCGGCGTCAAGGACGGCCTGATCTTCGGCCTCTGCCAGTCCATGGCCCTC
The DNA here is from genome assembly GCF_030816965.1 of Streptomyces canus. NCBI lineage: Bacteria > Bacillati > Actinomycetota > Actinomycetes > Kitasatosporales > Streptomycetaceae > Streptomyces > Streptomyces canus. The sequence continues at coordinate 1,629,163 of NZ_JAUSYQ010000002.1, forward strand.
GTCCCCGGCGTCTCCCGCTCCGGCGCGACGATCAGTGGCGGCCTGTTCATGGGGTACAAGCGCGAGTCCGCCGCGCGCTACTCCTTCCTTCTCGCCATCCCCGCAGTACTGGCCTCCGGCCTCTTCGAGTTGAAGGACGCGATGGAGAGCGACCACGTCTCCTGGGGCCCCACGATCTTCGCCACGGTGATCGCCTTCGTCGTCGGATACGCGGTCATCGCCTGGTTCATGAAGTTCATCTCGACCAAGAGCTTCATGCCCTTCGTCTGGTACCGCATCGCCCTCGGCATCGTCATCATCGCCCTGGTCACGATGGGCGCCCTGAGCCCGCACGCGGCGGAGTCCGCAGGCTGACACGCATTGCCCTGACCCAGCGGTTCGCGCGCGTCACACCGGAGTACCTGGAACGCTGTCGCGCCTCGGCCCTGGACTCACCGGGCGCGGTACCGAACTGGGGCCCACCGGCCGAGGACCTTCTGGACGCGGGCTGGGCGGTGTGGGGACTCATCCGCCACTGCCGCGCGTCGGGAGCCGCCCCGGCCACGGCGGCCCTGCTCGAACGCGCGGTCTCCGGCGACCCGGACGGCGATGTCGGCTTTCTCGACCACGACGAGGTGTACGACGGTTTCGCGGACCCACCGCGCCTGCTCGGGCCCACTGCCGTCGCCGACATCGCGCACGGGCTCGACGCCATCGACGTGGGCACCCTGCTCGCGGACCTGCCGGCCACCCCTGCCGAGGCGGCGGCCGTGTGCGGCTTCGGCCCGGGGTTCGTCGGCGACGTCCGCGCCCACCTGGTCGAACACTGCGCTGCGATGCGGCAGTTCTACCGCGAGGCCGCCCATCGCGGATGGTGTGTGGTCATCTGGGTCGACTGACCCGGGCACCGGCACCGTGGCGCGCGCCCCGAAACCCGTGACCAATCGCATACGTTCTGCGTAGCCGTCCGGTAGCGGACTGTCAGTGCTTGCGCCTAGGCTTGTGCGCATGTCCCCCGATTCCCTGACCCGTGGTTCCGCGCGGTCTGCTGCCGAGGTGAACGAGCAGATCCGGGCGCTCTGGATGCGCGCCGGCGGCACGCTGTCGTCCCAGGAGCGCGCGGAGTACGAGCTGTTGGTGGTCGAGTGGGCGGCAGCGATCCGCACTGACGTCATCGAGGCGGCCTGAGCCCACGTCCGCCGACACAACCGGTACGACCGTCGAAGTGAGGTCATGCCATGAGAGCGATCGTCGTGGGCGCGGGCATCGGTGGACTGACCGCGACGCTGAGCCTGCGCCGGGCCGGCCATGAGGTGACGCTCGTCGAGCAGTCGCGGCAGCTCACCGAGATCGGCGCCGGCATCCAGCTCGCCCCCAACGCCACGCGCGTACTGCGCCGCTTGGACCTGCTCGACGCCGTCGCGGAACAGTCCACGCGCCCGGCCCACATGAGCTTCCGCACCTGGTCCGACGGCCGCGAGATCTGCCGCTACGTCATCGGCCGCGAGGCCGAGGAGGAGTTCGGGGCGCCGTACCTCCAGGTCCACCGGGCCGATCTCCAACAGGCCCTGGCCGCCGCCGTACCGCCCGAGTCGCTGCGCCTGGCCACCGCCGTCGTGGGGATCGACCAGGACGACACCGCGGCCCACGTGACCACGGCGAGCGGTGAACGTCTGGTCGCCGACCTCGTCGTGGCCGCCGACGGCATCCGCTCAGCCGCCCGCCAGTGGCTCTTCGGCGCGGACGAGGCGGTGTTCTCGCACACCGTCGCATACCGGGCCCTGCTCCCCGCCGCCGAGGTCGCCGACCTGGACCTCCCGGAGTACGCCGGCTGGCTCGGCCCGGGCCGCCACGTCGTCCACTACTGGCTGCGCCGCGGCGAACTGCTCAACGTCGTCGCCGTGTTCGTGACGGACCAGGCGGCCCAGGAGTCGTGGACCGCGCGGGCCGAACCCGGCGAGCAGCTGCGCACGTTCTCCGGCTGGGACCCCCGGCTGCTGACCGTCCTCGACCGCGCGGGCCAGGTCCTGCGCTACGGCATCTACACACGCGCCCCCCTCACCCGCTGGCACGTCGGCCGAGTCACTCTGCTCGGCGACAGCGCGCACGCGATGGTGCCCTTCCAGGCCCAGGGCGCGGCCCAGGCCGTCATGGACGCGGCCGTGCTCGGCGACTGCCTCACCGGCGCAGCACCCGACGAGGTGCCCGAAGCGCTCGACCGGTACGTCCGCAGGCGGGTCCCGGCCGCCACATCCGTGCAGGCCAGTTCCGCCCGCGCGGGCCACGACTACCACCTGCCCGACGGCCCCGAGGCCGAGGCGCGCAACGCCCGCATGGTCGCCCTCGCGGCCGAGAACAGGTTCGGTCCGCACTCGGCCGCCTGGCCGGTGGACGTCCTGGCCGACGGCTGACCGCCCACCCGTCGACCACCCCGTCCCCCGACGAGCACCCCCGACCCGCCCTCCGAATGTCACCGCACGCCCCTTGGCGCGGCCAGCCCCATGCCCAACACTGAGCCGATGACGCAGCGTGTGGAGCTCGCGACCGTGATGGACCGGCTGACCGTGGACGCACTCGTCACCGACTACGCCGTGGCCGTGGACGACGGCGACTGGGAGGCGTACCGAGGCCTGTTCACCTCCGACGGGCGGGCCGACTACCGCTCGGCGGGCGGGGTCGAGGGAGACGCGCGCAAGGTCGCCGCATGGCTCGCGGAGAGCCTGCGGCTGTTCTCGATGCGCCAGCATCTGATCGTCAACCGCCGCGTCCGGTTCGGCACCCTGGACCAGGACACCGGCGACACGGCCCGCGTCCAGGCCGACTACATCAACCCGATGCGGCTCGCCGACGACGGCACCGCCTCCACCGCCCCCGACTTCGTCTGCGGCGGCCGCTACGCCTTCGCTCTGCTGCGCACGGACGACGGCTGGCGGCTGCGCGAGGTCGTCGTACAGGAGAAGTGGCGGCGTCTGCCGGACCCTCGGTCCACACCTGTGATCAACTGAGCCGACGCCCTCGGGGTGATCGACCACACGCACACTGGAGTCACCCACGGGGTAGGAGGCGCCGTATGAACACGTTCGGCCACTGGCTCGCCTCCCCGTGGCGGCGCTCGATCGTCGCCGCTGTGGCAGGCGCTCTCCCCGTCCTCGCGTTCCCGGCACCGTCCCTGTGGTGGTTCGCCTACGTCGCCCTCGTCCCCTGGATCGCGCTGATCCGCTCGGCTCCCACGGCGAAACGGGCGGCGTACGACGGCTGGGCCGGCGGTTTCGGGTTCATGGTGGGGATGCACCACTGGCTGCTGCCGACCCTGAGTGTGTTCATCTTCGTCATCGGCGCCCTGCTCGGCGCGCTGTGGGCGCCGTGGGGAGCGCTGGTGCGGCACTTCCTGGCCGGGACGCCCTCGCGCGGCCGGATCGCGGCGGCGCTTGCCGTGCTGCCGTCGGGCTGGCTCGGTATCGAACTCGTCCGCTCCTGGCAGGGGCTCGGCGGCCCGTGGGGCGTACTCGGCTCCAGCCAGTGGGAGGTGGAACCGGCGCTGCGGCTGGCCTCGGTGGGCGGGGTGTGGCTGCTCAGCTTCCTGATCGTGGCCGTCAATGTGGCGGTCGCCGTGTTGGTGACGGTGCGTGAGTCCAGGGTCCCCGCGGTGGCGGGTCTGGTCGCCACGGCCGCCGTGACCTCGGCGGCCTGGATGTGGTCACCGCGCCCCGACACCGGGGGGACGACACGGATCGCGGTCGTCCAGCCCGGTGTCATCGACGGCCCCGACCGGCGCTTCGCACGCGAGGAACAGCTGACCCGCGAACTCGCCGGGCAGGACGTCGACCTGATCGTGTGGGGCGAGAGCAGTGTCGGCTTCGACCTCGGGGACCGCCCCGACCTGGCGAAGCGGATCGCGGCGCTGTCCGAGGAGACCGGTGCCGACATCCTCGTCAACGTGGACGCCCGCCGCTCCGACAAGCCCGGCATCTACAAGAGTTCGGTGCTCGTGGGAGCCGGCGGGCTCACCGGCGACCGCTACGACAAGATGCGGCTCGTCCCCTTCGGCGAGTACATCCCGGCCCGCTCCCTGCTCGGCTGGGTCACCTCGGTCGGCAAAGCGGCGGGCGAGAACCGCAGGCACGGTTCCGAGCAGGTCGTGATGGACGTCGGTCACGGGCTGAAGGTCGGGCCGATGGTGTGCTTCGAGTCGGCGTTTCCCGACATGAGCCGCCATCTCGCCGAGGACGGCGCCCAGTTGCTGATCGCCCAGTCGTCGACCTCGTCCTTCCAGCAGAGCTGGGCCCCCGAGCAGCACGCCTCGCTCGCCGCCCTGCGCGCCGCCGAGACAGGCCGCCCGATGGTGCACTCGACCCTGACCGGCATCTCCGCGGTCTACGACGCGAGCGGGCAGCGCGTCGGCCGGTGGATCGGCACCGACTCCAGCACCTCGCGCGTGTACGACGTACCGCTGGCGACCGGGACGACGCCGTACGTCCGCTTCGGCGACTGGCCGGTGCACGTGGCCCTGCTGATCCTCGCCGTGTGGTGCGCCGCCCAGCTGGGCCGGCGGTTCAGGCGGACCGCTCCTGAACCGCGTGTACCACCCGCTCGCACAGCTCATGGGTCGCCAGCGCGTCCCGGGCGCTGAGCACCTTTCCCGCGCGCACGGCGTCGAGGAAGGCGAGCACCGCCTGCTCGATGCCGCGCTGCCGGGCCACCGGCACCCAGTCGCCGCGCCGCCGCACAGTCGGCTGGCCCTTGTGGTCGATCACCTCGGCGAGATTGAGCACCTGCCGCTTGGTGTCCTGTCCGGACACCTCCAGGATCTCCTCGGCCGAGCCGCTGAGCCGGTTCATCACCCCGAGCGCGGTGAAGCCGTCCCCGGCCAGCTGGAGCACGACGTGGTGCAGCAGCCCGTCCTCCACGCGCGCGCGTACCGTCACGTCGTCGACCGGCCCCGGCACCAGGAACCGCAGGGTGTCGACGACGTGGATGAAGTCGTCGAGGATCATCGTGCGCGGCTCCTCCGGGAGCCCGATCCGGTTCTTCTGCATGAGGATCAGCTCGCGCGGATGCTCGGCGCACTGCGCGTACCCAGGGGCGAAACGCCGGTTGAACCCGACGGCCAGACTCACGTCCCGCTGTTCGGCGAGCGCCACCAGCCGTTCGGAGTCGGCGAGTTCGTAGGCGAGCGGCTTGTCCACGAACGTCGGTACGCCCGCCTCCAGCAGGCGCGCGACGATGTCGGGGTGCACGCTCGTCGGCGCGTGCACGAACGCGGCGTCGAGGTCCTGGGCGAGCAACGAGTCGAGGTCCCGGTGCCGTTGCCCCTCGGGAAGGTGGAGACCGTCGGCGACCCGGGCCAGCGTCGCCGGCGTCCGCGTCTGCACGTGCAGTTCGACGCCGGGCCGACCGCCGAGCACCGGCAGATACGCCTTCTGCGCGATGTCACCGAGTCCGATGCAGCCGACCTTCACGTGGACTCCTCCAGTTTGTCCGGCCAAAGCCTTTCCGGAAGCATACGGCGGCCGCGGCGGGCCCCGGCCGACGACCGGGAATTCGCTGGTGGTGAGGGGTGAGCTGAGTCAGGATGCCAGGATGACGACTCAGCGCCCCGAACCCGCGACCACCGCCGACGAACGCAGCATGCTGGAGGGCTGGCTGGACTACCACCGGCAGACCCTCGCCTGGAAGTGCGAAGGCCTGACCGACGCCCAGCTCAGGACCGCCTCGGTGGAGCCGTCCACGCTCTCCCTGATGGGCCTGGTGCGGCACATGGCAGAGGTGGAGCGCAACTGGTTCCGCCGGGTCCTGGCCGACGAGGACGCGGGGCCGATCTACTACAGCGAGGCCGACCCGGACGGCGAGTTCCGTCTCACCGAGGCCGACACCTGGCAGGAGGCGCACGGCACCTGGCAGGCCGAGATCGACAAGAGCCGGCAGAACGCGGCCCGCTTCGGCCTGGACGACATCACCGTGGGCAAGCACCGCCGGACCGGGGAGCGGTTCAACCTGCGCTGGCTCTACACCCACATGATCGAGGAGTACGCCCGCCACAACGGCCATGCCGACCTGATCCGCGAGCGCATCGACGGCGTCACCGGCGATTGACGTCAGCACCGGGAGGCCCGAGCGCACCGTACGGGCACGGAGATCACCCGTGCGGGGCAACCTCCGCTCGTCCGCTGTCGCCGAGGTCGCCCGAACCAGCAGAGTGGCGCGGGTGCATCGAACCACGACTACCGCAACGCTCCTGGTCACCGTGGCTGCCTCGGCCCTCACCGGCTGTGTGACGGTCCAGCGTCCACCTCTGTCCGGGCCGCCGGCGACTGCGGCACCGTCACGGCTGCCGGTACCGGGTGAGGCCCGCCCGGACGGTCAGGCGCAGCCGCAGATCGTGCAGGCCCCGGCCCAGGAGGCGCTGTCCATGATCGACCCGTCCCGGTCCTCGAAGCCGGAGCAAGCCGCGCCGCGCGCCGGCGCTCCGGGGACCGCGGCGGCCTCCGCGCAATCGCAGCCCCGACAGCCGGCACAGGCGCGTCCGGGACATCCACGGCATCCCGCGCACCCGGCACATCCCGAGGCTCGGCACCCGGACGCCCGGCACCACCGGCCGCCCCGGGTCGAGATCCCGGACATGGCCAGGGCGATCCCCGAGTCGGTGCTCAAGGGCCCGAAGGGCGTCTGCGCGCTCGGCAGAAAATACGGCGGCCGGCAGGAGGGCAGCCCCCAGTCGGTCATCTGCGACCAGGCGTACGGGCGTTGAGGCACCGCGGTCTCAGGGCCGCTGCCTCGGCGGCCCCCAGCGTCCGTCAGCGGCGGATCCGCCCTCGCCGAGCCGTAGCTCCAGCCGGCTGATCGCCGCCCGCACACCGTCGCTGTAGCTGTCCTCCCCCAGGGCGTCCGCCGCCCTGCGGGCCCGGCGCAGATGGGTGCGGGCGGCGTCCGTGCGGGCGAGCCGCAGATAGTCGGCGGCCAGGTTGAGGTGCAGCGAGGGATACAGGGCGCGCACGGCGAGCGCGCCCTCGTGCCGGCCCAGCCGGTCCTCGGTGAGTTCCTCCGCGGCCGTCAACGCCCTGAGGTCCCAGGCGAGTTCGTCGCAGGGGTCGTCCTGGGCGTCGGCCATGTAGTGCGCCAGGGTGCAGCGGTGCAACGGGTCGCCGTCGTCGCCGATCTCCGCCCACAGGGCCAGGAAGCGGTGGCGGGCCTCCTCGCGGTCCCCCGCGTGACACAGCATGACGACCTGCCCGATCCGGGTCATCACGGTATCCGGCGCCGCCTGCTCCTGTCGCTCCGTCAAAGCGTCCTCCGGGCCCTCGTCGGCTGTCGTCCCCTGTCCCTGCCGACGCTAGCCGCCGCCACTCACAATCGAGGTCAGGCGGGACCGGGCCGGGGCCGTGCGGCACCGGCCCGGCGGACGGGTCAGCCGAGGTTCGGGATCGTCCAGTCGATGGGCTCGTGGCCCTGCCGGGCTACCGCCTCGTCGATCTGCGTGAACGGGCGGGAACCGAAGAACTTCTTCGCCGACAGCGGGGAGGGGTGCGCGCCCTTGACCACGACGTGCCGGCTCTCGTCGATCAGGGGGAGCTTCTTCTGCGCGTAGTTGCCCCACAGCACGAAGACGGCCGGGTCGGGCCGCTCGGCCACCGCGCGGATCACCGCGTCGGTGAACTTCTCCCAGCCCTTGCCCTTGTGCGAGTTGGCCTCGCCGGCGCGGACCGTGAGGACCGCGTTGAGCAGCAGGACGCCCTGCTGGGCCCACGGCATGAGGTAGCCGTTGTCCGGGATCTCCAGGCCCAGCTCGTCCTTCATCTCCCTGTAGATGTTGCGGAGGGAGGGCGGGGTCCTGACGCCCGGGCGGACCGAGAAGCACAGGCCGTGGCCCTGGCCTTCGCCGTGGTACGGGTCCTGACCGAGGATCAGGACCTTCACCTGGTCGTACGGCGTCGCGTCGAGGGCGGCGAAGACCTCCTCGCGGGGCGGGTAGACGGGACCCTTCGCCCGCTCGTCCTCGACGAACTCCGTCAGCTCCTTGAAGTACGGCTGCTGCAGTTCGTCGCCCAGAACCCCGCGCCAGGACTCGGGCAGCATGGCGGTGTCGGTCACGTCAACGTCCTCACGATGTGCGGTCACTTCAGGCCTCAGAACCTACAGGCGACCACTGACAGTCCGTGCCGTGAGGGCCGGGCCCGAGTCCTACCAGCTGGTCTTCCAGTACAGCTCCCACATCGTCATCATGGTCGCCGGGTCGATGACCTTCTCGAGACCGGCGATCTCGTCGTTCGCGGCCACGTACTGCTTGCCCTGCCACAGCGGCACCAGCCGGGTGTCGTCCACGAAGACCTGCTGGGCTTCCTCGATCTGCGGCCCCACGGCCCCGCGGTCGCTCTCCGCGCGCGACTCGGGCAGCAGCTTGCCGGTGATCTCGGGGGCGTCGTACGGGGTACCGAGCGCGTTCTGCCGGCCCACGAAGGGCGCGATGAAGTTGTCGGCGTCGTGGAAGTCGGGGAACCAGCCGCGCCCGAACACCGGGTACTCGCCGTTCTGGTAGCCCTCGACGTAGGTCTTCCACGGGCGGCTCTTGAGGGTGATCTTGAAGAGTCCGGAGGCCTCCAGCTGCCGCTTCAGCTCCTGGAAGGCGGGCTTGGTCGTCGAGCCGTAGCGGTCGCTGGTGTACCAGAGGGTCAGCGGGACGCGCTCGGTGATCCCCGCGTCCGTGAGGAACCGCTTGGCCTTGGCCACGCTGGGGTCTCCGAAGTCGTCGAAGAATCCCGTGGTGTGGCCGGTGAGGCCCGCCGGGACCATCGAGTACAGCGGCTCGACGGTGTCCTTGTAGACGAAGTGCACGAGTGCCGGACGGTCGACGATCTGGGCGACGGCCTTGCGGACCGCGGGCTTCGCGGACCACGGGTCACTGGGGTTGAACACCAGGTAACTGATCTCAGTGGTGGGGTTCTCCACGAGTTGGAGCCCCTCCTTCTGCTGGTTGACCTCGATGTCCACGGTGTCGGAGGCCCCGAGACCGCGGTAGACGACCGAGATCTCCTTGTCCTTGAGGGCCTTGACCATCTCGTCCGACCGCTGGAAGTAGCGGATGGTGACGGCGTCGTTCTTGAGGTCCGCTATGCCCTTGTAGTTGTCGTTGCGGACGAGCTCGGCCTTCTCGCCCTCCGTGAAGGAGTCGAGGCTGTAGGGCCCCGAGCCGCTGATCTTCCCGTCCTTGCGGATCGCGGTCGCGGAGTACTCCTCGGGGTCCACGATCGACATGGCCGGCGTGGTGAGCACCAGGGGGAAGGTGGCGTCGGGCTGGCTGAGGTGGAAGACGACCTCACGGTCGCCCTTCACCTGCACCCGGGAGAGCGTTCCCAGCAGGCCCGCGGGGCCGCCGTTGAGGTTGATCTTCTTGATCCGGTCGATGCTGTACTTGACGGCCTTGGCGTCCAGCGGGTGCCCGTCGGAGAACTTCAGCCCCTCGCGCAGTGTGCAGCTGTACACGGTGCTCGACGTGTCCGTGAACTCACAGCTCTCGGCCGCGTCGGGTTCGGGGTCGGATCCACCGGGGGAGTAGTTCAGGAGCGTCTGATAGACGTTGCGGAACAGTTCCCAGGAGTTGTCCCAGGAGGCCGCGGGGTCCAGCGTGGCCGGGGCGCTGGTGGTCCCCACGACGATCGCCTTCCCGCCGTCGGAGGAGTCCGAGGAGAACACCCCACATCCGGCCACCGTGGATATGGACACGAGGGCCGCGAGGGGCGGCAGGTATCGGTTCCGCATGAACACGCGCTTGCTCCTCGAAATGCCGTGCCGAGAGTCGGCAAAACATACCGCAGCGCCACGCACACTCAACCGGTTCGGTCACAGGCAGCTTGGCCATCGCGGCGTGATGACCCTGTAAATCCCCTGTGAGGCTTTTGTGTGTCGACACGGGCGCCGTCGGTGTCAACGGGCGCCCGTGCCGAGGCGACGGGGGTCAGCCCACTCCGGCGTTGAGGAAGATGCCGCCGTCGACGACGAGCGTCTGGCCGGTGACCCAGTCGGACTGCGCCGAGGTGAGGAAGGCCGCGGCGCCGCCGATGTCGGAGGGCACGCCGAGCCGGGCCAGCGGGTAGGACGCGGCGGCCTCCGCCTCCCGGCCCTCGTACAGCGCCGACGCGAACTTGGTCTTCACGACGGCGGGGGCGATCGCGTTGACCCGCACCCCGGGCGCGAACTCGTGCGCGAGCTGCTGGGTGAGGTTGATCAGCGCGGCCTTGCTGACGCCGTACGCGGCGATGAAGGGCGAGGGCGCGAGGCCCGCGACGGAGGCGATGTTGACGATCGCGCCGCCGTTGTCCTTCTGCCAGGCGTGCCAGGTCTTCTGGGCGAAGCCGAGCGCGGAGATCACATTGGTCTCGAAGACCTTGCGCGCCACATTCAGGTCGAGGTCGGCGATCGGCCCGAACACCGGATTGGTGCCGGCGTTGTTGACCAGGTAGTCGACGCGCCCGAAGGCCTCCATGGCGCGCTCGACGGCGGCGGCCTGGTGCGCCTCGTCGTGCGCCTTGCCCGCCACGTAGACGGCACGCTCGGCGCCGAGCTGCTCGACGGCCTCCTTGAGGGTGTCCTCGGTGCGGCCGGTGATGACCACCCGGTCACCGCGTGCGACGAGCGCCTCGGCGACGCCGTAGCCGATGCCGCGGCTGGCGCCCGTGATGAGCGCGACCTTGCCCGAAAGCTCGGGGAGTTGCGAAGTCATGGTCCCGTTTCCCTAGTCGAGCGGTCCGCCGGCGACGTACAGCACCTGGCCGGAGACGAATCCGGCCGCCTCGCCCGTGAAGAAGGCGATGGCGTTGGCGATGTCGTCGGGCTCGCCCACGCGCGCGACCGGGATCTGGGTGGCGGCCGCGGCCTTGAACTCCTCGAAGCCCATGCCGACGCGCTCGGCGGTCGCGGCGGTCATGTCGGTGGCGATGAAGCCGGGGGCGACGGCGTTGGCGGTGATGCCGAACTTGCCGAGCTCGATGGCGAGCGTCTTGGTGAAGCCCTGGAGACCGGCCTTGGCGGCGGAGTAGTTGGCCTGGCCGCGGTTGCCGAGGGCGGAGGACGAGGACAGGTTGACGATCCGGCCGAAGCCCGCGTCCACCATGTGCTTCTGGATGGCCTTGGTGACCAGGAACGAGCCCTTGAGGTGCACGTTCAGGACGGTGTCCCAGTCGGAGACGCTCATCTTGAAGAGCAGGTTGTCGCGCAGCACGCCCGCGTTGTTCACGAGGATCGTCGGCGCCCCGAGCTCCTCGGCCACGCGCGCGATGGCGGCCTGCACCTGGGCCTCGTCGGAGACGTCCGCGCCGACCGCGATCGCCCGACCGCCGGCCGCGGTGATCTTCTCCACGGTGTCCTTGCAGGCGGCCTCGTCGAGATCGACCACGGCGACCGCGCGACCCTCGGCCGCCAGTCGTACGGCGGTGGCGGCGCCGATGCCGCGCGCGGCACCCGTGACCACGGCTACCCGCTGCTCTGTGGTGGACATTGCTGGTTCTCCTCGCCCTTGAGAAATCGACCTGGGGAAATCGACCTGAGAATGTACGGCCCATTCGGTGAGCGACCGCTTAGTACCTTCAGCAGACGTGACGCTAGAAGCCATGGCACGCGGTGTCAACGTCACACGAGCCGGGTGTGATCCATTACCTGACCAGCAGATCGAGCAGACGCTCCGGTTCGGCGGCCGGATCGGTGGTGAGCCCGGTGTGCACGGGGCCCGGCTGGACGACGGTGGAGCGGGGCGCGATCAGCCAGCGGAAGCGCCGTCCGGCGTCGTCGCGGGCGGCCTGCCCGGCCCCCTCACCGCCGGCACAGACCCCCTCGACGGCGCGGAGCGCCGCCCGGACACCGGCCACGTCCGCGTCCGGGTCGAGCGCCCGCAGCCGGGCCTCGTCGAGGTGGGTGCGCACGCCGACGTAGGCCTTGGCGCGGCAGTAGACGAGCACCCCCGCGTTGATGCACTCGCCCCGCTCGACGCGGGGTACGACCCGCAGCAGGGCGTACTCGAAGACCTCGCGGTCGTCGGTGCGGCCGCCCCTGATGATGTGGCGCTCGGTCACTGGATCCCCTCGATCCGCTCGTGGACGACGGCCTTGCGCGCGAGCAGCGGCCGTGCGTAGGTCCGCCGGAGTTCGTCCGGCGACTCGAAGCCGGGCTCGCCGGCCAGCCAGGCGTCGGGGATCTCGGCGGTGACCTCGGCGAGGAGGTCCTCGGTGACCCGGGGGCCCAGTTCGGCCGCGGCCGCGGCGACATCCGGTGCGAAGGGCTTCAGGACGTGGTCCGAGGCGTCGTAGGGACGGGCGGCGGACTTCTCGGCGCCGGGCCAGTTGTGCTGCCAGATCATGGTCGCGCCGTGGTCGATGAGCCACACCTCGCCCCGCCACCACAGCAGGTTGGGGTTCCGCCAGGAGCGGTCGACGTTGTTGACCAGCGCGTCGAACCAGATGATCCGGCCGGCCTCCTCCGGGCCGACCGGGAAGGCCAGCGGGTCGAAGCCGAGCGCTCCGGAGAGGAAGTCCATGCCGAGGTTGGTGCCGCCGCTGGACTTCAGCAGTTCCTGCACCCGCTCGTCGGGCTCACCGAGCCCCAGGTCCGGGTCGAGGTCGAGCGTCACGAGCCGCGGCACCCGGAAGCCGAGCCTGCGGGCGAGCTCCCCGGCCACCACCTCGGCGACCAGCGTCTTACGGCCCTGACCTGCGCCGGTGAACTTGATGACGTACGTCCCGCGGTCGTCGGCCTCGACGAGCCCCGGCAGCGAGCCGCCCTCACGCAGGGGCGTGATGTAGCGGGTCACGATGGCTTCCTTGAGCATCGCCCCAGGTTACTGGGGGGCATCTGAACAACGCGCACTCCAGGGCCGTACCTCAGGGCAGTTCAAGGATTCCGTGGAAGGGGACGTCAGCATGGCCAGCGAATCGATTCATCCCGCATCGGCCCCCAGTCGCCGGGTCGTCGTGGCGGCGGTCGGCGCGGCAGGACTCGCTCTCACCCTGAACGCGTGCGGGTCGGAGGACGACTCCTCCTCGTCGTCGGACGCTGCCGCCGCCGGCAGCGTCCTCGCGAAGACCTCGGACATCCCCGAGGGCGGCGGCAAGATCTTCAAGGACTCGGGCGTGGTGGTCACCCAGCCCACGGCGGGCGAGTTCAAGGCGTTCTCGTCGAAGTGCACCCACCAGGGGTGTGCGGTGACGGGCATCACCAACGGGGTCATCACCTGTCCGTGCCACAAGAGCGAGTTCTCGGTGACCGACGGCAGCGTGAAGAAGGGGCCGGCGACCCAGCCGCTGCCCGAGGAGAAGATCACCGTCAGCGGCGACTCGATCTCGCTCGCATGAGATGTCAGACGCGCCCGGGGCGGCGGGGTCGAGCCAGACAGGACAGCATTTCGTCCGTGGTGGCGAGGGTGGCCACGAGGGCGAGCGTGTGACGGATCATCGCCGGGGTGTAGTCGGAGGGCACCCCGGCGATGGCGTCCGTCACCACCACGGCGGTGTAGCCGCGGTTCACGGCGTCGAACACGGCGTTGGGGACAGCCACGTTGGCGGAGACTCCGGTCACCACCAGCGTGCGGCAGCCGAGGTTGCGCAGGAGCGCGTCGACCTCGGTGCCCTGGATCGGCGACAGACCGTGCAGCCGTCGTATGACGAGGTCCTCCTCGCTCACCTCGATCGGGGCCGCCACCCGCACCGCGGTGGTCCCGGACAGCTGCTGGACGGGCAGGCGTTCGGCGGCACGGAAGAGGCGGGCGTTGCGGTTGGCGCCACGCCCGTCCGGACGGCGTTCGGCGATCGCGTGGATCACCTGGACCCCGTTCGCGTGCGCGGCGGCGACCAGCCGGGCGACGTTGGCGAGGGCACCCGAGGCCCTTGCGTCACGGGCGAGTTCGGGCAGCGCGCTCTCCGGTCCGACGACGCCCTGCTGGCACTCGACCGTGAGCAGGACAGTGGTCTCGGGAGCGAGGAGTTCGCTGAGTTGTTCGTACGACGCCACGGTTCCCCCTCGTCGCCGACGGCCCGGAGCGGGTGACAGTAGCCACCATTGCGTCGGGACGGAAGACGACCCATCCTTTTCTGACGTGATGTCAGAGGATCTCCTCTGACACGACGTGAGAGAAAGAGGGGGATGCATGACCGTCACTCAGCGCCGTGGCCGGAAGATCATGATGACGCCGGGCGAGCTGGACGAGTTCCTGACCAGCCAGCGCACCTGCCGGGTCGCCACCGTCTCCGCCGACGGCGCTCCGCATGTGAGCACGCTCTGGTTCGCCTGGGACGGCACCTCGGTGTGGCTGTACTCCGTCGTGCGCAGCAAGCGCTGGACCGATCTGCGCCGCGATCCACGGGTCGCGATCGTGGTCGACACGGGTGAGGAGTACGACGAGCTGCAGGGCGTGGAGTTGTCCGGGACGGTGGACTTCGTGGGCGAGGCTCCGCGCACCGGAGAGCTGTGCGCGGAACTCGACGTCCCGGAGACGCTGTTCGCCCGCAAGAACTTCCGCCTGGAGGAGATGCCGCACGACGGTCGGCACGCCTGGATACGGCTGACCCCCGAGAAGATCGTCTCCTGGGACTTCCGCAAGCTGGGCCCGGCGTAGGCGTGTCCGGCGGACGAGACCGACTTCGACGGCCAAAGCCTCACCGGACGCCTTGACACCGGCCCGGTCCACCACCCCGGGCCGGCCTCGAACGGCCTGCCTCAAACGGCCTTCCCTGCCGCCGACTTCAGCGCCTCGACCGCCGCCCGGATCGACGGGCGGCGGTCGGCGTCCGCGCGCCACACGGCGTAGATGTGCCGGCTGACCGACTGCCGTACGGGCACGGTCCGCACGCCCTCCGGGATCGGCCCGCGCCCGAGCCGGGGCGCCACGCACACGCCGAGTCCGGCGCCGACCAGGGCGAGTTGGGTCGGATGCTCCTCCGCGCAGTGCGCGACGCGGGGTTCGATGCCCTTGGAGCGGAGGGTGTGCAGCAGCCACTCGTGACAGAACTCGCTCTCGCCCCAGGTGACCCAGTCGTCGTCGGCGAAGTCCTCCAGGTCGACCTCGCTCCGGTGCGCGTGTCGGTGGGTGGCGGGCATCGCCACGTCGGCCGTGTCGTCGACGATCGAGGCCTTCACCAGCCCGTCGGGCACGGGCAGCGGCTTGTTGTACCAGTCCAAGACGACCGCGAGGTCGTAGTCACCGCGGATCACAGCGAGGATCGCGGGTTCCGGCTCCATCTCGCGCGAGCTGATCCGCAGGCCCGGATGCGCCGAGTGCAGGCCCGCGATCGCGGCCGGGAACAGCCCGCGTGCGGCGGTTGGGAACGCCGCGAGCCTCAACTCCCCCACCACCTGGCCGCGTTGGGCCTCCAGGTCGGCCTGGGCGAGTTCCACCTGGGACAGGATGCGTGCCGCGTGGTCGGCGAGGAGCCGACCGGCGTCGGTGAGCCGCACCCCCCGGCCGTTCTTGGCGAGGAGCTGCTGGCCGACCTCACGCTCCAGCTTGGACATCTGCTGCGAGACGGCCGAGGTCGTGATGTGCAGGCCCTCGGCGGCGCCGCTCACCGAGCCGTGCCGGGCGAGGGCGTCGAGGGTGCGCAGGCGTTCCAGGTTCAACATGTAAGCAATGCTACGAGATATCTCGCTCAAAAAGTCGCTTGTGCTAAGAGATCATGTGGCGGATCGTGGTCGGCATGACCACCGCGACCGTCCCCGAAGCCCCGCCGCGGACCACCCGCCGCCCCGCCCTCGACTGGCGGCTGCGCTTCGGCGTGCTCTCGCTGATCTGGGGATTCAGCTTTCTGCTCATCAAGGTGGGCACCGAGGGGTACGCGCCCTTCCAGGTCACGCTCGGGCGACTGGTGTTCGGGACGCTGGTGCTCGCGGTGGCGATGACGGTGCGGCGGGAGCGGCTCCCTCGCGGGGTGCGGACGTGGGGCCATCTGGCGGTCGCGGGCTTCCTGCTCAACGCACTGCCGTTCTCGCTCTTCGCGTACGCGGAGTTGACGATCCCGTCCACGCTGGCGGGGATCTGCAACGCGACCTCGCCGCTGTGGGGGATGGTTCTGTCCGTCGTCGCGCTGTCCGAGGACCGGCCCACGCGCGTGCGGGTCGCCGGGCTCGGGCTCGGTTTTCTGGGGGTGCTGACGGTTCTCGGGGCCTGGCAGGGGTTCAGCGGGCTGGACGGCAGGGGGACGGCGATGGCCCTGCTGGCCTCGTTCAGCTATCCGATCGGGTGGATCTACGTTCGCCGGACTCTGGCCGGTGTGGGGTACTCCCACACATCCCTGATGGGGGCGCAGTTGCTGTTGGCCACGATTCAACTGGCGGCCGTCACTTCGCTGTTCTCCGGGATACCTACCCATGTCGACGTGCTGCCGCTGCTTGCGATCGCGGCGCTGGGCGCACTGGGGACGGGGCTGGCCCTGCTCGTTCAGTACGGGCTGGTCGCCGAAGTGGGGCCGACCACCGCGCAGATGGTCACGTACTTCATTCCGGTCATCGCCACGGGGGCGGGGGTCGCGGTGCTCGGCGAGTCGTTGAGCTGGTCGACGCCTGTGGGCGCGGTGATCGTACTCGCGGGGGCGGCACTGAGTCAGGTGCGACGAGGTGCCTGATGGGGCGGGGTGCGTGGATTGTCGGCGGGTGCGGGTCGCAGGTGGCAGTCGCGCGGTTCCTCGCGCCCGCCCCTGAAAGCAGCTCACCTTCCCCTTACACGTGATTCCGGGTCGGGGACGGGCCCAAGGCCCTCGCGATCGCGTCCGCCAAGTGGGGCACCTCCGTGGTGGCCAACGTCGATACGGTCACGCGGATCCCCTGCGGTGCGCTCATTCTGAAGCGGGCGCCAGGGGCGACCGCCCAACCCGCGTGCAGAAGGCGGGACACCGCGCCCGTCTCGTCCGGGACCGGGATCCATACGTTGAGACCGCTACGGCCGCGTGCCTCGACTCCGCGTTGCGCGAGTGCGCCGATCAGCCGGTCGCGGCGCTCGCGGTACGCCGCCGCCACCTCCGCCGTGTCCAGTACGCCGTCGGCCCACAGGTGCACCACCGCCCGCTGGGTGATGCGGCTGACCCAGCCGGGACCCAGGCGGTGGCGGCCGTGGACGCGGTCGACGGTGACCTCGTCGCCGGTGAGGACCGCCAGGCGCAGATCGGGGCCGTAGGCCTTGGCCACCGAGCGGACGAAGGCCCAGTGGCGGGTGACTCCGGCCAGGGGGTGCAGGGGCAGGTCGACGATGCCGTGGCCGTGGTCGTCCTCGATGAGGAGGATGTCCGGGTGATCCTCGAGGACGGCTCGCAGGGCACGCGCACGCGTGGCGGTCACCGAGGCGCCGGTCGGGTTCTGGGCCCGGTCGGTGATGATCAGGGCTCGGGCGCCCGCCTCCAGCGCCTTGCGTACGTCATCGGCGCGCGGGCCCTCGTCGTCCACACCCACCGGGGCGACGCGCAGGCCCAGTGCCGGGACCAGGTCGAGGAGGCTGCCCCAGCCGGGGTCCTCCACTGCGACCGTGTCGCCCGGCTTGAGATGGGCGGCCAGGACGCGCTCGACCACGTCCAGGGAGCCGGAGGCGACGGCGAGAGGGCCCTGCGGAACGCCGTCCGCATCCAGCGCCTCTCGCGTCAGGCGCGCCAGCTCCGGGTCCACGGTCGCCTCTCCGTACAGGACCGGCTCCCGGTCGCCCTGTTCGGCGGCGGCGGCGAAGGCCGGCGCCAGCGGGGGCAGCAGCGCCGGGTCCGGGTTGCCGTTCGCCACGTCCCGCACGCCCTCCGGGACCTCCACCCGGATGTAGTCGCGTCCCGTGGTGGCCGGCTTCGCCCGCACTCGGCTGCCCCGTCGCCCGGCGGTCTCGATGACCCCGCGCTCGCGCAGGGTGCGGTAGGCGGCCGCGACCGTATTGGGATTCACCCCCAGCTCCACCGCCAACTCCCGCATGGGAGGCAGCAGTTGTCCCGGCGCCAACTCTCCGGCACCCACCGCGCTCTCGACGCTCGCCGCAATCTCCGATGCGCGTCGGCCTTCGATCCGATATTCTCCTAGCACAAAGAAGATTATGCACTAGTGCAATGGAGATCGCAATGCAGGGGACCACCGCGACCACGCCGGAGCCGACCGCCTACGCGCCGACCGACCGCACCGTCCCGACGCGCTCACCCAACCGGGCCTCGTACGACAGGGAACTGGTGCACTCGATACTCGACGAGGGCTACGTCTGCCACCTCGGCTTCGTCCGGGACGGCGCCCCGGTGGTCCTGCCCACGCTGTACGGCCGGGTGGGCGAGCGGCTCTACGTCCACGGCTCGACGGGTTCGCGCCCGCTGCGGATGACCGGCAAGGCCGACCCGGGACTGCCGGTCTGCTTGACGGTCACGCACGTCGACGCGCTGATCCTGGCCCGCTCCGCCTTTCACCACTCGATCAACTACCGGTCCGTGGTGGTGCACGGACTCGCGTACGACGTCACGGACCCCGAGGAGATGCGCCTCGCCCTCGACGCGCTGGTCGACCATGTGGTGCCGGGCCGCGCCCTCGACTCCCGCCCCGCCAACAAGAAGGAACTGGCCGCCACCGCCGTCATCCGCCTCGACCTCGACGAGGTCTCCGCCAAGCTCCGCACCGGCGGGGTCAACGACGAGCCCGAGGACCTCGCCCTCCCCCACTGGGCCGGTGTGGTCCCGCTGCGCAAGGGCTACGGCACCCCGGTCGCCGACGCCGGCCTGGCCCCCGGCACCGAGGTCCCGGACTACCTGGCAGTGCTGTGATGCTGATCCATCCCTGGGACGCGGCCCGCGACGACGCCGAGTGGCAGCAGTGGCTTTCCGTCCACGACTTCGGGCAGCTCGCCGTCAACGGTCCCGCGGGCGAGCCCCCGTACGTCCAGCCGCTGCATTTCGCCTACGACCCCTCGCGGGGCGAGGCCCTGACACACCTCGCGCGGCCCAACCCGCTGTGGGGCGCACTGGAGGCGAGCCCGGACGTCGTGCTGAGCGTGGTCGACGACTACGCGTACGTCCCGGGTCCGTGGCAGGCCGACCCGGACGTACCGTCCGAACACGGCACGCCCACGAGCTTCTACGCGGCGGTCCAACTGCGGTGCCGGGCCCATGTGGTGGACGACCCGGCCGAGAAGGCCGTGCTCCTGAACCACCAGGTCCGTCACTTCCAGCCGGAGGGCGGCACCGCGCGGGTGGCGGCGGACGAGGTGCCGTTCGGGAGGCAGCTGTCGGGGATTCGCGGGCTGCGGCTCGAAGTGACCGGTGTGCGGGCGAAGTTCAAGTACGCCGGCAAGCGGACGGCTCAGGTGCAGGACCGGATCGCGGACAGGCTGGCGGACCGGGGCGGCCCCGGGGACGCGGCGGCGCGCGAGCATCTGCTGCGGCGGCAGCGGGCCTGAGCGAGGGGGCCCTTCGGACAGAAGGGCCCCCTCGGTTCGTCAGGCGGGCACACGCGCCTCCGTCACCGCGAGCCCCGCGACCGCGCCCAGCATCAGCAAGGTGCCGACCATGGTTGTCGGAGTCAGGCGCTCGCCGAAGAGCACGACGGCCAGCACGGCCGCGCTCACCGGTTCGAGCAGCATGATCACGGAGACGGTGGTGGAGCGGACGACCGCGGCGGCCGCGAAGTAGAGGGCGTAGGCGAGAGCCGTGGGGACGGTCGCCAAGTAGACCAGCAGGACCAGCAGCAGGGCTGGTTGGGCCGTGTGCGGGACCAGGCCCTCAGCCTGCGCGAGGGGCAGCAGGCAGAGGCCGGCGACCGTGAACACTCCCACGGACGTTCCGGAGGACTCCGCCCGGGCCGCGCGCGTGATCAGGGTCATCACACAGCAGCCGGCCGCCGAGAGCAGCCCGAGCAGCACGCCCAGGGGACGCACGGAAGCCTCCGCGCCGCCCAGCGTCAGCACCACGAGTCCGGCGAGGGCTCCGGTGACGGCGACGACTCCGCTGCGCCCGAGCCGCTCCCCCAGGGCGAGGCGTGCCCCGAGCGCGATGAGCACGGGGCCGGCGCCGAGGGTGACGACGGTGGCCACGGCGAGCCCGGTGGACCGTACGGCCGCGAAGTAGGCGGTCTGGAACACCGCGAGACCCACGCCCGACGCGCCGACCCGCAGGGCCCTGCGGCCGAGCGGTTCCGAGACGGCCGTACGCGCGCGTGGCCTTACGAGACGGACGGCGAGCAGCACCGCCAGTCCGGCCGCGCAGCGCCAGAAGGACAGGGACACCGGGCCCAGGTCACTGGTCCGGTAGGTCAGCGAGGCGACCGCTCCCGCGGTGCCCCAGGTGGTACCGGCGACGATCAGGTAGATGAGGCCTCGCCCGACGGGCAGGCCTGAAGAAGCATGCGACACGTGTTCTCTCCGCAGATGCGCCGAGGCGCGGAAGTTCGGAAGAGGACGCCCGCTCGGTGGCGGGGTCCGCGGACTTCGTCTGCGGGCAGCACCGTTCAGCCCGGCGGCATGGCCGGGCGTGGTCTCCGGAGGGCCCGCCTCAGGCGGCCGGCGGAGAAACGATGAACGTCTGCGTGTGCATGGGCCGGAGCCTAGGGGGCGTTCTCCCGGGCGGACAACCGACTTTCGGCGCCGCCGGTCGCGACCGGTTCCACGGAGCCCTTGGCCGGGGTGGAGGACTGCGCGATGAAGGCACCGAGGAGGACGACCGCGCCGCCCACGATCTGCGGTGCCGAGAGGTGTTCGCCGAGCAGCACCCAGGCGAGGACGGTCGCGACGACCGCTTCGAGACAGGCCACGACCCCGGCTATCGCCGGTGAGAGCCTGCGCACCGAGACCACGCCGGTGACGTAGGCGAGAACGGTGGCGATCAATACGATCCAGCCGAGCAGCAGGCCGGCCGCGACCGGAGTGCCGTTCATGTCGGCGCGCTGCGCGAGGACGGAGAAGTCCATGGTCCAGGGGCGGGCCACGACGGTCAGGACAGCGGTCCCGACGAGAAGGCCGTACGCGATCACGCCGAGCGGGTCGGGGACCTCGCCGGAGTCGCTTCCCTGGTCGGACAGGACGAAGTAGCCGACCTGGCAGCAGGCGGCGCCGAGCGCGAGGAGCAGGCCGAGGGCGTCGAAGCTCAGACCCGACCAGACCTCGACGACACACGCGAGACCGCCGACCGCGAGGACCACGCCGAGCGCGGCGGCGCGGGTGACGGGCCGTCGCTGCACGAACCGCACCCAGCCGAGCACCAGGGCAGGGGCGAGGTACTCGACGAGCAGGGCGACACCGACGGGGATGCGGGAGATCGAGGCGAAGTAGAAGGCCTGCACTCCGGCCACGCCGAGCAGCCCGAAGCCGGCGAGCAGGGCGGGACGGCTGCGCAGCAGCGCGCGGTGGCGGACGGCGAGCGGCAGCATCACCAGGGCGGCGCCCGCCACCCGCAGCCACACCACGTGCAGCGGATCGAGACCCGCCTCGATCAACGGTTTGGCCGCCACCCCGGATCCGCCGAAGGCGAGCGCAGACACCAGCGCGAGACCGAGTCCGACGCCCTTGCCCTCACTGGCCCTGCTGCTCTCAGACGTATGCACCGGCCCATGATGACAGGGCAGGACATGAGCGTCACCCCCGATGACTCCTGTCTCAGCGGCTGGACCGTGGCGGGCCGCCCCGCAGCTCTCCGGGCAGACGGTCGTCGATCCGCGCATACACGGCACCGGCGTCGATTCCCGCCCGGGTCAGCACCTCGACGGCCCGGGACTCGGGGTCCACCAGGATCGCCGCGAGCAGATCGATCCCGCGGGCGGGCCCGTCGGCGCGGTGCTCGGCCCGGGCGCAGGCGTGTTCCATCGCGCCCGCGGCGAGCGGCGACAAGCCCTCGGCCGTCGTCACCGCGGGGACGGCGCCGGAGTCCTCGATGGTGCCCTGCCAGCGCAGTCCGTAGCCGATGCTGCGCTGCACGAGATAACCGAGGAGCCTCGGCAACTGCGGTTCCGCGTCGAAGACGGCGTACGCCTCGGCGTCGGCGTCCAGCAGTGAGTGCAGCAGATGGGCCGTGTCGATCTGCCGGTCCCCGTCCCTCAGCGCGCGCCTGCGGGCACCGAACACCACCGCTGTCAGTTCCGCGCTGAGCCTGACAGCGCCGTCCGGACTGACCGGCGGCGGGCCGCTCTGTTCGCGGGCCGACTGCCGGGGGATACGGGGGTGCACATCCCCCATCCCATCAGCCCCACCCCATCGGGTCATCCCCGAGGGGAAGCATCTTCGCGTCCCACGGAGAGCGGATCCCGCAGCCGGAATCTCCTCCTTACGGATGAGATCAAGCCGCCAGGCATGAAGCGCAGGAGCCGGCTGGTGGCGCTGCCGGCCGTGGACGGCAAGCAGTACGGGTACCGGGTGTACGCCCCGGGGGACGCGCTGCTCGCCGACCTGTTCCGGGAAGTGCGGGGCAGTACCACGGCGAGAGCGCGTTCGCGCGCGTGGGGCCTCTTCGACGCGGCGGTGATACGGCAGGTGGGCTGAACGCGCCTCCACGCCTTCTGACGGTTCATCAGTATTGAATGTTGCGCCCCTTGCGGCTACTTTCCGCGACACCACAGCCCGACACGAAGAGGTGGCCGCATGGCGGAAATCAGCGCGGAGGCACGCATCTCGGCACCCGCGGAGAAGGTCTGGGCCCAGCTCACCGACTGGTCCGCGTACGGGGAGTGGAACGCGACCCACACCAGCTTCCCCAAGGGCGGCCCGACGGTTCTCGAACCGGGCGGAACCTTCCAGGAGAACATGAAGCTGATGGGCTTCCCCGCCGAGGTGGAGTGGACCATCGACCAGGTGGAGCCGGCCCGGCTGTTCGCCATCCGGGGCAAGGGCCCGATGGCGGTGAGCGTCGCCACGCGCTACACCCTGACCCCCGACGGCGACGCCACGACGGTCCGCATCGACGGCGAGTTCACGGGCGCCGCCGTCTCGCTGATGGCGGGCAAACTGAAGGACTCGGGGACCGCCGCCTTGAACGAGTCGCTGCGGAAGCTGGCCGGACTGGTGGAGTGAGCGCTGCACATGTGCGCCGCCCGCAGGAGGGCGCCCCGCGGATCTCTCCACGGGGCGCCCTCTGATCGCCGTACGACTGCGCAGGCCTCGTCTCAGCCCTCGCCTCAGTCCTCGTCTGCGAGGATGAGGTACAGCTTCTTGCGGGCCTCGTTGATGACGGCCAGCGCCTTCTCGCGCTGTTCCTTGCTGCCGGTCTTCCAGACCTGGCCGAAGGCCTCCATCAGACCGAAGCCGGCCTGCCGGATCTCGCCGAGCGCCTCGAAGTCGATGCCACGGGAAGCTTCCTCCCACGGCGCGTCGGGGCCCTCGTCGGCCGCGGTACGGCCCGCCTCGGTGAGGGCGAACAGCTTCTTGCCGCCCTCGGTCTCATTGGCGATCAGCCCCTCGTCCTCCAGCAGCTGGAGGGTGGGGTACACCGAGCCGGGGCTGGGCTTCCACGCCCCGCCACTGCGCTCGGCGATCTCCTGGATCATCTCGTAACCGTGCATGGGCCGGTCCTTGAGCAGGGCCAGGATCGAGGCCCGCACGTCACCGCGCCGCGCCCTCCCCCTGGGTCCGCCCCGACCCCTCGGCCCCCAGGGCCCGGGGCCGAAGCCCGGCCCTCCGAAGCCGGGGCCACCGGGACCGCCAGGACCGAAGGGCCCGAAGGCGGCTCGCAGGCTCTCGGGGCCACCACGGCCCCGACGACCGGCTCCACCATGTCCACGCTCGAATCCGTGGGAACGCATCGCAATCACTCCATTCCATCGTTGATCTGTCGCGATGCTTCAACGATATATCGGAACCGATCGCATGGCAAGACCCTTCGGTAAGGCGGGATGGTGTGCAGCGACCTCTCTCGTTACCGGCACCCACGGCGTCTGCACGACCCGGCAACGGTCCCGAACACGGCGTGCCTGCTCTCAGGGATCACGGACGCCACCCTTCACGTACCGAACATCAGCGGCGTCGCGTTCACTCCGGCGGTTCCACCAAGGCTTTGACGGCCGGGCGGAGCATCGTGGCGATGCGATCGGCAGGGGCCTCACGAAGCGAGGCCAGGCCGAGGAGTTGATGGCCGATGGTGACACCCAGCAAGGCGGTGACAACCAGTGCGGCACGTAGTTCGGGGTCCTCGCCGGCGGGCAGGGCGGCACCGACGCCGGCGATCTGCCGGCCGAGAGCGAGACGGATGTGATCGGCTGCCGCCTGGTCGGTGAGCATGGACCGCATCACCGCCAGCGTGCCTTCAGGGAGACCGCCGAGCTTGAGGCCGAGCGAGGCCAGCAACTGATCCGCCGGCGCCTCGGCATCAGTGGCCGTCAGCGGCGCGGGGAGCACCTGCACGGCCTGACTGAACAGCTCCCGCTTCGAGCCGAAGTACTACACGGTCGAGGATGCACACCTCGGTCGCTCGGCGACGGTCGGCACGGGGCTGGCGAGGAGTCGAAACCGATTCACTCTACAACCGTTGACCGAACTACTGGCCGCACCCTAGGGTGAGTGGGTCAACAAGTGTTGAGCGAATGGAACAACTGCCATGTCGCATCTGGGCGCATCTGCTGTCCGCACCCCGCACGAGGTGCTGACCTGCTATTACCAAGCCATGCTCGACAAGTCCCCGGACGATCTCGCTGATCTTTACGCCACGGACGCGGTGCACGAGTTCCCGTTCACCTCGCCCGGTTTCCCCTCGCGCTTCGAGGGGCGCGAGGCCGTGCGCGCGGGATACCGGGCGGCCTGGGGCGCCGGGCCCGCCCAGGTGCAGGAGGTCAGGAGGATCGCGGCCTACGAGACCGCCGATCCGGAAGTGATCATCGCCGAGCATGTCGTGGTGGGAACGCTGCCGGCCAAGGCCGCCACCTTCACCGTCCCGGGCCTCCTGATACTCCAGGTCCGCAAGGGACTGATCGCGCGAGTCCGTGACTACATGGACGGCTCAGGAGTCGCCGCCGCCAGAGCCTGAAAGGGACGGGAAGCTCACCTCAAGGCGTCGCGCAACGCGGTGGCCATCAGGTCGATGGCCTCCTTTCCGGCCGGTACCGGGCCGGTGTGGGTGAAGTAGTGGTCGACGCCCTCGAAGACGCGGTGGGTGACCGGGACGCCGGCGGCCTCCAGAGCCTTGGCGTAGGCGTCCCCCTCGTCGCGCAGGCGGTCGTTCTCCGCGGTGATGACCAGGGCGGGAGGAAGACCCGCGAGGTCGTCGGCGAGAGCGGGCGAGGCGAGGGGGCGGGCGCGGTCGGCGGGATCGGGGACATAGGCTGCGGTGAAGATCCGCATGAGCTGGGGAGTGAGCAGCGGCTTGGCGACGAGGGACCGCTTGGTGGCCGGATCGGCGACCTGGTCCAGCGGTGCCGAGTCGAGGATCTGGAGCCGGGGCGAGAAGGTGCCGCGTTCCCTGGCCAGGCGGCAGACCGCGGCGGTCAGGTTGGCCCCGGCACTGTGTCCGCCCACGGCGAGCCGCGAACCGTCCCAGCCACCGGCGGCGCCGTTCCCGGCGACCCACGCGGTGACGTCGTAGGCCTGGGTGACGGGTGTGGGGAACGGCCGCTGCGGCGCGACCGCGTAGTCGACGTTGATCACGACGCAACCGGCCGTGGCGGCTATGTAACGGCAGATGTGGTCGTCCTGCTCGGGCCGGGCGACCACGAACCCGCCGCCGTGGAAGTTGACGTACACGGGGGCGGGGGTGTCCGTGGTGACCGGCGGACGGTAGACGGTGCACGCCACCGGTCCGGCACCGGTCTCCACCCGGAGGTTCTCGGTACGCGCCGGGACGTCGGTGAAGCGCAGGTCCTTGTGCACGCGTGACATCACGCGACCGAGCAGGAGCTGGACCCCTCTGGCCTGGATTCCGGGACTGAACGGCATGGCTGAACACCCATCGCTACAAGATTAAAGTAACAGGATTCCTGATAATGGAGGCTCACCACCGAGAGCGCAATGGGCAGAGGGAGACTCTCCCGCGGCGCGGCCTGCTCGACGCCGCCGTCGCTCACCAGGACGGCGTCCGGGGCAGGCACGTCGAGCGGCAGCCGACCGTGCCGCCACTCGCCGGTGTCACACCGCGCCCGGCCGCGTCGGTCCGGGTCACGGTGTCCGACGACCAGCCGGACAGCTCGATCCGCCCGCCGAGGCCCGGGTGCGTCAGTTGATCAGCGCGTCAGGCGGTTGGCCACCGCGAGGCCCGCGCAGCCGCAGACCGCCGATCACGAGGACCTCGGTGTCTCGACGACCGGCCGGACACGCTCGATCCGCCCGCCGAAGGTCGGGCGCGGGCTGATCGGCGTCACCGTACGTCGTCGCGCCACGACAGGCGGTTGGCCGCCGCGGCGCCCGCGCAGCCGCCGACCGCCGATCACGAGGACCTCCGCGTTCAGCACGGAAAACGGTCCAGCGACCCCGAATTGGCCTTGTCCAGGCCGCAGGATCACCTCGTACCGTCGGGCCATGCGCATCCGAATCGTCGACGCCTTCACCGCCCGCCCCTTCACCGGCAATCCGGCCGGCGTCCTGCTCCTGGACGACGCCTTCCCGGACGACAGCCGGCTACAGAACATCGCCCTGGAGGTCAACCACGCCGAGACGGCCTTCGCCCACCGGCTCCCCGGGGACGGCGAGGCCGACTGGGCGCTGCGTTGGTTCACGCCCGCCACCGAGGTGAACATGTGCGGCCACGCGACGCTCGCCACGGCCCACGTCCTGTACAGCACGGGTGCCCACGAGGGCCCGGTGCGGTTCGCCACCCGCAGCGGTGTCCTCATCGCGACACCGGGCGAGGACGGCTCGATCACCCTGGACTTCCCGACGGCCCCGCTGACCCCGGTCGAACTTCCCGAGGGGGTCACCGAGGCGCTGGGAGCCGAGCCGCTCAGCGCCTTCGACACCGGCCCGAACATCGGTGACCTGCTGCTCGAACTGGCCGACGAGAAAACCGTCCACGCCCTGCGCCCCGACCTCAAGGCCCTGGCCGCCTGTTCGGAGCGCGGTGTCATCGCCACCGCCCGCGCCGAGAACCCGGACCTGGGCTACGACTTCGTCTCCCGCTGCTTCTTCCCGAACGTCGGCATCGACGAGGACCCGGTCACCGGCAGCGCCCACACCGCTCTGGCCCCCTACTGGTCGCAGCGTCTCGGTCGCACCGATCTCACCGGACTGCAGGCCTCGCCCCGCTCCGGCCGGGTCCGCACCGCGCTGCGCGGCGGGCGCACGCTGCTGACGGGCCATGCGGTCACGGTCATCGAGGGCGAGCTGCTCGCCTGATCACGCGGTCGGCAGCCAGCCCACCTTCCCGGCGAGGAGCGCGTAGCCCACGAACGCCCCGATGTCGAGCAGGGAATGCGCCACCACCAGGGGCCCCACGCGCCCCCACCGGCGGTACAGGTAGACGAACACCACGCCCATCACCATGTTGCCGATGAAGCCGCCGATGCCCTGGTAGAGGTGGTAGCTACCGCGCAGTACGGAACTGGCCACCAGCGCGGTGCCCGGGGTCCAGCCCAACTGGTGGAGCCGGCGCAGCAGATAGCCGACGACGATCACCTCTTCGAGGATCGCGTTCTGCATCGCCGAGAGGATCAGCACGGGGTACTTCCACCACACGTCCGGCAGCGCCTCGGGCACCACGGTGAGGTTGAAGCCCAGACCACGCGCGGCCAGATAGAAGGCGATGCCGGTGCTGCCGATCACGGCCGCGATCCCTGCCCCGCGGGCGAGGTCGGGCCCGGGCCGGGTGCGGTCGAAGCCGAGAGTTCTGAGGCTCTGCCCCTCGCGCAGCAGGAGGTGCGCGACGAGCAGCACGGGCACCAGGGCCGACGCGATCCCGAAGAGCTGCCAGGCGAGATCCAGCCAGGGACGGCCCGGCGCGGCCGAGGCGTTGAGGGTCGCCGCCTGGTCCTTGAGACCCCCTGGTTTGGTGACCGATCCGACAAAACTGATCAGCGCGGACACACCACTCGCACCGAGCGAAAGCCCCAGAACGAGCAGCGTCTCGTCACGGAAAAACCTCCGTGAGAGCGCCTTCTGCGGAAACGAATCGGCCACTGCCCCTTCCTCCGCCTGCACACCTGCCTCCAGTTGAGTAATCCAGCCTCATCCCCCTCCCCACCCCGCTAGGGTCCTTCGAAAGAAGTGACGAAGATCGTGCGCAAGGCCGTCGGGGGGACGGACGCCGTACGGGGGCGTGCCTCCCTCTTTCCTGCCGTTTACGGCCGTGCCGGCACGGAAATCGACAGGGGAGGGCACCACCGCCATGGGACGTCACAGCTTGCCCGATCAGTATGGGGCGGGCGGCAGCGACCCCCGCCCACGCGCGCGCCGCCGTACCGTGGCCATCGCGACGGTCCTCGTCCTGACCGTCGCCGGCGGGACGGCCGCCGCCGTCCAGGGCGGTCTGCTCTCCTTCGGCCCCTCCTGCCGTGACGAGGCGGTACGGCTCAAGCTCGCCGCCTCCCCCGACGTCGCCCCCGCCCTGCGCAGCGCTGCCGAGCGGGCCCGCGACGAGAACCTCACCTCCGACGGGCGCTGCGTCGACATCACGGTGACCGCGCGCGAGTCGTACAAGGTCAGGGACACGCTCGCGGCCGGTAAGGACCCCGGCGTGCAGGTGTGGGTGCCGGACTCGGACGTGTGGGTGGAGCAGATCTCCGCGGACGGCGACGCGACGGAGGTGGCCCGGGTCGGCAACGTGGCCTCCAGCCCGGTCGGCATGGCGATGGTGCCGACCGCCGCGAAGTCGCTGGGCTGGCCGAAGAAGACGTACGACTGGCTCGAACTGGCGGGCGCCACCCTGCAGGACGACTCCCTCAAGCTGGGCGCCGCCGACCCCGCACGCAGCGCGACCGGGCTGCTCGCCCTCGCCCGGCTCACGAGTGCGGCGGGCGCGGTCGCGAGCGGGGAGACGCGGGCCGCGGCCATGATGAAGGCCCTCTCTCAGCGCATCTCCGACAGCGACGGCCAGCTGGTGGAGACGCTGCCGCGGGACTCCTCGGGCACCGAGCAGGGCAATCCGAAGCGCAATCAGGCGCTGGTCCTGTCCGAGCAGGCGGCCTTCGCCCACAACTCCTCGACGGAGTCCGGGGACAGTCTGGACTTCTTCTACCCCAAGGACGGCTCACCGCGGCTGGACTACCCCTACGCGCTGGTCGACGAGACACGACTGACCACCGACGAGAGCCGCGCGGCGATCCGCTTCATGACATACCTGCGCAAGCCCGAGCAGGAACAGCTGCTGACGGACCGGGGGTTCCGCACCTCCGACGACCAGGTGTCGAAGACGCTGGTCGCGAAGGCCGGTGGTGAGGTGCCGCAGCCGTACGCGGAGCCCGCAGGCGAGCCCGCCTCTGCGGCGGCGCTCCAGGAGGCCCTCGGAACCTGGACGATCACCGTGCAGAGTGCGCGGATCACCACGGTCGTGGACGCGTCCTCCTCCATGTCGGAGGCCGTGCCGGGCACCGGCCGCTCCCGGATGGACGTCACCAAGGCGTCCCTCCTCCAGGCCCTCGCGACCTTCACCCAGGAGGACGAGATCGGCCTGTGGAAGTTCTCCACCAAGCTCGACGGCGACAAGGACTACAAGGTCCTGGTACCGACGGACCGTCTGGGCGACAGCGCGGACGGGGCCGGCACCCAACGAGAGCGGCTGTCGGCGGCGTTCGGCGGCCTGGAGCCGGTGCCGGGCGGAGCGACGGGGCTGTACGACACCACGCTCGCCGCGTACAAGGCGGCGACCTCCTCCTACGCCGAGGGGAAGTTCAACGCGCTGGTCGTCCTGACCGACGGCGTCAACCAGGATCCCGGCAGCATCTCGCGCGGAGCGTTGGTCTCCGAACTGGAGAAACTCTCCAGCCCTGAGCGCCCGGTCCCCCTGATCGTGATCGCGGTGGGCCCCGACGCCGACCGCGCGGAGGCCGAGCAGCTCGCCGAGGCCACCGGCGGCTCCGGCCAACAGGTCAACGACCCCTCCCAGATCCACACGGTGATCCTGAAGGCGATCGTGGCCGCGGGTGCCCAGGGCGGCAGCGTCAGCGACTGACTCCGCGCGTCGCCCAGGCCCTCACCCCAGCGGCACCGGCTCCGGCAGCCCCACCGGCCAGGTGTGCACCGGCTCCCCCTGGTGCATCAGCTGGCCGTACCGCCGTGTTGTGGCCGCCAGTGCCGCGTCCCGCGACAGTCCCGCCTCCAGTGCCCGGTGGAACGTCGCCGTCTGCCAGGAGGCCCCGTTGACCCGGCGTCGGCACCGCTCCTCGATCACCCCGAGGTAGAGGTCCCGGTCGGCGGGCTCGACGCCCCACCCGGCGAGGCCCGCATCGGCGAGCGGCAGCAGTTCGTCGCGTACGAGGGTCACCGCGTCGACCTCGACCGTGCCGCCGTAGCGACCGCGCCGGGGCCAGACCATGCGCGCGTCGATGCCGTACCGGCAGGCCGCGTCGAAGTTGGCCGTGGCCGCCTCGAAGGGCAGCCTGGTCCACACCGGCCGCGGCTCCTCGGCGAGGGCGCGGACGAGGCCGTAGTAGAAGGCCGCGTTGGCGATGACGTCCGTGATGGTGGGACCGGCGGGCAGCACGCGGTTCTCGACGCGCAGGTGCGGGACGCCGTCGGCGATGTCGTAGACGGGCCGGTTCCAGCGGTACACCGTGCCGTTGTGCAGGACGAGTTCGGCGAGGGAGGGCACCCCGCCCTGGTCGAGGACCTCCAGCGGGTCCTCCTCGTCGCAGATCGGCAGCAGGGCCGGGAAGTAGCGCAGGTTCTCCTCGAAGAGGTCGTACGCCGAGGAGATCCACCGCTCCCCGAACCACGTGCGCGGCCGCACCCCCTGGGCCTGCAGCTCCGGCGGGCGGGTGTCCGTGGACTGCTGGAAGAGCGGCGGACGGGACTCGCACCACAGCTCACGCCCGAAGAGGAAGGGCGAGTTGGCACCGACGGCTATCTGCACGCCGGCCACCGCCTGCGCGGCGTTCCACACGTCGGCGAAGCGTCCCGGCGTGACCTGGAGGTGCAGTTGCACGGAGGTGCAGGCGGCCTCCGGGGCGATCGACTTCGAGGTGCAGGTGAGGCGTTCCACCCCGTCGATGTCGACGACGAAGTCCTCACCGCGGGCGGCCACGATCTGGTCGTTGAGCAGGGTGTAGCGGTCGACGTCGGACAGGTTGGAGGAGACCAGGTCGTCCCGGTCGAGGGTGGGCAGGATGCCGATCATCACGATTCCCGCGTCGACCTCGCCCGCTTTACGGTCGGCGTACGCCAGCGAGGTCCGCAGTTCCTCGGCGAGCCGGTCGAATACCCTGCCGGCCAGCCTGTGGGGGGCTATGTTGACTTCCAGGTTGAACATGGCGAGTTCTGTTTGGAAATCTCGGCTTGCGATGCGTTCGAGGACCTCTCCATTCAACATTCTCGGCATACCGTCGGTGCCGACCAGATTCAATTCGATCTCCAGCCCCATCAGGTTCTGGGGACGATCGAACCGCTGCTCCGCCAGGAGCCGCTCCAGCCCCGTCAGACACCTGCGGAGCTTGTCGCGGTAGCGCTGGCGATCGGACAGGTCGAACCCGCCTGCCACGACCTTCTCCCCCATCGGAGGGTCCCTCCTCGATGCGTCATGAGTCAGGTGGGATGATGCCCAGCCGGAACGATCGGTAACGTCCCGCGTCGGGCCCGAGCGCGCTACCCTGTCGGAAGTGACCGGTGGCACATTCACTCGGCATGGCGCACTCAGCAGTTTCGAGTGCCCCGAAGAACTCGTGAAAAACGCCGACGAGAATTGGCCGACCACTTCCTGACCATTTCCCGAGGTCACCGCCGCGAAGAGTCACGGTATCGGGATCATTCTCGCGTATCGCCGACCGAATGGCCCCTTGCCCCGCGCGACGGAAGCGGCTAGACGAAACACTGTCTGAACACATGTCGTATAAACTTCGCGAACAAGGCAGAGGGTTGGCACCCGCGGTCCTGGATCCTGCCGTCAGGTGACGTACAGCAGTCCGCAACCGCGTCACCGGACCCCGGCCCCCGCCTCTCTGACCTTCGTGAGCTGACAGCGCCGTCCGCCCCCGCCCTCGCGCCACCGTGCCTGTCGAATGAGAGGCGACCCACCATGCCGCTGCATGTCCTCCCGGCTCCCGCCCCAGCACTTCGCTCCGTCCTCACCGCACTCGCCTCGCCCACCGCGGTCCGCGAGGCCCGGACTCCCTCCCTGCTCCGCGCCCAGGGACCCGTCACACCCGAGCTCCCCCTACCCGTGCACGTCCTGGACGGCACCGCCACCCGGCTGGCCGGGTGGCGTTTCCTGATCCGCTGCGGCGATCGCTCGGTGGCCGCGGCCGAGACCATGCTGACCCCGGACGGCTGGGCGTTCTCGCACTTCTTCGAGGGCCCCTACATCGCGTCCACCGAGCGGGCACTGCGTCAGGCGGAGGTGATGCAGCAGCCGTACCAACCGCGCCTGCTGTCGATCCCGGGCCTGTACATGCTCGCGCTGTGGTTGCACGGCGACTGCGAGGCGGACGCGGGCGCGGGCCGCCTCGCCGCCACCGACCTGCTCGTCCCCCTGGCACCGGCTCCACCCGGGATCGCCGCCCACCGCCCGCACCGGGCAGCCGAACTGCTCCCGGTACTGGCCCATCGGGTGACTCCGGCCCCGCTGCTGGGCTCGCCCGCCTGAATCCTCGTCCGCGCGAATCGCTCACCACCCTCGTACCCCGCCCCGAATTCCGGGTAGCGGGGTACGACTCCGTTTTCGGTGCCATTAGGGTCGTACACAATCCCCAGGGATCACACAGAAGACCATTTGCTCGTACGAGCGCACAATTGCTCGGACGAGCCGAACTCGGGTCTGACTCCGGGTGGACTAGCCCTATCCGGCCACTGCGAACCATCCGAAGGGACAGTGCAGTTGGGATGAACCGCCCGGCCGGGTGACGCGTCTCCAACCTGTGAAGAAGTGGTGACGCGAAATACCTGCGGATTGACGCCCGTAGGGCAACACTGGGTTCCGACTGAGTTATCGCAACGGGGGACGTCATGACCACAACACAGCGAAAGATCTCACCAATGTGCCAGCACCAGCCACCGTGTCCCACCGCCGCCTCCGCCGACCGGGAGTCCGCCCGCCTCGTGGCGCACCACCCGGAACAGGGCTGGAGCCTGCTGTGCAACGGCGTTCTGCTCTTCGAGGACACCGGTGAGCTCCTGCCCGACGGCCGGGTCATCGCCCCGCACCGCCCGCTCGCTGTGGCGGCTGCCTGAAAACGCCCGGGCGGCCGCCCTGCCGCCCGGAGATCTGAGGGGCCGGCTCGCAGCGACTGTCTGCGCACCGGCCCCGACGCATGTCCCACGGCGATCACTCCCTGTGACGCCTTGTGTATGGGCCCACTTTTCCGGAAGACTCCTGGAAGTTTCGAGGCTTTGACGCGGAGGTGGGCACGTGACAGCAGGCAAGGCCGACGCCGAGCCCCGGGGCAGGGTCACCATCACGGAGATCGCCCGGCAGGCCGGAGTCTCGGTGCCGACGGTGTCCCGTGTGGTCAACGGCCGGTCGGACGTGTCGCCGCATACCCGCGCCCGCGTCGAGGAGCTGCTCCAGCAGTACGGCTACCGCAAACGCCCCGCTGCCCCCGGCACCCGCGCCGCCCTGCTCGACCTGGTCTTCAACGACCTCGACAGCCCCTGGGCCGTGGAGATCATCCGCGGTGTCGAGGAGGTCGCCCACGCGGAGGGCGTCGGCACCGTCGTCTCCGCGATCCACGGCCGCTCGGGCGCCGCACGCGAGTGGATGCGCAATCTGCGCGCCCGCGCCTCCGACGGCGTCGTACTCGTCACCTCGGCGCTGGACACGGTCCTCCACGACGAGCTGCGCGCCCTGGGCGTCCCGCTGGTGGTCGTCGACCCGGCGGGCTCCCCCGCGCTGGACGCCCCCACCATCGGTGCCGCCAACTGGTCGGGAGGGCTCGCGGCCACCGAGCACCTGCTGTCGCTGGGCCACCGCAGGATCGGCCTGATCGCGGGACCGCCCCGGCTGCTGTGCTCGCGGGCCCGCTACGACGGCTACCGCGCCGCGCTGGAGGGCGCCGGGCTCACCCTCGACGAGTCCCTGGTCGTGCCCGGCGACTTCCACCCCGAGTCGGGCTTCGCCGGCTGCGAGAAGCTCCTCGAGCTGCCCGAGCCGCCGACGGCCGTCTTCGCGGCCAGCGACCAGATGGCCCTCGGCGCGGTGGAGGCGCTGAGGAGACGCGGGTTGAGGGTGCCGGAGGACATGAGCCTGGTGGGTTTCGACGACCTTCCGGAAGTCCGCTGGTCGGCGCCTCCGCTGACCACCGTGCGCCAGCCGCTCGCCGACATGGGCAAGCTGGCCGTCCGCACGGTCCTGAAGCTGGCCCGCGGCGAACGCCCGGACTCACCGCGTGTGGAGCTGGGCACGGAGTTGGTGGTGCGGTCGAGCACCGCACCACCGGCCATCACCTGACGGATCACGGCCTGTCCGGTGGATCGGGCCGCCATCCCGGCAGACGCGAGCAGGCCTGCCGGGCCCCGCGCCGCCGACAGGACCCGCAGGCCCCGCCCTCAGGCACACCACCCAAGACCACCCGCACCCTGCCAAAGCCACCCCGGCCTCGGAGAGAGGCCCCAGGGAGACGGGCCGGGAGCTTGGCCCGCCGCCCCCGTCGGCGGTGGCCGGCGTCCCGGTGGCCGGCCACCGCGGCCCAGGCGGGCGACGCCCGAGTCGGCCCCGGGCGCGCCCCATCCGAGGCCCGGAGCGCGCTGCTCCGGGCAGGGCCCGGCGGAAGCTCGCCGATGAGACGACGGAAGTCGCCGTAGCCCCCGCCGCCCCCTACTTCAGCGCCGCCCGGATCGCGTAGTACGCCGGCTTGGCCTGGAGCTGCTCGTCCCAGGGCAGCGCGGCCCCCTGGCCCTCGAAGAAGGCGGGTATCCAGCTGTACTTGTCGGTGTAGTCCCAGATGGTGATCCCGACACACCGGCGCACCGCGAGACAGGCATCGGTCAAGTCGGCGTACCACTGCGCCTGTTGGGCCAGCTTCTCCTCGGTCGCCGGCAGGATCATCCGGATGTCGACCTCGGTGAGCGCGGTGTCGAGGCCCAGCTTGGAGAAGCGGCGGAGGTTGTCCTCCAGCGTGGTCGGATAGCCGTACTGGAGCGCCAGGTGGGCCTGGAGACCGATGCCGTCGAGCGGGACGCCCTGGGCCTTCAGCTCCTTGGCCAGGGTGTAGTAGGCGTCGCTCTTCGCTCCGACACCCTCGATGTTGTAGTCGTTGAGGTAGAGCTTGACCTTGGGGTCGGCCTGGCGGGCCCACCGCAGGGCGTCGGCGATGTAGCCGGGGCCGAGGGTCTTGTAGAAGACGGTCTCGCGGTAGGTGCCGTCCTCGTTGAAGGCCTCGTTGACGACGTCCCAGGCGAAGACCTTGCCCCGGTAGTGCCGTACCTCGGTCTGGATGTGCTTCTTCAGTACGGGCCTCAGCTCGTCCGCCGTCCACTCGCGCGAGGTGATCCAGTCGGGCAACTGGCTGTGCCACACGAGGGTGTGGCCGCGCACCTTCTGGTGGTTGGCGCGGGCGAGGCTCACGATCTCGTCGCCGTTGGTCCAGTCGAAGACCCCCTGCTCGGGTTCGGTGGCGTACCACTTCATGCCGTTGCCCGGCGTGATCTGGTCGAACTCGCTGCCGAGGATCTTCTTGTACGGCCCGTCGACGAGTTCGGGGTTGTCGGTGGCGCTGCCGAAGTAGCGGCCGTGTCGCTGGGCGAGGTCGGCGAGGGTGGCCGGTGTGCCGTGGGCCTGGGCGGTGGGAGCGGCGGCCGCGACCACCACTGCGGCCAGGACTCCGGCGAGTCTGAGACGGTTCTTGCGCATGGTGCGACTCCTCAGGTGCGGGCGGGGTGAGCCGTACTTTTCGAAGCGCCGGGGTCAGCCCTTCGTGGCACCGGCGGTGAGGCCGCCGACGAGCTGGCGCTCGGCGACCGAGTAGAAGGCGAGGGCGGGGACCATCGCCAGGACGAGATAGGCGAAGACGCGGGCGTACTCCGCGGAGTACTGGCCCTGGAACTGCTGCACACCGATGGGGAGCGTCCACCACGTGTTGTCCGTGAACACCAGCAGCGGCAGCATGAAGTTGTTCCAGCTCGTGACGACGGCGAGCACCGATACGGTGCCGAGCGCGGGCCGTGCCATCGGCAGCAGGACGCGCCAGAAGAACCCGAACGGGCTGCACCCGTCGAGAGTGGCCGCCTCCTCCAGCTCGCCGGGGATCTCCCGGAAGAAGGCGCGCAGGATGATGATCGTCATCGGCAGTCCGAAGGCGGCCTGCGGCAGGATCACGCCCAGCGGGTTGTCCAGCAGGCCGAGCGAGCGCAGCAGCAGGAACAGCGGCAGCACCGCCACCGCGAAGGGGAACATCAGCCCCATCGTGAAGAGCGTGAACAGCGCCTCCCGGCCACGGAAGGCGAACCGTGCGAAGGAGAACGCGGCCAGCGCGGACGCGGCGACCACCAGCACCGTCGTACCGACCGCGATCAGCGTGCTGCTGCCGAGCAGCCGCCAGAAGTCGCCCCCGGCGAGGATGTCGGTGTAGTTGCTGGTCAGCCAGCGCTTCGGCAGCCCGAAGGGGTTGCTGGAGAGCTCGTCGGTGGACTTGAATCCGG
This sequence comes from Streptomyces canus, assembly GCF_030816965.1. Lineage (NCBI taxonomy): Bacteria > Bacillati > Actinomycetota > Actinomycetes > Kitasatosporales > Streptomycetaceae > Streptomyces > Streptomyces canus. Next base: position 1,665,737 of record NZ_JAUSYQ010000002.1, read on the forward strand.
ACAGGACGGCGTACACCAGGGGCACGACCATCACCGCGCCGACGGCGACGAGGATCAGGTGCAGGGGCAGGGTCCGAGCGGTGGTCTTCTGGGCGGTCACTTGCCGTCCCCCCTCATCGTCGTGGTGGCCCCTTCGAGATCGCGGCGGAGCACGAACCGCTGGTAGGCGAGGGCGAAGACGAGGCAGATGCCGAACATGACCACGCTGATCGCGCTGGCGTAGCCGACCTGGTAGCGCTTGAAGCCGTACTGGAACATGGTCACGGCCATGGTCTCGGAGTGGTGGTCGGGGCCGCCCTGGGTGACCACCCACACCAGGTCGAAGAGCTGGATCGAGCCGATGACTGACAGGAAAATGCTGATCCGCAGGGTGGGCGCGAGGAGCGGCAGGGTGACGTTGCGGAACCGCTGCCAGGCACTGGCGCCGTCGATGAGAGCCGCCTCGGTCAACTCCCGTGGTATGGACTGGAGTCCGGCCAGGTAGAGCATCATGTGGAAGCCGAAGTACTTCCACATCATGACGAGGAACAGCGTGGCCATGACGTAGGAGGGATCGGCGAACCACAGACCACCCACGCCGTCCAGGCCGACCGCGCCGAGGATGTGGTCGGCGAGCCCGGAGTCCGGGGCGAAGACCATGCTGAACAGCACGCCGGTGATCGCCTCGGACAGGACGTAGGGCGCGAAGAACAGCATCCGGTAGACGGCTCTGCCGCGCAGCTTCTGGTTGAGGAGGACCGCCATGGCGAGCGCGAACGGCAGTTGGAACGCGAGGGACAGCACGACCAGGACCAGGCAGCGCCACAGGTCGCCCAGGAAGACCGGGTTGTCGAAGAGCTGGGTGAAGTTGTCCGTGCCGACGTAGTCGGAGGGCATGCCGAAGCCGCCCCAGCGGAAGAAGGCGGCGTACAGCGCGAACAGCATCGGCAGCAGGACCATGCCGATGAACAGCACCAGGGCGGGCAGTTGGAAACCGACCGCGGTCAGCCAGTGCAGTACGCGCCGACGGCCCCGCCCCCGGGCCCTGACCGATTCCGGGGGCGGGAGTTCGGTGCCCGGACCGCTCCGCTTGTCTGCGAGGAACGTGGAGGTCATCGCGGGCTACTGCTCTTCCTTCGCGGTCTGCGTGATCGACTGGGTGACCTGTTCCGGGGACTTGGAGCCGGCGATCAGCGCGGCGACGCTGTCGTTGACCTCCTGGCCCACGGCGGGCGCGTACGCCTGGTCGAGATAGAGCTGGAAACCGGTGGCGGCCTTCAACTGCGCCTGGACGAGCTTGAGGTTGGGGTCGGTCATGGCCTTCTCCGCGTTCGGGAGCACGGGAAGGATGCTGGTCTTCTTGACCAGTTCCAGCTCGGTGGCCTCGGAGGCGAAGAACTTCAGGAAGTCGACCGCCGCTTGCGGGGCACCCCGGCGCAGGGCGTGTCCGCCGCCTCCGCCGAACACCTCGGTGATGGCGCCCTTGCCGCCCTCGACCGCGGGGAACGGGAAGAAGCCCAGGTCGTTGCCGAGCCCCTTGCCGGAGTCGGCCTCCACGGACGGGGCCCACTGGCCCATGAGTTCCATGGCCGCCTTGCCGTTGCCGACGGCGGCCGCCTGGCCGGTGGGGGTGGAGTAGGCGGCGTTGAGGAACCCCTTCTGGAAGGGCTGGAGATCCACGAGTTCCTTGAGGTGCCGACCGGCCTCGACGAACCCGGCGGCGGTGAAGTCCTTGTCCTCACTGGCCTTCTGGAGGGCGTCGATGCCGGCGGTGCGCATCGCGAGGTAGGCCCAGTAGTACATGCCGGGCCACTTCTCCTTGCCCGCCAGGGCGATGGGCGTGATGTTCTTGGCCTTCAGCTTGCTCACGGCCTCCAGGAACCCGCCCCAGGTGGTGGGCGGCTCGCTGACGCCGGCCTGCTTGAAGAGCGCCTTGTTGTACCAGAACCCGATCATGCCCATGTCGAACGGGATGCCGTAGACCTTGTCGTCGAGGATGTACGGCTCCTTGGTGACCTTCAGCAGGCCGTCGGCCCACGGCTTGGTCCGGTCGGTCAGGTCCTCGACGAGACCCGCGTCGACCTGCTGCTTGAGGACGCCGCCGCCCCAGGTGTGGAAGATGTCGGGGAGCTTCCCGGAGGCGGTCAGCGCCGTCATCTTCGACTTGTAGGCGTCGTTCTCCAGCTGCACGATCTTTATCTTGACCTTGGGGTTCGCTGCCTCGAACTTCTTGGCGAGGGCCGCCCAGACACTCTTCGCCGGCTCGGTGGTGGAGATGTTCCACCACTCCACCGTGGTCGTCCCGTCGGACGATCCTCCGCCCGAGTCGCCGCCGCAGCCGGTCAGTGTCGTCATGCCCAGACCGGCCGCGGCGGATGCCGCCAGAAAGCCACGGCGGGACAGTGCCGGGTCGCCCATGATGCGCTCCTTGGGTACGGGACGGAGCCGTCCTTGTCCGTCCTGCGGTCCGAAAGTTTCGGAGTTGATCCAGAAAGCTTCGCTGCTGCCGCACCCTAGAGACAGCTGCCAAACGGTGGCAACCCCTTGTGCACAGGGAATGTTGAGGAGTCGAACCAGTCGAGGGCCACGGCCCCCTCGCTGACGTCCATGCCGATCGCCCGGCCGGTGAAGCCCGCGGCCACCTGTATGGAGAGACGGCGGCCGTCGCCTTCAGGCGAAGGGACATCGCCAGCGCCCGGGACGAGCACGTCGGGGCCGCCAATGCGGAGCCTCCGCAGGCCTGTTGGGAACGGCAGGCGGTCGGTGTGGATCTCGACGGTCAGGGTGGGCCATCCCCCCTCGACGGGTATGCCGCCCGAGGAACTGCCGCACCGGCCCGATCCGGGCGATCACGCTCGCCTCTCCCCAGCCACCTCGGCGTCGCGCCCCGGGCCCTCACGCGGCCTGTCGCGGCGTCAGGGCGGGCTGCGGACACGGCAGTCCGGGACGCCGCTCGGAGCGACGGAGGAAGGGGCCCGTTGCGTGCGGGGCCAGGTGTCCGGGGCGGTCCGTGAGCTGGATCGGGCGCCAGGGCGGGTTCGTTCGTCCCCTTGGCGACCAGGCGGCCCCGGCGATCGAGACGTTGCCGATCCGCCGCCCGTACAACCCCCGCCCACTGGCAGACTCCGGGATCCGGGTGGAACCCGACGGTCACCGGGCTGTCGTACGTCCCTATCCGCGTCCGCCCCTCCGATTCGCCCGAAACATTCGATCTATTCGGCGAACCTTACGGAACGGACTGTACGAGGATGTTCAGGCGGGAACAAGGCCACACCGACCTCCCCCCGCCCTGTGCCGAACGGCTTGCTCGACCTATGTTGACGTTGCGCACGGCGACCCGGTGGACCTGGAGGTCGGCGCAAGCCGGGGAGAGGTCCCTGACGACCTTGGCCCTGGCCGCCTTCATCCACACGCCGAGCTCGGGGTTTTCGGCGGAGCGGTTGGTGGCACCGGAAAGCATCAGACGGCCGTCTCCTGAACTGCTACGGCGATCCACTCAGTTCAGTCCCGCTCGCCTCCCCATGACGCTGCGTGTCCCCCCACCCGCCCACCCGCCGGTACGGGCCCACGGGTCAGGTACGAGCCTCGCAACTGCACAGTCGCCCGTCACGGACCTTCGCGGACCGAGTCTTAACGGAAGCTTGACGCCCTGGCGTCCGCCATCCGTGGGCCCCGGCGTCACTCTCCGCTTACGCTGGTCCCGCCGTCAGCCAGGCGGCCGGAACCTCGCTGAGTCGCACCGCAGGAGCATCCCCGATGGCCACCACCGAACACCCTCCTTCCAGTCGCCTGCGCTCCTGGATGCTGGAGGGCCTGTCCGACATGGGCAGGGACGGCGGCCATACGGGCCCCCACGCCGCACCGGAACCCGCCCATCAGGGCCAACGCTGGTGGCGGGTCATGTGCCTGACCGGCGTCGACTACTTCTCCACCCTCGGCTACCAGCCCGGCATTGCCGCCCTCGCGGCCGGCCTGCTCTCCCCCATCGCGACGATCGTCCTCGTGATCGTCACCCTCGCGGGCGCTCTGCCCGTGTACCGCCGGGTGGCCGAGGAGAGCCCCCGCGGCGAGGGCTCGATCTCCATGCTGGAACGGCTGCTGTCCTTCTGGCAGGGCAAGCTCTTCGTCCTCACCCTGCTCGGCTTCGCCGCCACCGACTTCCTGATCACCATCACCCTGTCCGCGGCCGACGCCTCCACCCACCTGATCGAGAACCCGCACCTGACCAGCACTCTGCACGACCACAAGATGCTGATCACCCTCTTCCTGGTGGCACTGCTCGGCGCGGTCTTCCTCAAGGGTTTCCTGGAGGCGATCGGCGTCGCCGTCGCCCTGGTGGGCATCTACCTCGCCCTCAACGTCGTCGTGGTGCTCGTCGGCCTGTGGCACGTCATCACCGCGGGCCATGTCGTCACCGACTGGTCCAGCGCTCTGACGGCCGAGCACGGCAACGTCTTCGTGATGATCGGCGTGGCCCTGATCGTCTTCCCCAAGCTCGCCCTCGGCCTCTCCGGCTTCGAGACCGGCGTCGCCGTCATGCCTCACGTCAAGGGCGAGCCGGACGACACCGAGGAGAACCCCAAGGGCCGGATCCGCGACACCAAGAAGCTGCTCACCACCGCCGCCATCGTGATGAGCGTCTTCCTGATCGCCACCAGCTTCATCACCACCCTCCTGATCCCGGAGAAGGACTTCGAGTCGGGCGGCCCGGCCAACGGCCGCGCGCTCGCGTATCTGGCGCACCACTACCTGGGCGGCGTCTTCGGCACGGTCTACGACGTCTCGACGATCGCCATCCTGTGGTTCGCGGGCGCCTCCGCGATGGCCGGTCTGCTCAACCTGATGCCGCGCTACCTGCCCCGCTACGGCATGGCCCCGCACTGGGCCCGCGCCGTGCGCCCCATGGTCATCGTCTTCACCCTGATCGCCTTCCTGGTCACCTGGATCTTCGACGCCGACGTCGACGCCCAGGGCGGCGCGTACGCCACCGGCGTGCTGGTGCTGATCAGCTCGGCGGCGATCGCGGTGACCATAGCCGCCCGCAAGGCCGGGCAGCGCAACTGGACCGTCGGCTTCGCCGTCATCTCCGCCGTGTTCCTCTACACGACCGTCGTCAACGTCATCGAACGCCCCGACGGCGTGAAGATCGGCGCCTGCTTCATCGCCGGCATCATCCTGGTCTCTCTCCTGTCCCGCCTGGCCCGCGCCTTCGAACTCCGCGTGACCGACGTGACGCTCGACGACATGGCGGAACGTTTCATCCGGGACATGGCCAGCCGCAAGATGCGCTTCATCGCCAACGAGCCCGACCAGCGCGACAAGGCCGAGTACCGCGACAAGATCGAGCAGATCCGCGAGGACAACGACATCCCCGGCGAGGACTTCGTGTTCGTGGAGGTCACGGTCCTGGACCCCTCGGAATTCGAGGCGAGCCTGACGGTCCGGGGAGAGGTCCTCCACAACCGCTACCGCGTGCTGACCCTGGAGTCCTCCTCCATCCCCAACGCCCTCGCCGCCCTCCTTCTCCACGTCCGCGACACCACCGGCTGCACCCCCCACATCTACTTCGAGTGGACCGAGGGCAACCCCTTCGCCAACTTCCTCCGCTTCTTCCTTTTCGGCCAGGGCGAGGTGGCCCCGGTCACCCGAGAGGTGCTCCGAGAAGCAGAACCTGACCGCCCGCGCCGCCCCCGAGTCCACACGGGCTGACACCGTCGCCTACTGGGGCTCGCAATCCGCCCAAAACGGCGCGACCGCACACCTCCCCGCCACGGCCTACCACACGCCCTACGTTGCTGCCCATGACCCTGAGCATCCGCAACCAGCTCCCCGGCACCGTCACCACCGTCACCCCGGGCGAGGCCATGGCAACCGTCAGGATCCGCCTCGACGGCGGCCAGGACCTCACAGCCGCGATCACCCGCGAGTCCATCGGCGAACTCGGCCTCACCCAGGGCTTGCCCGTACGCGCCCTGGTGAAGTCGACGGAGGTCTCCCTCGCCACCGCCCCGGTCCAGAACGTGTCCATCCGCAACCAGCTCCCCGGCACGGTCACCGCCGTCGCCACCGGAGCCGCCATGGCCACCGTCAAGATCGCTGTCGAGGGAGGCGTCCTCACCTCCGCGATCACCGCGGACGCCGCGACCGACCTCGCCCTCGTCCCCGGCGCCCCGGTCGTCGCCCTGATCAAGTCGACCGAGGTGTCACTGGCCACGGCGTAAAAGAAAAGGGCCCCGCCGAAACGGGGCCCTCGTCACCTCGGGTCAGTCCTCGTACGCGTCCAGCGGCGGGCACGAGCACACCAGGTTCCGGTCGCCGAAGGCCTGGTCGATCCGCCGCACCGGCGGCCAGTACTTGTCGGCGACCGACACCCCGGCCGGGAAGACGGCATCCTCCCGCGAGTACGCGTGCTTCCACTCACCGCCCAGCGCACCGGCGGTGTGCGGAGCGTTCCGCAGCGGGTTGTCCTCGGCGGCCCACTCCCCGGAACCGACCTTCTCGATCTCCGCGCGAATGGCGATCATCGCCTCGCAGAACCGGTCGAGTTCGGTCAGATCCTCGGACTCGGTCGGCTCGATCATCAGCGTCCCCGCCACCGGGAACGACATGGTCGGGGCGTGGAAGCCGTAGTCGATGAGCCGCTTGGCCACGTCGTCGACACTCACCCCGGTCTCCTTGGTGACCGGCCGCAGATCGATGATGCACTCGTGCGCGACCAGCCCTCCGGGGCCGGTGTAGAGCACCGGGTAGTGCGGCTCGAGCCGCTTGGCGATGTAGTTGGCGGAGAGCACCGCCACCTGCGTGGCCCGCTTCAGCCCCTCACCGCCCATGAGCCGGACGTACGCCCACGAGATCGGCAGGATCCCCGCGGAACCCCAGGGCGCGGCCGAGATCGGCCCGACGCCCGTCTCCGGGCCGGCCGCGGGCTGCATCGGGTGGTTCGGCAGATACGGCGCCAGGTGCGCCCGTACGCCGACGGGACCCACACCCGGGCCACCGCCGCCGTGCGGAATGCAGAACGTCTTGTGCAGATTCAGGTGGGAGACGTCACCGCCGAAGTGCCCCGGCTTGGCGAGCCCCACCAGCGCGTTGAGGTTGGCCCCGTCGACGTACACCTGCCCGCCGGCCTCGTGCACCTGCGCGCAGATGTCGGCGACGTGCTCCTCGAACACACCGTGCGTCGAGGGGTACGTGATCATGAGCACGGACAGCTCGTTGCGGTGCTGCTCGATCTTCGCCCGCAGGTCGTCGACGTCGATCTCGCCGTCCCCGGCGGTCTTCACGACGACGACCTTCATCCCGGCCATGACGGCGCTCGCGGCGTTGGTCCCGTGCGCCGAGGACGGGATGAGACACACGGTGCGCTGCTCGTCACCGTTCGCCCGGTGATATGCGCGTACGGCGAGCAGTCCGGCCAGCTCGCCCTGCGACCCGGCGTTCGGCTGCAGCGACACGTTGTCGTACCCGGTGACCTCGGCGAGCCGCTCCTCCAGCTCCCGGATCAGCGTCAGATAGCCCTGCGCCTGCTCGGCGGGCGCGAAGGGGTGCATCTGCCCGAACTCGGGCCAGGTGACCGGCTCCATCTCCGCGGTCGCGTTGAGCTTCATGGTGCAGGAGCCCAGCGGAATCATGCCGCGGTCGAGCGCGTAGTCGCGGTCGGCGAGCCGACGCAGGTAGCGCAGCATCGCGGTCTCGGAGCGGTACTGGTGGAAGACGGGGTGGGTGAGGAAGTCGTCGTCACGCAGCAGCGCGTCCGGCAGCGCCTCTTCGGTGGCCGCGTCCAGCGCCTCGATGTCGGCCTCGACGCCGAACGCGTTCCACACGGCACTCACCTGCGCCCGCGCGGTGGTCTCGTCGCACGCGACGGACACATGGTCGGCGTCGACGAGGTGCAGGTTGACGCCGTTGCGCCGCGCCGCGGAGACGACCTCGGCGGCCCGTGCGGGCACGCGCGCGGTGAGCGTGTCGAAGTACGAGCCGTGCACGACCTCGACGCCACCGGCCGTCAGGCCCGCGGCAAGGATGGTGGCGTACCGGTGCGTCCGCCGCGCGATGCCCTTGAGCCCCTCAGGCCCGTGGTAGACGGCGTACATCCCTGCCATGACCGCGAGCAGCACCTGAGCGGTGCAGATGTTGCTGGTCGCCTTCTCCCGACGGATGTGCTGCTCACGTGTCTGCAGCGCGAGCCGGTAGGCCTTGTTCCCGTCGGCGTCCACGGACACTCCGACGAGCCGCCCGGGCAGGCTCCTGGCGAACTTCTCGTGTACGGCCATGTAGCCGGCGTGTGGCCCGCCGAAGCCCATCGGCACCCCGAACCGCTGCGTGGTACCGACCGCGATGTCCGCCCCGAGCTCACCCGGCGACTTCAGCAGGGTCAGCGCGAGCAGATCGGCGGCCACGGTCACGAGCGCGCCGAGCTCATGAGCCTGGTCGATGAGCGGCTTGATGTCCCGTACGGCCCCGGAGGCACCGGGGTACTGGACGAGCACCCCGTTGATCTCCCGCCCGGCGACCTCGGCCGGGATCCCGTCACTGAGGTCGGCGACCACGACCTCGACGCCGGTCGGCTCGGCCCGGGTCTCGATCACGGCGATGGTCTGCGGCAGCGTGTCGGCGTCGACGAGGAAGAGCCCTTTCTTGTTCTTCCCCATGCGGCGGGACAGAGCCAAGGCCTCAGCCGCAGCGGTGCCCTCGTCGAGCAGCGAGGCGCCGGAGGTCGGCAGCCCGGTGAGGTCGGCGACCATGGTCTGGAAGTTGAGCAGAGCCTCGAGGCGCCCCTGCGAGATCTCCGGCTGGTACGGCGTGTAGGCGGTGTACCAGGCCGGGTTCTCCATGACGTTGCGCAGGATGACGGGCGGCGTGAAGGTGCCGTAGTAACCGAGCCCGATCATGGAATCGAGCACCTGGTTCCGGTCGGCCAGCGACCGCAGCTCGGCCAGCACCTCGGCCTCGGTACGCCCGTCCGGCAGCTCCAGGGCATCGGCGTTCTTGATCACATCCGGCACCGCGGCGGCGGTGAGCTCGTCCAGCGAGCCGTAGCCGACCTGCGCGAGCATCTTGGCCCGCGCCTCATGATCAGGGCCGATGTGACGCTGCTCGAAGGGAATGCCCTGTTCGAGCTCGGAGAGCGGAATGCGGTGGGCGGTCATTGCGGAGGCCTCCTGGTCTGACACGACCTGCGAGGGGTACCCCGGCGCGGGTACCCCGACGGCCTCCCCCTCTGTCATCTCAACCTGAGAGCTTCACCGGGCCGCCCGAGGGCCGCCGGCTTTCACCGTCGGTGAGAGCGGAAGCTGTGGACACCCGCTCTGCTTTCCAGAGTGACCTCGTCCGCGCGGTACGTGAGCCTGAGAGATTCCGGGGAGGATTTGCTCCTTCGGCGCCTCCGATGTTGTCTGGAGGACTCTCCCGCGCGGGGTCAGCAGCCGCTCGCAAGCCTACCAGCGAGGCCACCGCACGAGTCTTCGAGTGGCCGCACACCCCGATGTGCTCTTTCGTAGTGCTTACGACCGCTTCGGATGAGGTGCGACCAAGTGGAGGGCCCGTGCAGACCGACATCGATCCGCGCAACCTGATCGGCCGCAAGGCGTTCGACCGCAACGGCACCAAGATCGGAACCGTCGACGAGGTCTACCTCGACGACGCGACCGGCGTGCCGGAGTGGGCTGCCATACGTACCGGCCTCTTCTCCCGGGACGCCTTCGTCCCCCTGGGGCCCAGCGAACTGGTCGACGGCACCCTGCACGTCCCCTTCGACCGCGCCCTCATCAAAGACGCCCCCGACTTCGGCGTAGGCCGCCACCTCTCCCCCGAACAGGAGCTCCAGCTCTACCACCACTACGGTCTCGACGTGGCCGCACCGCCCCCGTTCCCCGACCGGGACTTCGGCAAGCTGGCGGGCACGGAGGACGCGGAGGCCTGAGCGCCCGGCACATCCTCTGTCACGGGTGGTGCGTGGGAACCCAGCGCCTCCACCAGGGGCAACGGATCAGCGGGCTCCAGCGCAGGATCCTCGACGAGAAACGTCCGTACCCGCCCCGGCTCCGCATACGGCGTCTCGAACCGCACGGTCACCCGCCCCAGCCCGCTTCCCTGCACCCATCCGTGCCCGTACTCGGCATGCCGCACATCGTGCCCGGCGACCCACCGCCGCTCGACAGCCGCCGCCTCCCGCTCCTGCACCGGCGCGTCGTCCGCCACCTCCTCCATGGCGTGATCCGCTCCTTCCCCCGCGGCCTGGGCGAACAGATCCTCCTGGGTGAAGTCGGCGAGCCCGCTCACCCCCACCCCCAGCAACCGCACGCCCCCCGTGGAGTCCACGCCCTCCAGCAACCGCAGGGCAGCTTCCCGCACGACCGCCGGGTCATCGGTGGGCCCCCGCAAGGTCTCGGACCGGGTCAACGTCGAGAAGTCGTAGCGCCGCACCTTCAGCACGATGGTCCGCCCCGACAGCCCGGCCCCCCGCAGCCTCCGCACACACCGGTCCGCCAGCCGCTGCACCTCCAGGCTCACCCGCACCCGGTCATGGATGTCCACGTCGTACGTGTCCTCGACCGACACGGACTTGGTCTCCCGCTCAGCGACCACGGGCCGCTCGTCATACGCCAGCGCCATCGCGTACAGCCCGTGCCCATGGGCCTTCCCCAGCAGTCGTACGAGCTCGTCCTCGCCCGCCTCCACGATCTCGTCGACCGTATGGATCCCGGCCCGCCTCAGGTGATCGCCGGTCGCCGGCCCCACTCCCGGCAGGATCCGCACCGACATCGGCCCGAGAAGCGCCCGCTCGGTCCCCGGCTGGATCACCACCAGCCCGTCCGGCTTGGCCTGCTCGGAGGCGATCTTCGCGAGCATCTTGGACGCGGCCAGCCCCACCGACCCCGTGAGCCCCGTGACGGCCCGTATGTCGGCCCGCAGCTTCGCCCCGGCCAGCCGCGCCGACCCCTCGTCCCAGGCCGTTCCCCCGGCCTCCAGATCCACGAACGCCTCGTCCAGGCTCAGAGGCTCCACCAACGGCGACAGCTCCCGCAGCAGCCCCATCACCTGCTCGCTGATCGCCTTGTAGAACCCGAAGCGCGGCACCAGATACGCGGCGTTCGGCGCGAGCCGTCTCGCCTGGCCCATGGGCATCGCCGAGTGCACCCCGAACACCCGGGCCTCGTAGGACGCGGTGGCCACCACACCCCGCGGCCCCAGCCCGCCCACGACGACGGCCTTCCCGCGCAGACTCGGCTTGGACGCCTGCTCCGCCGAGGCGTAGAAGGCATCCATGTCGAGATGCAGGATCGTGGGCGCTTTTCTCACATGTCCGATGCTGCCCTACGCCACTGACAATGCCCCGCCCGAGAGAGCGGGCAGGCTTCAGACCGCCCGGTTGCGCCGCCGCGCCAGCTCGTCCGCCGGGTTGTGCCCGACGAGTGTCTCCCCGGTGTCGATGCGCTCCCCGTGCAGCTGTGACAGGGCGCTCTCGACGTCCCGCCACACGACACCCACGGCGATCCCGAAGACGCCCTGACCGCCCTGGAGCAGCGCGTGGACCTCGTCGGGCGAGGTGCACTCGTAGACCGTGGCGCCGTCACTCATGAGCGTCATCCGCTCCAGGTCCTGGAACCCCCGCTCACGCAGGTGCTGGACCGTGGTGCGGATGTTCTGCAGCGACACGCCCGTGTCGAGGAACCGTTTGACGATCTTCAGGACGACGACGTCCCGGAAGCTGTAGAGCCGCTGTGTCCCCGACCCGTGGGCGGGCCGCACGCTCGGCTCGACGAGGCCGGTGCGCGCCCAGTAGTCGAGTTGCCGGTAGGTGATGCCGGCCGCCGCGCACGCCGTTGGGCCGCGATAGCCGATCTGCTCGGACGCCATGGACGTCGCCCCTCCGCTGCTCGGCACGGCCGCCGGTCGCTGCGGAGCGTGATCGGCCGCGCTGCCCTGAAAAGGGCTGCCGTGATGGGGGTCCCCCCAACTCGAACGCAGTTGAGAGCTTGGGGGAGGGTACGGACCGCTCGCCCCGAGACTCCGTCCGGGGGCACCCCCAGCCGTACCGTCGCCGCTGCTTCTCACGCCGACCTCCGTCCTTGACCTGCCCTCTCGACGGTAGGCAGTCACCAGGGGTGCGTCAACGATCGCCACACTCGGCACGCCGAGTGATAATCACCCTAGGAGTGGTTTCCCGTACCCCACCGCGGGGAAAGGCTAGCCGAATGCGCTCCTGGCGGGCCGCAGGACGCTCTCACGCGCTGGTGGCAAATGCCGGCATTTCAGTGACGACCGGACACGGCCGACCCGTCACGGACCACTGATCCGCCGGATCGGCCGCGGCCGCCTCACTGACTGCTGGTGCCGAAGTCCTCGGGAGAGATCTGGTCGAGGAACTCGCGGAACTTCTCCACTTCGTCCTCCTGCTCGTCCGGAATCGCGATGCCGGCGTCGTCGAGCACACCGTCGCTGCCGTAGATCGGCGTCCCGGTGCGCAGAGCCAGCGCTATGGCGTCGGACGGCCGCGCGCTCACCTCGACCCCGCTGGCGAACACCAGTTCCGCGTAGAAGACGCCCTCACGCAGGTCCGTGATGCGCACTTCGGTGAGCTCCTGGCCGACCGCCTCCAGCACGTCCTTGAACAGGTCGTGGGTCAGCGGTCGTGCGGGGGCCATGCCCTGCTGCGCGAAGGCGATCGCAGTCGCCTCCCCCGGCCCGATCCAGATGGGGAGGTAGCGGTCGCCTCCCACTTCACGCAGGAGCACGATCGGTTGGTTGGAGGGCATTTCGACCCGGACACCTACGACATCGAGCTCGTTCACACAGCAACCCTAGGCCGTGCCCGGGACGTTTGGGTAGTCGGGCAGGAAACGGGGGACGATCCGGCGCCCTGCCACCCTCAGGGGAGGCGTACTCCGAGCGCGGTCTGCACGAGCGTCGCGTGCAGCTTCACCGTGAGTCCCGCGAGCTCCTTGGCGCGCGCTTCCGCGTGTGCGCGGGTCTGCGGGTTGCGGTGGCGTTTCAACGGGGCCACGACCTGGTCCACCAGCCCGGCCTCACGATCGGCGGCGGCCTTCATCGCACGCAGATGCCGCGGCTCGATCCCGAACCGGCCGAGCTCGACGACAAGCGCGGCCACGGTGACCGCCTCGGCGTCGTAGGCCCCGTCCGGGAAAGGCGTGATGAGCCCGTACGACTCCCACTCCGCCAGCTCCGACTCGCCGATCTCGGCGGCGGCGAGCAGCTCGGCCCGGCCGATCCGGGCCGCTGTGGGGCCTTCAGGGACCTCCAGGACCGTTTCTCCGTGCCGTTGGCGGCCGACCGTGGGCAGCGCGACGGCCTCGCCCCGCTCCATGGCGTCGAGATGCTCTCTGATCACTTTGAGCGGCAGATAGTGGTCCCGCTGCATCCTCAGGACATGGCCGAGACGCTCTACGTCCCGGTCGCTGAACTTGCGATACCCGGAGGGAGTCCGCTGTGGCTCTATGAGACCTTCGGACTCCAGAAAACGGATCTTGGAGATCGTGACTTCGGGGAACTCGTCGCGCAGCACGTTCAACACCGTGCCGATGCTCATCAGCCCACTGTCCGTCGCGGCGGTGCCGTGTCCGGCACCGCCGCTCGGTGTTTGAAGCATGGACCTTCCCTGGGAGGGTCAGTAGCCCTGCTGGCTCGCGTAGAAGACCAGCCGGTACTTGCCGATCTGCACCTCGTCGCCGTTGTTCAGAGCGACCGAGTCGATCCGCTCACGGTTGACGTACGTGCCGTTGAGACTGCCCACGTCGGACACCGTGAACGAGCCGTCCTGACCGCGGCGGAACTCCACATGGCGGCGCGAGACCGTGACGTCGTCGAGGAAGATGTCGCTCTGCGGGTGACGGCCGGCCGTGGTCAGCTCGCCGTCCAGCAGGAAGCGGCTGCCCGAGTTGGGCCCACGACGCACGACCAGGAGCGCCGAGCCCAGCGGCAGCGCGTCGACGGCGGCCTGCGCCTCCGCGGAGAGCGCCGGCATCTGCGTCTGGCCGGTGACCTCGGAGTCGTACGCCTCGAGTCCCGAGATGGAGATCGTGGAGGTCGTCTCCGAGGGACGCTCGGGCACGGCTCCTGCCCGCAGCGGGGCACCGCAGTTGGAGCAGAAGCGGCTGTTCTCCGCGTTGCGGTTACCGCACCTCGTACACACCAGGGCCGACATAGGGGAAAACCCTCCACCCGTACTTGAGGTTGACGGCTGCCCGAAACCTATGCCGCCGGACTGGGCAGGGTCAACAGACGGCACGCCCTGACCTCCGGAAATGTCGCCATCCTGGCCGGCCACCTGGTCCCGGAACAGCGGGCGCTGGCCCTCGGCGTCGGGCTGTGCGCGGTGACGAGCGGTCGCGTTGTCGCTACCTTCTCGCGCGCTCTTGCCGAACAACTTCGCAAACAACTTCACGGGCGATTCCCCTTGACCGAAACAGACCCGCCCGTGGGGCAGGACGAACCCTGATTGAACACACCGGTCGACCCGGACATCCTCACAACGTCCGTTTCCACCAGACAGTTTCCACCACGCACCACCCATTCGGTGCGGCGACCCCCCGCAACCTCATGCCCTGGCCGAACGCCCCCCATGCGCCCCCGGTTCACCGGGGGGACGACCGAGCGTAGTCAGGCCGCTTCGCCGCTCGCAAGGCGTCCACGACGATCTTGTCCGACCGCTCGACCGTAACGGTGGCCTGCTCCTTCTCAAGAGTCTGCACCACGCCTCCAGGGATGTTGAGCGCCGGTTCGAGGTCCTGCGGATTGCCGATGACCTTGAAACGAAAAGGTGCGGTGATCTTGTTCCCGTCGACACTCACGCTCTTGCCCGAGTCCGACAGAAAGGTGTTGGCGACGACCCGGACGCCGTTCAACTGGATCGCCTCCGCGCCGGCCGCGCGCAGCTCCTGGATCGCGTCGAGCAGCATGTCCGCCTCGACCGTCCCCTTGGTGTCGTCGATCGTCATCGTGATGCCCGGCCCCTGCGCGGCCACCGTGCCCGCCAGGATGCCGAGTTGCCGCTCCTTCTCGACCGTCTGCTTGCGGGCCTCTTCGGCCTGGTCGGAGCTGTTCTCCAACTCGTCCCGCTGGTTCTCGAGGCCCTGCTTCTCGTCTTGAAGACGCTGTGTACGGTCGTCCAGTTCATCGAGGATGCGTACAAGATCCTCCTGCCGCGCCCCCCGCAGCGCGCTGTCGCTGTCGCTGTTCGAGGCCACCTGGACGGCGAGGCCGAATCCGAGGCCGAACAACAGCACCGCGACGATGAGTTGGGCACGGGTCACGCGCGGCGGCCACAGTCCGTTCACCAGCCGCTGACGGCCGGTCAGCCCTGCCTCCGACGCCGTGGTCCCCGCCTCCTCGGGAGCGGTCGCCGGGAGCTCCTCGGGCAGTTCCTTGCGCAGCCTGTTGCCGGGCGTCTCTTCCTGCTCGCTCATCGGCCTCACGCCCGGAAGACGTGTCGACGGATCGCCGCGGCGTTCGAGAAGATCCGGATGCCGAGCACGACGACGACACCGGTCGAGAGCTGGGCACCCACGCCCAGCTTGTCGCCCAGGAACACGATCAACGCGGCCACGACCACGTTCGACAGGAACGACACGACGAAGACCTTGTCGTCGAAGATGCCGTCGAGCATGGCCCGCAGGCCCCCGAAGACGGCGTCGAGCGCCGCCACCACGGCGATCGGCAGATAAGGCTCGACGACCGCCGGAACCTCAGGCCGGACCAAGAGGCCGGCCACGACTCCCACGACGAGGCCCAGTACGGCGATCACGATGTGCCCTTCTCAGTTTTTGGCTCTGCTGTACGTACGATCACACTCGGTGCGGCCGGCAGCCGGAGGTCGTCCTCCACGGAGATGGCGGTCCGGATGCCGTAGTTCTCCTGCAGGGCGTGCAGGTACAGCCCGTCGGCACTGTCCTGGAATCTGGTGCTCAGCCGCTGCCCGTCCCCCACCGCAAGCACCGTATACGGCGGAACCAGCGGCTTGTTGTCGACCAGTATCGCGTCACCCGCGGCCCTGATCGCCGACAGCGCGGTCAAGCGCTGTCCGTTGATGGAGACGGCCTCGGCGCCCGACTCCCACAGCCCGTTCACCACCCGCTGCATGTCACGGTCGCGCACCCGCCCGGTGTCGGAGAAGCCCGACGTCTCACGCGGGTTCCCGTCGCCGCCCGTGCTGGCTTCCTTGGCGTCGTTCACGACCAGTTTGACGCCCGGGCCGTGCACCTCCACTGCGCCCGACAGGATGCCCACGAGGTCGGTCCGGCCGCTGTCGCCACTCTGCTTGAGCGCCTCGCGCTGCCGCGTGCTCACGTCGTCGCGCAGCTGGTCGACACTCTCCTCGAGCTTGTCCGCCGTCTCGGTCTCACGGTCGATACGGTCGATGAGCTCCTCGCGCTCCTTGGCCACGACCGGAGCCGCCACCCGCGCCTGCGCCGCCCCCACGGTGACCACGAGAGCGGCGAGGACCAGGCCGACAGCCAGCCCCAGCTTCGCCCGCAAGGTCTTGGGCAGCCCGCCGTCACCGGCGGCCTTCTTGCGGGCCGCAGCCTCGGCGTACCCGTCGTCGAGGCTGTGGTCCATGACGTTGGTGAGCAGCGACATGGAGGCGTCCGGGCGCGTGGGGGTGCTCCGAATGGGGGGCTGCTGCGGCATGCCGCACATCGTCGCACGTCGCGGCCCCTACCTCCGAATGGCCCCATCGGCGTGCCGGACAGGCCCCCTTGGGGACACCTGTCCGGCACGCACGCGTGCGTGTCTCAGCGGCCGGCGCTGTCCACGACCGCCGCCCATTCGTCCAGCAGGGCCTGCGCGGACGCGTCATCGGGCCCCTCGGCCCACAGATGGGTGACCGCCTCCGCCGGGTCCGGCAGCACCATCACCCAACGTCCGTCGGTCTCCACGACCCGGACACCGTCGGTCGTGTCGACAAACCGATCGCCCGCCGCCTCCACGACCCTGCGCATCACCAGTCCCTTGACCGCCCACGGGGTCGCCAGATCCCGCTTGAGGACATGGGCCCGCGGAATCCGTGCGTCGATCTGGCTGAGCGTGAGCTGCGTCCGCGCCACCAGCCCGATCAGCCGTACGAAGGCCGCCGCACCGTCGAAGACACTGCTGAACTCCGGGATGATGAAGGCGCCCTTGCCGTCACCACCGAAGATCGTCTGGTCGTCGCGTCCGACCCGGGTGAGGTCGTCGGGCGAGGTGGTCGTCCACTCCACCTGTGTGCCGTGGTACGCCGCCACCTGCTCGGCGATCCGCGTGGTGGTCACCGGCAGCGCCACACGGCCGCTGCGCCGCTCCGCGGCGACGAGATCGAGCATGACGAGCAGGGCCCGGTCGTCCTCGATGATCCGCCCCTTCTCGTCCACGAGGGACAGCCGCTCACCCACGGGGTCGAACCGCACCCCGAACGCGGCCCGCGCAGACGCCACGATCTCACCCAGCCGGATCAGACCCGACCGCCGAGCGTCCGCCGTCTCCGTCGGCCTGGACTCGTCGAGCCCAGGGTTGATGGTCAGCGAGTCCACGCCGAGTTTCCCGAGCAGACTGGGCAGCACCAGGCCCGCACTGCCGTTCGACGCGTCCACGACGACCTTCAGCCCGGACTCGGAAATCCCGGTGATGTCGACGTTCCGCAACAGCGAACCGGTGTACGAATCGAAGACACTCGCCGGGAAGTGCAGGTCTCCGATCTCACCCGGGAACGCGCGCCGGTACTCCTGCCGCGCGAACACCCGGTCCAGTTTTCGCTGACTGCCCTGAGAAAGGTCCGCGCCCCGCCCGTCGAAGAACATGATGTCCACGGAGTCCGGCACCCCGGGCGTGGTCCGGATCATGATTCCGCCGGCGCTCCCCCGAGCGGTCTGCTGCCGCGCCACGGGCAGCGGTACGTTTTCCAGGTCGCGTACGTCGATGGCGCTGGCCTGCAGAGCGGAGATGACCGCCCGCTTCAGTGCCCGCGCGCCACGGGAGTGGTCACGGGCAGTGGTGACGGTCGACCCCTTCTTGAGGGTCGTCGCGTAGGCACCAGCGAGCCGCACCGCGAGCTCAGGGGTGATCTCGACGTTCAGGATGCCCGAGACTCCCCGGGCTCCGAAGAGATGCGCCTGGCCCCTGGACTCCCAGATGACCGAGGTGTTGACGAAGGCGCCGGCCTCGATGGTCTTGAACGGGTAGACCCGCACATTCCCCTGAATAATCGATTCCTCGCCGACGAGGCACTCGTCACCGATGACCGCGCCGTCCTCGATACGGGCCGCACGCATGATGTCGGTGTTCTTCCCGACGACACAGCCACGAAGGTTGCTCTGCTGCCCGACATACACGTTGTCGTGCACCACGGCCTTGTGCAGAAACGCGCCGCTCTTCACGACGACGTTCGAGCCCACGACGGTGTGCTCGCGGATCTCGGCGCCGGCCTCGACCTTCGCGTAGTCCCCGATGTACAGCGGACCACGGAGAACGGCATCGGGATGCACCTCAGCGCCCTCGGCCACCCAGACGCCCGGGGAGAGCTCGAAGCCGTCGATCTCGACGTCAACCTTGCCCTCCAGGACGTCTGCCTGTGCCTTCACATAGCTCTCGTGCGTGCCGACGTCCTCCCAGTAGCCCTCCGCGATATAGCCGTAGATCGGCTTGCCTTCCTTCATCAGCTGCGGGAAGACATCACCGGACCAGTCCACGGGAACATCGGCCTCGACGTAGTCGAAGACCTCGGGCTCCATGACATAGATGCCCGTGTTCACGGTGTCCGAGAAGACCTGCCCCCAGGTGGGCTTCTCCAGGAAGCGCTCGACCTTGCCTTCCTCGTCGACGATGGTGATGCCGAATTCGAGCGGATTGGGGACTCGGGTCAGACAGACCGTGACCAGCGCACCCTTTTCCTTGTGGAAGTTGATGAGCTCGGTGAGGTCGAAGTCGGTCAGAGCATCACCGGAGATGACGAGGAAAGCGTCGTCCTTCAACGCCTCTTCGGCGTTCTTGACGCTTCCGGCGGTACCGAGTGGCTTCTCCTCATTGGCATAGGAGAGCTCCATTCCGAGCTCTTCACCGTCACCGAAGTAGTTCTTGACCAGTGAGGCCAGGAACTGGACGGTGACGACGGTCTCGTTGAGCCCATGCCTTTTGAGCAGCCGCAGCACGTGCTCCATGATCGGCCGGTTTACCACCGGCAGGAGCGGCTTGGGCATGCTCGAGGTCATGGGACGAAGGCGTGTGCCTTCGCCTCCGGCCATCACGACGGCCTTCATGTCGGAAGCGTCCTCCTTAAGAGACGACGGTCTAGCCGACTTCACCCGTCCAGATTGTCCCGCACTTTTCTGCCGGGGGCCATCGAGCCGCCACGGCCGTGCCAATGGGCGGGGTTCAGTCGGCCTTGGCGTCCGCACGGACCAAGCGGCGGACTTGTACCACGTAGAGCACTCCTGCCCACCAGTACAGCGTTGTACCCCATCCGGCGAACGCCCATCCGAAAATAGCAGCGAGTGACGAGATCCAACCAGTTCCGTCACTGAGCAGGAGCAGCGGGAAGGCGTACATCAGGTTGAAGGTTGCAGCTTTGCCAAGGAAGTTCACCTGCGGCGGGGGATAACCGTGGCGCCTGAGGATGCCCACCATCACCAGGAGAACCAGCTCTCGCAGGAGCAGTGCAGCCGTCAACCAGATTGGCAGGATCTCGCGCCAGGTGAGACCGACCAGAGTCGAGAGAATGTAGAGCCGGTCGGCCGCGGGGTCGAGCAGCCGGCCAAGACTGCTGATCTGGTTCCACCGTCGGGCGAGCTTGCCGTCCAGGTAGTCGCTGATCCCGCTCAGAGCAAGTACCAGCAACGCCCAGGTGTCACTCTTCGGCCCTCCGAACTCGGGCCTGAGGATCAGCCACAGGAAGAGCGGCACCCCAACGAGCCTCGCCATGCTGAGGATGTTGGGGATGGTGAGGACCCGGTCCGTCTGGACGCGGGTCTCCTGGACCTCCACCCGGGGGCCTCCTGTGGGAAACGTGCCAACGATGCCCCCTGACCCTACCTCAACGCAAAAAAGCTCTGGCTCTTGGGCTGTATGCCCAAGAGCCAGAGCTCTAAAAGGAGTTCGGCGGTGTCCTACTCTCCCACAGGGTCCCCCCTGCAGTACCATCGGCGCTGTAAGGCTTAGCTTCCGGGTTCGGAATGTAACCGGGCGTTTCCCTCACGCTATGACCACCGAAACACTATGAAACACAGACCGGAAAACACACAGTCGTTGCCTCAGAACTAACACAGTGGACGCGAGCAAATATGGACAAGCCCTCGGCCTATTAGTACCGGTCACCTCCACCCATTACTGGGCTTCCAGATCCGGCCTATCAACCCAGTCGTCTACTGGGAGCCTTAACCCCTCAAAGGGGGTGGGAATACTCATCTCGAAGCAGGCTTCCCGCTTAGATGCTTTCAGCGGTTATCCCTCCCGAACGTAGCCAACCAGCCATGCCCTTGGCAGAACAACTGGCACACCAGAGGTTCGTCCGTCCCGGTCCTCTCGTACTAGGGACAGCCCTTCTCAATATTCCTGCGCGCGCAGCGGATAGGGACCGAACTGTCTCACGACGTTCTAAACCCAGCTCGCGTACCGCTTTAATGGGCGAACAGCCCAACCCTTGGGACCGACTCCAGCCCCAGGATGCGACGAGCCGACATCGAGGTGCCAAACCATCCCGTCGATATGGACTCTTGGGGAAGATCAGCCTGTTATCCCCGGGGTACCTTTTATCCGTTGAGCGACGGCGCTTCCACAAGCCACCGCCGGATCACTAGTCCCGACTTTCGTCCCTGCTCGACCCGTCGGTCTCACAGTCAAGCTCCCTTGTGCACTTACACTCAACACCTGATTGCCAACCAGGCTGAGGGAACCTTTGGGCGCCTCCGTTACTCTTTAGGAGGCAACCGCCCCAGTTAAACTACCCATCAGACACTGTCCCTGATCCGGATCACGGACCCAGGTTAGACATCCAGCACGACCAGACTGGTATTTCAACGACGACTCCCCCCGAACTGGCGTCCGGAGTTCACAGTCTCCCAGCTATCCTACACAAGCCGAACCGAACACCAATATCAAACTGTAGTAAAGGTCCCGGGGTCTTTCCGTCCTGCTGCGCGAAACGAGCATCTTTACTCGTAGTGCAATTTCACCGGGCCTATGGTTGAGACAGTCGAGAAGTCGTTACGCCATTCGTGCAGGTCGGAACTTACCCGACAAGGAATTTCGCTACCTTAGGATGGTTATAGTTACCACCGCCGTTTACTGGCGCTTAAGTTCTCAGCTTCGCCCGACCGAAGTCGGACTAACCGGTCCCCTTAACGTTCCAGCACCGGGCAGGCGTCAGTCCGTATACATCGCCTTACGGCTTCGCACGGACCTGTGTTTTTAGTAAACAGTCGCTTCTCGCTGGTCTCTGCGGCCACCCCCAGCTCGAGGAGCAAGTCCTCTCACCAGTGATGGCCCCCCTTCTCCCGAAGTTACGGGGGCATTTTGCCGAGTTCCTTAACCATAGTTCACCCGAACGCCTCGGTATTCTCTACCTGACCACCTGAGTCGGTTTAGGGTACGGGCCGCCATGAAACTCGCTAGAGGCTTTTCTCGACAGCATAGGATCATCCACTTCACCACAATCGGCTCGGCATCAGGTCTCAGCCTTGTGTGCGACGGATTTACCTACCGCACGGCCTACACCCTTACCCCGGGACAACCACCGCCCGGGCTGGACTACCTTCCTGCGTCACCCCATCACTCACCTACTACCACCTTGGTTCGGCGGCTCCACCACTTTCCATTCCCCGAAGGGTCCGGAACGGCTTCACGGCCTTAGCATCAATAGGTTCGGTGTTTGACGCTTCACAGCGGGTACCGGAATATCAACCGGTTATCCATCGACTACGCCTGTCGGCCTCGCCTTAGGTCCCGACTTACCCTGGGCAGATCAGCTTGACCCAGGAACCCTTAGTCAATCGGCGCACACGTTTCCCACGTGTGTATCGCTACTCATGCCTGCATTCTCACTCGTGAACCGTCCACCACTGCCTTCCGGCGCGGCTTCACCCGGCACACGACGCTCCCCTACCCATCACAGCCGCCGTTGGGCGTATTGCTGCAATGACACGACTTCGGCGGTACGCTTGAGCCCCGCTACATTGTCGGCGCGGAATCACTAGACCAGTGAGCTATTACGCACTCTTTCAAGGGTGGCTGCTTCTAAGCCAACCTCCTGGTTGTCTCTGCGACTCCACATCCTTTCCCACTTAGCGTACGCTTAGGGGCCTTAGTCGATGCTCTGGGCTGTTTCCCTCTCGACCATGGAGCTTATCCCCCACAGTCTCACTGCCGCGCTCTCACTTACCGGCATTCGGAGTTTGGCTAAGGTCAGTAACCCGGTAGGGCCCATCGCCTATCCAGTGCTCTACCTCCGGCAAGAAACACACGACGCTGCACCTAAATGCATTTCGGGGAGAACCAGCTATCACGGAGTTTGATTGGCCTTTCACCCCTAACCACAGGTCATCCCCCAGGTTTTCAACCCTGGTGGGTTCGGTCCTCCACGAAGTCTTACCTCCGCTTCAACCTGCCCATGGCTAGATCACTCCGCTTCGGGTCTTGAGCGTGCTACTCAAACGCCCTATTAGGACTCGCTTTCGCTACGGCTACCCCACCCGGGTTAACCTCGCAACACACCGCAAACTCGCAGGCTCATTCTTCAAAAGGCACGCAGTCACGAGGCAAGCACAAGTGCTTGCCCGACGCTCCCACGGCTTGTAGGCACACGGTTTCAGGTACTATTTCACTCCGCTCCCGCGGTACTTTTCACCATTCCCTCACGGTACTATCCGCTATCGGTCACCAGGGAATATTTAGGCTTAGCGGGTGGTCCCGCCAGATTCACACGGGATTTCTCGGGCCCCGTGCTACTTGGGTGTCTCTCAAACGAGCCGCTGATGTTTCGACTACGGGGGTCTTACCCTCTACGCCGGACCTTTCGCATGTCCTTCGCCTACATCAACGGTTTCTGACTCGTCTCACAGCCGGCAGACTGTGAAAGAGAGATCCCACAACCCCCACGACGCAACCCCTGCCGGGTCTCACACGTCGTAGGTTTGGCCTCATCCGGTTTCGCTCGCCACTACTCCCGGAATCACGGTTGTTTTCTCTTCCTGCGGGTACTGAGATGTTTCACTTCCCCGCGTTCCCTCCACATACCCTATGTGTTCAGGTATGGGTGACAGCCCATGACGACTGCCGGGTTTCCCCATTCGGAAACCCCCGGATCAAAGCCTGGTTGACGACTCCCCGGGGACTATCGTGGCCTCCCACGTCCTTCATCGGTTCCTGGTGCCAAGGCATCCACCGTGCGCCCTTAAAAACTTGGCCACAGATGCTCGCGTCCACTGTGCAGTTCTCAAACAACGACCAGCCACCCATCACCCCGGAGCTTCACTCCGAGTTCACTGGGGCCGGCATCCGAAGGACGAGCAACGCTCGCACCCTCAGACACCCAACAGCGTGCCCGGCCCACTCCCCGCTCCCCTCAACGTTCCACGCTCCGAAGAGCAGTACTAGAAGGAGAAGACGATCAAGTGTGCCGAATAATCAACGTTCCACCCATGAGCAACCACCGTCGAACGTGTGCCGACGTAATGGCCCTGGACCACCAAGCAAGCTTGGCGGCCTAGATGCTCCTTAGAAAGGAGGTGATCCAGCCGCACCTTCCGGTACGGCTACCTTGTTACGACTTCGTCCCAATCGCCAGTCCCACCTTCGACAGCTCCCTCCCACAAGGGGTTGGGCCACCGGCTTCGGGTGTTACCGACTTTCGTGACGTGACGGGCGGTGTGTACAAGGCCCGGGAACGTATTCACCGCAGCAATGCTGATCTGCGATTACTAGCAACTCCGACTTCATGGGGTCGAGTTGCAGACCCCAATCCGAACTGAGACAGGCTTTTTGAGATTCGCTCCACCTCACGGTATCGCAGCTCATTGTACCTGCCATTGTAGCACGTGTGCAGCCCAAGACATAAGGGGCATGATGACTTGACGTCGTCCCCACCTTCCTCCGAGTTGACCCCGGCGGTCTCCTGTGAGTCCCCATCACCCCGAAGGGCATGCTGGCAACACAGGACAAGGGTTGCGCTCGTTGCGGGACTTAACCCAACATCTCACGACACGAGCTGACGACAGCCATGCACCACCTGTACACCGACCACAAGGGGGGCACCATCTCTGATGCTTTCCGGCGTATGTCAAGCCTTGGTAAGGTTCTTCGCGTTGCGTCGAATTAAGCCACATGCTCCGCTGCTTGTGCGGGCCCCCGTCAATTCCTTTGAGTTTTAGCCTTGCGGCCGTACTCCCCAGGCGGGGAACTTAATGCGTTAGCTGCGGCACCGACGACGTGGAATGTCGCCAACACCTAGTTCCCACCGTTTACGGCGTGGACTACCAGGGTATCTAATCCTGTTCGCTCCCCACGCTTTCGCTCCTCAGCGTCAGTAATGGCCCAGAGATCCGCCTTCGCCACCGGTGTTCCTCCTGATATCTGCGCATTTCACCGCTACACCAGGAATTCCGATCTCCCCTACCACACTCTAGCTAGCCCGTATCGAATGCAGACCCGGGGTTAAGCCCCGGGCTTTCACACCCGACGTGACAAGCCGCCTACGAGCTCTTTACGCCCAATAATTCCGGACAACGCTTGCGCCCTACGTATTACCGCGGCTGCTGGCACGTAGTTAGCCGGCGCTTCTTCTGCAGGTACCGTCACTTTCGCTTCTTCCCTGCTGAAAGAGGTTTACAACCCGAAGGCCGTCATCCCTCACGCGGCGTCGCTGCATCAGGCTTTCGCCCATTGTGCAATATTCCCCACTGCTGCCTCCCGTAGGAGTCTGGGCCGTGTCTCAGTCCCAGTGTGGCCGGTCGCCCTCTCAGGCCGGCTACCCGTCGTCGCCTTGGTGAGCCATTACCTCACCAACAAGCTGATAGGCCGCGGGCTCATCCTTCACCGCCGGAGCTTTCAACCACCACAGATGCCTGCGGTAGTGGTATCCGGTATTAGACCCCGTTTCCAGGGCTTGTCCCAGAGTGAAGGGCAGATTGCCCACGTGTTACTCACCCGTTCGCCACTAATCCCCACCGAAGTGGTTCATCGTTCGACTTGCATGTGTTAAGCACGCCGCCAGCGTTCGTCCTGAGCCAGGATCAAACTCTCCGTGAATGTTTACCGGTAATCCGGTCGACACCACGAGAGCGGAACAGCCAGGCGGAATAAGCCCGACCGTTCACAGCGTCCTCGCTGTGTTTTACTTCAAAGGAACCTCGCCCCGGCCAAGAAGGCCGGAGACGGGGTATCAACATATCTGGCGTTGATTTTTGGCACGCTGTTGAGTTCTCAAGGAACGGACGCTTCCTTTGTACTCACCCTCTCGGGCTTTCCTCCAGGCGCTTCCCTTCGGTGTTCCCAACTCTACCAGTGTTTTTCCGGCCCTCTGACCACCGTCCTGCAAGCATGCAGAAGGTGATCCCGAGTTAGGATCTGACAAGTTGGGTGCTGCCAGGCTGGGACGCTCGGTGGCGCCGCTCGGCCTCAAGCAGGGGTACGACTGTACACGGGGCCGCGAAGAGGGTGCAAATCCGTTGGGCTGGTGGTCTAGACCACTTAGCGGTATCTTTCCTGCGGAACCCGTACTTCACATGCCATACGCTGCTGGACAGCGCCGTCCGGGACAAGCAGTGACGGTGCATATACGCAGCTCCACCCCTGGGAGGCTTCCCATGACCACCGTGACGTCCCCTCTTGCTGGACGCGCCATCGGACTGGCCGCAGTGCCCGATCCGGTCTTCTCCGGGGCCATGGTCGGCCCGGGTACGGCGATCGATCCCGTACGTGAACCGTCCGAGGCCGTCGCCCCAGTCGACGGCGTGATCGTCTCTCTCCACCCCCACGCGTTTGTCGTCGTGGACGAACAGGGGCACGGCGTGCTCGTCCATCTCGGCATCGACACCGTGCAGCTCAACGGCGAGGGTTTCGAGCTGCTGGTGAACAAGGGCGACACCGTCACGCGCGGTCAGGCGATCGTGCGCTGGGACCCGGCCGCCGTCGAGGCCGCCGGCAGGTCCGCGGTCTGCCCGGTCGTGGCTCTGGAGGCCACGGCCGAGGCCCTCTCCGAACTCCGTGAGGACGGCGACGTGAAGGCCGACGACAGTCTCTTCGTCTGGAAGTGACGTCAGTGCCGTCGTACGACGGCAAGTAGAGACGACAACCACCGCGGCGGCGGGACCCGCCGCACTATTGGAGACGGGTGAGATGGACACAACGCTGCGAGGCGTCGGCGTGAGCCACGGTGTGGCGATCGGCGAGGTTCGGCACATGGGAACGGCGGTGCTGGAGCCGCCTGCCAAGCAGATTCCGGCGGAGGACGCGGAGCGTGAACAGGGGCGCGCCCGCAAGGCCGTGGAGGCTGTGGCGGCCGACCTGATGGCGCGCGGCAATCTGGCGGGGGGTGAAGCCCAGGCGGTGCTCGAAGCGCAGGCCATGATGGCCCAGGATCCCGAACTTATGGCAGACGTGGACCGGCGCATCGCCGTCGGCAGCACGGCTGAGCGCGCCGTGTACGACGCCTTCGCCGCGTACCGCGAACTGCTGGCGGGCGCGGGTGAGTACCTGGCCGGTCGCGTCGCCGACCTCGACGACGTGCGGAATCGTATCGTCGCCCGTCTGCTCGGGGTGCCCATGCCGGGCGTCCCGGACAGCGACGAGCCGTACGTCCTGGTGGCGCGTGATCTCGCGCCTGCCGACACCGCTCTGCTGGACCCGACGCTTGTTCTGGGTTTCGTCACCGAGGAGGGCGGACCGACCAGCCACAGCGCGATTCTGGCGCGGGCACTCGGTGTGCCGGCCGTTGTGGCACTGCCGGGTGCCGGTGAGCTGGCCGAGGGCACGGTCATCGCTGTCGACGGCAGCACCGGTGACATCTTCGTGAACCCGAGCGATGAGAAGAAGGCCCAGTTGGAGGCCGCTGCCGCCGAGCGGAGGGCCGCGCTCGCCGCGTCGACGGGCCCGGGTGCCACCGCCGACGGCCACAAGGTGCCGCTGCTGGCCAACGTCGGTGGTCCGGCGGACGTGCCCGCCGCGGTCGAGGCGGGAGCCGAAGGCGTCGGTCTCTTCCGTACCGAGTTCCTCTTCCTCGACGACAGCAAGAACGCTCCGTCCGAGGAGAAGCAGGTCGAGGCGTATCGCCAGGTCCTCGAGGCGTTCCCCGAGGGGCGTGTGGTCGTCCGTGTGCTGGACGCGGGCGCGGACAAGCCGCTGGACTTTCTTACGCCGTCCGACGAGCCGAACCCGGCGCTGGGTGTGCGTGGACTGCGGACGCTGCTCGATCACCCCGACGTGCTTCGGACTCAGCTGACGGCGCTCGCGAAGGCCGCCGAGGGTCTGCCCGTCTACCTTGAGGTCATGGCCCCGATGGTGGCGGACCGCGCCGATGCCAGGGCGTTCGCCGACGCGTGCCGTGCGGCAGGGCTGCAGGCGAAGTTCGGCGCGATGGTGGAGATTCCCTCGGCCGCTCTGCGGGCGCGGTCGATCCTGCAGGAGGTCGAGTTCCTGTCGCTCGGGACCAACGATCTCGCGCAGTACACCTTCGCCGCCGACCGTCAGGTGGGTGCGGTGTCGCGGCTGCAGGATCCGTGGCAGCCCGCGCTGCTCGACCTGGTCGCGCTGTCCGCCGAGGCGGCGAAGGCCGAGGGCAAGAGCTGTGGTGTCTGTGGTGAGGCCGCGTCCGACCCGCTGCTCGCCTGTGTGCTGACCGGTCTGGGGGTCACCTCGCTTTCCATGGGTGCGGCGTCCATTCCTTATGTCCGGGCGGCGCTGGCGAAGTACACGCTGGCGCAGTGCGAGCGTGCTGCCGCCGCCGCGCGGGCCGCAGACAGTGCCGAGGACGCGCGGGACGCGGCCCAGGCGGTGCTGTCGGGCGAGTAGTCGGACCGGAAAGGCCGGCTGACGGTTCTTGGAGGGCGCTCCACCCGTGGGTGGAGCGCCCTCGTTGTGTTCAGTGACTGTGGCGCGACGTCTGTCCTTCCGGTCCGAGGTCGGGCGGCACGCAGTAGTCGACGTCCGATTCCGGGGAGATCAGGTCGCCGGAATCGATATCGGTGCAGTAGGCGTCGAAGACTTCTCCGGCGGTGAGGGGTTCGAGGCCGTCGCCGCGCAGACGCCAGCCGTAGATGCGGTCGGTGATCCCGGGCGCGCTGGTGCGCATGACGAGTCCGCCGGGGCTCTGGGTGGCGATGCCGAGTGCGAGGACCGTGGTGAATTCGAGCGCCTCGGCCTCGTCGAGTTGGACGGCCCCCTCGGTGTTCTCGTCGGAGTGGAGGACGGCGACGAGGGTTTCCGGTGTGCCGGTGACGCTGCAGACGAGGTGGTGTTCGCCCGGCCGGGCTGTGTCGAGGATCCGGACGAGGAGGTCGGAGGCGCGGGTGAAGGCCGCGCGGCCGATGTCCTCCCCGCAGGAACCGCAGGCGCCGAGGCGGGCGAGGAGGGTGGTCGCGTACTCCCAGGTGGCTTGGCGGACGGCTTCGTCCACGAGGGCGGGCACGAGGTCGGTGAGGGGCTGGCCCTCGTAGGGGAGCGTCGAACCGGTGTTGGCGAGTTCTGCGGTGAAGCGTGTTCGGCTCGACGGGATGTCCGGGTCGAGGCCCCTCTCCTCGCAGAACTCGGCGTACTCCTGGGGGTCGAAGAGGGCGACGGTGGTGTGGCTGCCCTGTGAGGCGCGGGTCCTCAGGAGGTCTTCGACCTGTTTCAGGTAGGTCGCGTGGTCGTCGAAGATGAAGCTGCGGTAGCGCCGCATGGCGCGGAAGTCGTGTTCGTCGGTGAGCAGGCCGATGGTTCCGGCGATTTCGCGGCGCAGGACGCGTCGCATTGTCTGGTGGTCGGTGTGCGCCATGTTTCCCCCTGTGCACAGTCGATCAATTCTCACTCACAGTAACCGGCGACACTGACAATGAGGTCTGGGTGAGGCGCCCCCCCGGACCAGCTGGTGCTGGATTGTGCAGGTCAGGGCTATGACTGTGCCGAAGGCGGCCCATCCTGCCGGGCCGGTGGCGATGGCCGCGGTGACTGCGAGTGGTCCGAAGGTGCGCTGCACGGACTGGGCCAGGCCGTGGACGCCGAGGTAGGTGCCCTGGGCGGTGTCGGGGGCGAGGGCGACGGAGAGTTCCCAGGAGATGGTGGCGTGCAGCATCTCGGCCATGGTGAAGGCCGCTGCCGCGGCGGTGAGGAGCGCTGTGGCGGTGACGGCTCCGCCCGTGGCCGCGAGTGCCATGGCGATGCCGCCCAGGGCGAAGGTGGCGGAGAGCGGGAGGAGGAGGTTTCGGGCAGCCGCTGTGGTGGTGCCGAATCGGGCGAGGGGCACCTGGAGTGCCACGACCATGACGTTGTTGAGGACCATCAGGAGCGGTGCCAGTCCGTTCGGTGCGCTGCTCTCGTGTGCGATCCACAGGGGCAGGCCGACCTTGAACACCGCGTCGTCGAGGAAGAGGACGGCCTCGGTGGCGACGTAGGCGAGATAGGTGCGGTCCCGCCAGGGGGTCGTCGGCCTGGTCATGGGAGCCGGGTGCTTCGAGGTGGTGACGGTGCGGGAGGAGGACGGGGGCTCGTCGCAGCGCAGGGTGAGGAGTGCTGAGGCCACGAAGGACAAGGCGTCTCCGGCAAGGAGCCATTGGTAGGCAGCCGTGCTGCCGAGCGCCAGTGCTGCAGCGGCGGCGAGGCCGCCCAGCGCCCAGCCCGCGTTGGCCACGGTTCGGTGGAACGCCTGGTAGCGGACGCGGTCCGGGCCGGCGACTCGGGTGGCGTAGAGCTTGGTGAGGATGCTCGCGGCGCGGTCGCCGAGGCCGCCCACCGACGAGAAGGCGATGAGCAGGGCGTAGTTGTCGGTCGTGAGCAGTGCGCAGGAGGCCACGGCACGTATGAGCTGGACGGTCAGCAGGACCCGGGTGATCGGGAATCGGTCGGCGAGCTTGCCGCCTATCGGTGCCCCTGCGATGCCGACCGCGCCTGCGGCAGCGGCGAGCGTGCCGACCTGGGCCAGGGAGAGCTCGGAGACGTAGATGAAGTAGAGAACGGAGACGGAAGCCCACAGTCCGCTGCCGATGCGGTCGACAAGCGCGATGGTGAGCATTCTGCGCCCGTCGCGACCTCCGGGAACGCTTCTCGACCATGCTGCCGCGCGCCGTATCGGATGCACTGCTCCCCCTTGCCTGCTTGCTTTTTATTTATGTACTGGTACATAATTTGAAACGTGACAACACAATATGGGATCAGCGGGACGACAGCCAAGGGAATTGCGGCGTCCACCGAACGAGCTGTGGTTGAGGGCTCCTTGGCGCCCGGAGCCGCACTGCCTCCGGTGCGGCGCCTCGCGGACGACCTCGGCGTGAGCCCGGGGACGGTCGCCACGGCGTACAAGGAACTGCGGCAGCGCGGGATCGTGGTCACCCGGGGTCGGGGTGGGACCGTGGTGGCACCGGCCCCGGCGGTGGCGTCTCGTCGGCCGCCCAAAGTGCCCGACGGCCTGCGGGACTTGGCGGGTGGCCACCCCGATCCGCGGCTGCTCCCCGGACTGGTGCCCCCCTCCCGGCTGTCCCCCGGAGCTCGTTCGCACCGTTCGACGCCCCGGCTGGCACGACTCGAGGACGCCGTACGCACGTGGCTGCGGCCCGAGGGCGTACCCGTGGAGCACGTGACCTTCGCACACGGGGCGCTGGATCTGGTCGGACGGCTGCTGTCCGTGGAGCTACGGCCCGGTGACGCCGTGGCCATGGAGGATCCCGGGTATCACCACCTGCTGGATCTGGTCACGGCGTTGGGGCTGCGCATGGTCCCCGTCGCCGTCGACGACGAAGGAGTGTTGCCCGAGGCTGTAAGCGAAGCGCTGCGGGCTGGGGCGCGGGCGCTCGTGTGCAGTCCGCGGGCGCAGAATCCGTACGGCGGTCGCTTCTCCCCCGAGCGTCAGAAGGCACTGCTGGACGTGCTCCGGGAGCACCCTGAGGTGCTGGTCGTGGAGAACGATCACGCCTCCGCCGTCGCCGGCGCCCCCCTGCGCACGCTGACCGGCGCAAGGCTGCCGCGCTGGGTGCATGTGCGGACGGTGAGCAAGTTCCTGGGCACGGACCTGAGGTGGGCGGCCGCCGCGTGTGATCCGATCACACTGGGTCGGCACGACGGGCGGCTGTTGCTGACGTCCGGCTGGGTCAGTCATCTGCTCCAGGAGACGGTGTACGGGCTTCTCACCGACGAAGGCACGCGCGCGCTGGTCGCTCGTGCTCAGGAGACCTATGCGCTGCGCCGGAACGCTCTTGTACGGGAGCTCGGCGACCGGGGCATCGAGGCGCACGGGGCGAGCGGGATGAATGTGTGGGTGCCCGTCCGGGACGAGTCGGCCGTGGTGAACGGGCTGCGGTCCTACGGCTGGTGGGTCGCGGCCGGGGCCCGGTTCCGGCTGTCGGCCGGTCCGGGCGTGCGGATCACGGCCGCTGAGCTGGAGCCGGCCGATGCGGCGCGGCTGGCCTCGGACTTCGCCGGCGTGCTCGGTGAGTCCGAGGCCACCTACGGTGGATGACCCGCTCCGTCAGGCGCGTTTGCGGGCCAGGTCCTCGTAGAAATGGAGCAGTTCGAGGTTGTCGATGGAGCCCGGGTTGACCGCCTTCTCCAGAGGGGTGCCCTGGAGAAGGCGCTTGACGGGGACCTCGATGCGCTTCCCGGTGAGGGTGTGCGGGATGCCGGGGACCTCGATGACCTCGTCGGGGATGTGGCGGGGTGACAGGTTTTCGCGGATCGTCGCCTTGATGCGGTCGAGGAGTGCCTGGTCGAGGACGGCTTCCGGAGCCAGTTGCACGAACAGCGGCATCCAGTAGCCGCCGTCGGGCTGCTCGATACCGATGACCAGGGACTCCTTGATCTCGGGGAGTCGCTCCACGGCCTCGTAGATGTCGGCCGAACCCATACGGACGCCCTGGCGGTTGAGCGTCGAGTCGGAGCGGCCGTGGATGACGACCGAGCCGCGCGAGGTGACGGTGATCCAGTCACCGTGCCGCCACACTCCGGGATAGGTGTCGAAGTAGCTGTCGTGATAGCGGCTTCCGTCGGGGTCGTTCCAGAAGCGGATCGGCATCGACGGCATGGGATTGGTGACGACGAGCTCGCCCACCTCGTCGATCAGGGGCTTGCCGCTCGGGTCCCAGGACTGCAGGTCGGTGCCCAGGCTCGGTGCCTGGAGCTCGCCGATGTACACGGGCAGGGTCGGTACGGCGCCCGCGAAGCACGAGCACACGTCCGTGCCTCCGCTGACGGAGGCGATCCACAGGTCCGCGCGGACCTCGTCGTGCAGCCAGCGGAAGCCGTCGGGCGGAAGCGGTGAGCCGGTGGTGGCCACGCATTGCACCCTGGAAAGGTCGAAGTCGCGGCCTGGATGCACGTCGGCCTTTCGGCAGGCCATGACGTACGCGGCCGAGGTGCCGTAGAGAGTGGCGCCCGTGCGTTCGGCGACCCGCCACTGGGCGCCCGTGTCGGGGTAGCCGGGGCTGCCGTCGTACAGGACGACGGTCGTGCCCGTGAGGAGGCCGGAGACGAGGAAGTTCCACATCATCCAGCCCGTGGAGGTGTACCAGAAGAAGCGGTCCTCGGGGCCGAGGTCGCAGTGCAGGCCGAGCTGCTTGAGGTGCTCGACGAGGATGCCGCCCTGGGACTGCACGATCGCCTTCGGCAGGCCTGTCGTGCCGGAGGAGTAGAGCACCCACAGGGGGTGCGCGAAGGGCACCTGTTCGAATACCGGCTCCGTGTCCGCGCTCGTGAGGGCATCCCACTCCAGGGCGCCTTCAGGAGCCTCGGTTCCGAGGAGCGGGATGTGGACGACCGCGCGCAGAGAAGGCAGTTCGCGGCGGAGTTCGGCGACCGTCTCGCGGCGGTCGTGCTCCTTGCCGCCGTAACGGTAACCGTCGACGGTGAACAGGACGACCGGCTCCACCTGTTGGAAGCGGTCCAGGACGCTGCGGGCGCCGAAGTCGGGGGCGCAGGACGTCCAGACGGCGCCCACCGCGGCCGTGGCGAGCAGGGCGACGACGGCCTGCGGGATGTTCGGGAGGTAGCCACTGACGCGATCTCCGGGCCGGAGGCCGAGAGCGCGCAGCTCCGCGGCCAGGGAGCCGACCTGGCGGCGCAGCTCGGACCAGGTCACCGGGAACGGCTCATGGGTCTCGTCGACGTACAGGAGGGCGGGTTCGTCCGCGCGGGTCGCGGCCGCGCGCAGGGCGTGCTCGGCGTAGTTGAGGGTGGCTCCGGGGAACCACTCGGCGCCGGGCATCGAGCGGTCGCCCAGCACGCGCGCGTAGGGCGTCGAGAACCGTACGTCGAACCATTGGGTGACTGCTTCCCAGAAATGCTCCAGCTCGTCCACCGACCAGCGGTGGAGGGCCTCGTAGCCTCCGTCGGCCGGGGCGCCGTGGTGTTCGGCCGCCCATGCCTGGAACGTGGTGACCTGGGACCGGGCGATGCGCTGCGGATCTGGCTGCCAGAGCGGCTGGGGATTCTCGGTCGACATGGGGGCTCCTGGACTGTGCGCGTCGTGTGCGTCTCCCGCGCACGGGCCAGGGGTGTGCGCGTGACGCGGCTGACAGGGACGATGCCATGTGATCAACTTCTACGCCAGGGTGCGCCCCACACAGTCCGTGTCGTGAAGATGTGGCCCCGGCACGGGTGAACGCCAGTTGAACGACACGCGCGGGTGAAGCAGTGAGTGGCAGGGTGAGCAGCATGAACGGTCGTGACCTGGTGCGTTCGGTGAAGGCGGTTGGTTCGGCGGGGGCGCCCCAAGGGTTGCGTACCGTGCGCGCCGCATGGCGCAGGAGGCGTATCGACGCCGTCGGGCTGCCGGCGCGGGGGGCCGAGCGGGCGCGGGTGCCGGGACAGATGCAGGACGTGGAGCCGGGTCCCGGTGGGGGTGTCGTCCGGTTCAGCCGCTCCGAGCTGCGGATCGTCGTCGCGGTGAACGGGGCGGTCTTCTGGGGGTGGGACGGGGCCGGGCCGGAGCCGTCGTACGCGCTGGCGGGCCGCTGCCCGGAGCCGGATCCCCGGGCGGTCCTGGAGCCGGACAAGGACGGCGGCTGGCGGGTCGTGGCCGAGCGGGCGACCGTCGTGGTGTCGCGGCACGGAGCGGTCGAGGTGCGTACGCCCGGCGGGGTGACCCTGCGCCGGGATCTGCCGCCCCGCTGGTGGGAGCCGGTGGGCGGCGGCGAGGCGCGCTGGATGCAGCGGTCGGAGGTGGCCGCCGACGCACGGTTCTTCGGGCTGGGGGGACGGGCGTCGGGGCCTCGGTTGCGGGACGGAACCTATCGGCTGTGGAACACCGACCCGGGCCGGGCGTTCGGACCGGCAGACGATCCGCTGTACGTCACGATGCCGGTGCAGCTGGTGGTGGCCGACGCCGCCACCCATCTCGTGTTCCACGACACCTCGTGGGACGGCACCGTGACCCTGCGGGAGGGCGAGGAGGGCGCCGGTTCAGGACACGACCGGGT
Organism: Streptomyces canus; assembly: GCF_030816965.1. NCBI lineage: Bacteria > Bacillati > Actinomycetota > Actinomycetes > Kitasatosporales > Streptomycetaceae > Streptomyces > Streptomyces canus. Next base: position 1,700,293 of record NZ_JAUSYQ010000002.1, read on the forward strand.
GGGGATGTCCGAGCTGCGGATAGCCGGCGGTCCGCTGCGCTGCTGGGTGATGGTGGGCACTCCCGCGCGCGTGCTGCTCGCCTGGGCCTCGCTGACCGGTGCGCCCGCGCTGCCGCCGTCCTGGGCGCTCGGCCATCATCACGCCCGCTGGGGCTTCGGCAGTGAGCAGGAGGTGCGGCGGATCGTCGCCGGCTACCAGGAGCGGGCGCTGCCGCTCGACGCCGTCCATCTGGACATCGACCACTACGACGAGCACCAGGTGTTCACAGTCGACCAGGAGCGGTTTCCCAAGCTGCCCCAACTGGCGGAGGAACTGCTGCGGGACGGGATCCGGCTGGTGTCGATCGTCAACCCGGCGGTCAAAGCCGCGCCCGGCAACGCGGTCCATGACAGCGGGACGGCCGAGGACGCCTTCGTGCGGGACGCGTCGGGGCGGCTCGTGGAAGGGGTCGTGTGGCCCGGTGAGGCGGTCTATCCGGACTTCACGCACGCACGCGTGCGTGCCTGGTGGGGTCGCCTCTACCAGGAGAGGCTCACGGCGGGGTTCGCGGGCTTCTGGCACGACATGAACGAGCCCACGTCCTTCAACGCGTTCGGTGAGTCCACCCTGCCGCGGTCGGCCAGGCACTCCCTGGAGGGGCGCGGCGGTGACCACCAGGAGGCGCACAACGTCTACGCGCTGTGCATGGCCCAGGCCGGTTACGAGGCTCTGCGCGACCTGGTGCCGGACGAACGGCCCTTCCTGTTGTCGCGTTCGGGATGGGCCGGCATGCAGCGATACGGGGGCACCTGGTCCGGTGACGTGGCCACCGGCTGGCCGGGCCTGCGGGCTTCGCTGTCGCTCGTGATGGGGCTCGGGCTGTGCGGGGTGCCGTACTCGGGGCCCGACGTGGGCGGCTACGACGGGCACCCCTCGCCCGAGCTGTATCTGCGCTGGTTCCAACTCGGCGCCTACCTGCCGTTGTTCCGTACACACGCGAGTCTGCGGGCAGGGCGCCGGGAGCCGTGGGAGTTCGGAGCCGAGGTGCTGGAGCACGCGCGCGTGGCGCTCGTGGAACGCCGGCGGCTGCTGCCGTACTTCATGACGCTCGCGCAGTTGGCCCGGCGGACCGGTGCGCCTTATGTCCGGCCCGTGTGGTGGTCCGCGCCCGAGGACCGTGCCCTGCGGGACTGCGAGGACGCCTTTCTGCTGGGTGACTGCCTGCTTGTGGCACCGGTGCTCGATCCGGGCAGCGACCGGCGTGCGGTTCAGCTGCCGCGGGGACGCTGGTACGACACGGCTACCGAACAGGTCTACGAAGGGCCGGGACAGGTGCTCGTCGACGCCCCGCTGTCGCGGATCCCGGTACTCGCGCGCGCGGGTTCCGTCATTCCGGTGCGGGGGGACGACGGCGGTCTCGAACTGGAGGTCTGGGCGCCCGCCCGGGGGCGGAGCGGGGGCGGACTGGTCGTTGCGGACGCGGGCGACGGTTGGGCCGAACCGGAGATCGAACGCTACGTCGCCCGCTGGGAGGGCCGGAAGGTGGTCGTTCAGCGGGAGGGCGAGGACGGCGTGAGCGAGCCGTCCCACCCGGTGCGGCTGCGCGGGCTGGGAGCGCGCTGAGGATCAGACGTAGCGGCCCTCGAACCAGGCCCGTACGGCCAGCGTGTGCAGCGGGAAGGCAAGCTCCTCCGGCCTGCGCAGGAGGTGCCAGCCCTCCGTCTCGTCAGTGGCGGCGTGGTGCGGGAGGCCGTCGGCGGGACGCTCCGGCAACACCCCGAACAGCAGCAGGTGCCCGTCGGTCGAGCTGAGCACGTCGACGAGCCGTACGTCGCGGCTCGCCGCGTCGATGCCGGTCTCTTCCTTGAGTTCGCGGACCAGGGCGTGCCGCCAGTCCTCACGGTCGTCGACGTAACCGCCGGGCAGGGCGATGCCTCCGCGCGCGGGGGCGATGGTTCGGGTGATGACGACCAGGGCGGTGCCCTGTGTGTCGTACACGGGCTGGAGCGCGACGGCGACCGGCAGGGGGTTGCGGTAGGCCACCGTGTTGCAGGCGGGACAGGTACGGGGCCAGCCCGCGACGCCCTCTCCGTAGGGCGCTCCGCAGCTCGAACAGTGGGAGCCAGGGCCGGAGTTGGGGATGGAGTGCTGAGTTTCGGACACGCGGCGGACTGTATCTGATCACCGTTGCTCCGGTTCCGTTGGGCCCTCTGCCTCTTTGCGGCCGCCCGTGCGACACTTCTGACGTACCGTCAGGTCCGGCCCGGGGAGGGGTCTTGCCGCGCACACGCACACCTGTGGTCACCGGGTGGTTCGCCGGTGAGGGAGACGACTTCACGCTTCTCGGGACCCGCTGCTCCGCCTGCGCATCGGTCTTCTTCCCGCGCGAGGACAGCCACTGTCGCAACCCCGGATGCGACAGTGGCGATCTGGTGGAGATTCCCCTGTCGCGGCGCGGTCGCGTCTGGTCGTACACGGACAGCCAGTACCGGCCTCCGTCACCGTATGTGACCGATCCGGAACTTCCCTGGGAGCCGCACACGTTGATCGCCGTGGAGCTGGCCGCTGAACGGATCGTGGTGCTGGGGCAGGCGGTTCCCGGGGTCACCGTCGCCGACCTGGCGGTGGGCGCGGAGGTGGAGGTCGTCCCCGGCGTGCTCCATGAGGACGGCGAGACGGTCTGGACGACATGGCACTGGCGGCCGACGGGGGTGACGGCATGACGGGAGAGGTGGCGGTGCTCGGCGCGGGCATGCACCCATGGGGCAAATGGGGGCGCGGGTTCGTCGAGTACGGCGTGACGGCCGCCCGCGCGGCGCTGGCCGATGCGGGCCTCGAGTGGCGGGACATCGGCTCGATCGTCGGCGCGGACACCGTGCGGGGCGGTTATCCGGGCTATGTGGCAGGGGCGACCTTCGCCAAGGCGCTCGGCTGGCAGGGAGCCCGTGTCGCCAGCGTGTACGCGGCGTGCGCATCAGGGGCACAGGCGGTGGCCGCGGCGCGGGCACAGATCCTCGCGGGACTGGCCGACGTGGTGCTCGTGGTGGGTGCCGATGCCGCACCGAAGGGGTTCTTCCGCCCCGCGGGCGGCGACCGGCCCGAGGATCCGGACTGGCTGCGCTTCCGGATCCTCGGCGCGACCAACCCGACCTACTTCGGGCTGTACGCGCGGCGTCGCATCGCCGTGCACGGGGACACGGTGGAGGACTTCGCTCAGGTCAAAGTGAAGAACGCGGCCCTGGGGGCACTGAATCCGTATGCGCGGTACCGCAAGCCGGTGAGCGCGGAAGAGGTCGCGGCCTCCGCCGTCGTGGCGGATCCGCTGCGGCTGCTCGACATATGCGCCACCTCGGACGGCGGTGCGGCGCTCGTGCTCTCCAGCATGGAGTTCGCGCGGCGGAGGGGTGTGGCGGAGCCCGTGCGGATCAGGGCGGTGTCGACGGTGACGCCGACGTATCCGAACACGGTGCTGGACCTGCCCGACATCGCGACGGATTCCGCCGCCGCGGTCGAGCCCGCCACCGGGACGTTCCGTGCGTCGATCGCGCGCGCGGCCTACGAGGAGGCCGGAGTCGGGCCGGAGGATCTCTCCCTCGCCGAGGTCTACGACCTGTCCACGGCCCTGGAGTTGCAGTGGTACGAGGACCTCGGACTGTGCGGGGAGGGCGAGGGCGCGAAGCTCCTGCGCGAGGGGGCGACGGCGCCGGGCGGACGCATACCCGTCAACACGAGCGGCGGACTCGCCTCCTTCGGCGAGGCGGTCCCGGCCCAGGCGATCGCCCAGGTGTGCGAGCTCACCTGGCAGTTGCGGGGCGACGCGGGTGCCCGGCAGGTCGAGCACGCGCGCGTGGGGATCACCGCCAATCAGGGGCTGTTCGGACACGGGTCGGCGGTGATCGCCATGAGGTGATCGGAGGGAAGGCAGTTTCTCATACGCTGTGTGAGCGACCCGGAATCCTGCGTGAACGTCTCATGAACTGCGCTTGGGCGTGCGCGAATGACGCCATCCTGCCCCCGTGCGCTCCTGGGCGGACACTCTCCGCTTCGCCTTCCAACCGGTGGCCAATCTGGCCACCCGCGGAGTCGCGGGGCTGGAGATACTCGCTCGTCCGGAGACCGGCGACATCCTGGCGGAAGCCCGCCGTGACCCCGAACTCGGCGATCAGCTCGTCGTGTTGGCGCTGCGGGCGGCAGTGCGCAGGGAAACCTCGCTCCCGCTGCACGTCAACGTGTTCGCGGGCACGCTCGCCGAGGCTGCCGTGGGAGGTCACGATCGACGTGGGACCGCCTACCCCCATGTGCCGCATCAGGCGCTGCTGGAGGCGCTCACCGAACTGCGGGGACAGGGCTTCCGGATCAGCGCGGACGGCGTGCGGGACGGGGACGTACCACTGAGACTGCTTGTCGACATGTCGCCCGAGCTCGCGAAGCTCGACGCGTCGCTGCCGGCCCGGCCTTCGGCGGTACGGGCGATGCGGACCCTGTGCGACGAACTCGGGGCGCTCCTCTGCGTCGAGGGAGTGGCGACGGAACGGCAGTACGGGGCCCCGCTGTCGGCCGGCGCGCAGTTGGCGCAGGGCACGCTGTTCGCGCCGCCGTCCCGGCTTCCCGTGGCGGAGGTGTACGTTCCGCCCCGCTCCCCCGCTGACACGTCGCCACCGCGGTCCGGTCCTTCGGTACGGGAGTTCGTGCGACCTGCCGCGTTGTTGCCGGCCACCGCCTCCGCGGGTCAGGTGAGGGCGCTGCCGACCGGCGGCCGACGTGTCGGGGGTCTGCTCGTGGGCAGAAACGGGGTGCCGTTCCGCTCGGTGCACCGGTCGCGTTTCCTGCCGCCGATGTCGGCCGCCACGGACACGCCCTGTACGCCGAACGCCCCGCCGCGAATCTCGGAGATCCACCACGGACGGTGGGGATCGACGCCACCGCGTGGGAGGTCCTGGACGTGGTCGCCGACGTACGGCCGGGACCGTACGTCGGATGACGTGGCCGTGGTCGACCGGCTCGGCCGCTGCGTGGGGGTCGTACTGCTCGCGGATCTCGTACGGGCGCCGAGCGAGACCCGGGTGGAGGAGGCGGCCGGGCTCAATCCGCTGACGTGGCTGCCGGGTTCGGACGCGATCACGGTTGAGGTGGACCGGCGTATCGCGGCCGGGCGGACGTTCGCGCTGAGCCGGCTGGACGTCGACCGCTTCAAGCAGGTCAACGACGGAGCCGGGTTCGCGGCGGGCGACGAGCTCATCCGCGCGGTGGGACGGTTGCTGCAGCACACGGCGGCCCGCACCCGCGCGCGTGGGGCACATCGGCGGGGACGGCTTCCTGGTGCCGACGGGCCCGGAGGAGCTGGCTCCGCTGGCCGCCGCCGTGCTGGACGCGCCCTGGGCCGCGGGCGGGCGACCCGTGACACTGTCCCTGGCCACCGTGGAGTGCGTGCCCGGCAGCGTGGCGGACCACAGGGAGCCGGCCGCGTGTCTCGCGCCGCTGAAGAAGGCCGTGAAGGCGCTCAGCGGGGCGAGTCGGGCGTGGGGCGGGCAGGGCTGCCTGGGCACGAGATCCGACGCGCAGCGGGCGCGAAGGCCGCGTCGACGGGGTACGCGGTGGCGGAGCCGGGGAGGGGCTGAGGGCACAACGGGGAAGGCGCCGTTCGGCTCGAACGTGTCTCAGTCGACCCCAGCGCCCGCCGATCGGGGCGGTTCGGCCGCCCGTCCCAACCGTTGCGGTCGGCGACCTTGACGCCCCCCGGGGCCCGGTGAACACTTCCGGTGTCAGTCGACATCGCCGTACATTCTCGGCGTATCCAGGCACCACGCCGCGCGGGCCCCCACGAGCTCAGGCCCATTCCTCCCACGGGCGATTCGGCTGCGAGGCACGCTCGTCGCGGACGCCGGGCGGGGCGCGGGACTCTCCCTGCCCTCGGCAGTTCGCCAAGGGAACCGCAACCCTGCACGGAGGACCGGGGCGGGAACGTCCCGGGCCAGGGCCTAGGAGCCGCCATGAGCAACTCAGACGTATTCCTCGGCGAAGTCATCGGTACGGCGATTCTGATCCTCTTCGGCGCCGGCGTGGTCGCTGCCGTCGTACTCAACTATTCCAAGGCGAAGGACTCCGGCTGGGTCGTCATCGCGTTCGGCTGGGGCTTCGGCGTGCTCGCCGGGGCGTACACCGCCGCACCGCTGTCCGGCGGGCATCTCAACCCCGCCGTGACCCTCGGGATCGCCGTCGACACCGGGGACTGGGACCAGGTTCCCCTCTACATCGCCGGTCAGATGGTCGGCGCGATGCTCGGGGCGGTTCTGTGCTGGCTGGTCTACTTCGCGCAGTTCCAGGCCAACGCCGAGGAGGAGATCGCCCAGCCGACGCTCGGGATCTTCTCCACCGCGCCCGCGATCCGCAATCCCGTGGCGAACCTGATCACGGAGATCATCGCGACGATCGGTCTGGTCCTGCCGATCCTGGCCTTCGGCCTCACCAAGGGACTCGGCGAGTCCGGCACCGCGGTCCTCGTCGTCGCCTTCCTGGTCGTCGGCATCGGTCTGTCGCTCGGCGGACCCACCGGATACGCCATCAACCCGGCCCGTGACCTGGGCCCGCGCATCATCCACGCCCTGCTGCCGATTCCCAACAAGGGCACCTCGGACTGGAGTTACGCGTGGATCCCGGTGGTGGGACCGCTGATCGGCGGGGCGCTGTCCGGGGTGATCTTCAACGCAGCCTTCTGAACACAGCCCTTGTGAAACGCAGCCTCGAGAAACGCAGCCTCGTGCAGGAACCGACGAAGGGGACGTCATGACGGACAGGTTCGTCGCCGCTATCGACCAGGGCACCACCTCCAGCCGCTGCATCATCTTCAACCAGGACGGCGCGATCGTGGCCGTCGACCAGCGCGAGCACCGCCAGATCTTCCCCAAGCCCGGCTGGGTGGAGCACGACGCCACCGAGATCTGGTCCAAGGTGCAGGCCGTCGTCGCCGGGGCGATCGCCAAGGCCGGGCTGCGCGCCGACCAGCTCAGCGCGCTCGGCATCACCAACCAGCGCGAGACGACGGTCCTGTGGGACCGCGCGACGGGCAAGCCCGTGCACAACGCGATCGTGTGGCAGGACACCCGCACCGCGGCGCTGACCAGGCAACTCGGCGGCTCCGACGGGCAGGACCGTTTCCGCGAGCAGACCGGACTGCCGCTGGCCACCTATTTCTCGGGACCGAAGGCGGCCTGGCTGCTGGACAACGTGCCGGGGCTGCGTGCACGCGCCGAGAACGGTGAGATCGCCTTCGGCACCATCGACTCCTGGCTGATCTGGAACCTCACCGGCGGCACGGACGGCGGGCAGCACGTCACCGACGTGACGAACGCCGGACGCACCATGCTGATGAACCTGGAGACCCTCCAGTGGGATCAGTCCATCCTGTCCGCGATGAACGTGCCCGACGCCGTGCTGCCCGAGATCAAGTCGTCCGCCGAGGTCTACGGCACCGCGGTCGGCCAACTGGCGGGCGTGCCCGTGGCGTCCGCGCTCGGCGACCAGCAGGCCGCCGTGTTCGGGCAGGCCTGCTACGACGTGGGCACGGCGAAGAACACGTACGGCACGGGCTCCTTCCTGTTGCTCAACACGGGCAATCGGCCGGTCCCTTCGAAGAACGGTCTGCTGACGACGATGGGCTACAAGATCGGCAGTGAGGCGCCGGTGTACTGCCTGGAGGGGTCGATTGCCATAACGGGCGCCTTGGTCCAGTGGTTCCGCGATCAACTCGGCATCATCCGTAGCGCCGACGAGATCGAACCGCTGGCGGCGAGTGTCGAGGACAACGGCGGCGCGTACATCGTGCCCGCCTTCTCCGGCCTGTTCGCTCCCTACTGGCGCTCCGACGCGCGCGGTGTCGTCACGGGTCTCACCCGGTACGTCACCAAGGCGCACCTCGCGCGCGCGGTGCTCGAAGCGACGAGCTGGCAGACGCGCGAGGTCGTGGACGCCATGTACCAGGACTCCGGGGTGCAGATCACCACCCTGAAGGTGGACGGCGGCATGACCAAGAACAACCTGCTCATGCAGCACCAGGCGGATGTGCTCGACGTGCCGGTGGTCCGGCCGAAGGTCTCCGAGACCACGTGCCTGGGTGCCGCGTACGCTGCCGGGCTCGCCACAGGCGTGTGGAACGACCTCGACGAGTTGAAGTCCCACTGGCAGAAGGACGTGGAGTGGACGCCGAGCATGGAGGCGTCCGTCCGGGACCGTCAGTACCACAACTGGCGCAAGGCCGTGGAGAAGAGCTTCGGCTGGGAAGAGGACGGCGAGAACTAGGCACGCGCGCGTGGTGCCGAAAAGCCGCGGTCCGTACCCCTGTCGGCGGGGGTACGGACCGCACCCGTGTCTCAGGTGGTGACGGTCTGACGGCGCCGCGCCGAGTACGCCATGGCGTGCTGGACGACGCCCACCAGGACGTCCTTGACCGACTGCTTGTGCCGGGCGTCGCACAGCACGATCGGTACGTCCTCGTCGAGGTCGAGGGCCTGGCGTACATCCTCCTCCGGGTAACGGATCGCTCCCTCGAAGCAGTTGACGCCGACCAGGAAGGGTATGGAGCGCCGCTCGAAGTAGTCGACGGCCGCGAAGCAGTCCTCCAGGCGGCGGGTGTCGGCAAGCACGACGGCTCCGAGAGCACCTTCGGAAAGCTCGTCCCACATGAACCAGAACCGTTCCTGCCCGGGTGTGCCGAACAGGTACAGCACCAGGTCTTCGCGCAGGGTGATGCGCCCGAAGTCCATGGCGACGGTGGTGGTGCGCTTGCCCTCGACACCGCTCGTGTCGTCGACCGGGCGTCCTGCCTCGGTCAGCAGTTCCTCGGTGCGCAGCGGCCTGATCTCGCTGACCGCGCCCACGAACGTGGTCTTGCCCACGCCGAAGCCACCGGCCACCAGGATCTTGAGCGTGACGGGCTCGACCGGGGGCTTGCCGCGCTCAGAACGCCCGAAGATCATTGGTCTCTTCTCCTGCTTGCTGGGGGTGTTGGGTAGACGGCGGGCCATAGCCTCCGCCGCCAGGGGTCTCGATGACGAGTACGTCGCCGGGGCCGACGTCCGCCGAGTCACGACCGGCGAGTTCGGTGACCGTACCGTCCGCACGCTCCACGCGGTTGGCGCCCAGCGCACCGGGCTCGCCGCCCGCCATGCCGTACGGGGGCACCCTACGATGCTGGGACAGGGTGGAGACCTTCATGGGCTCGTGGAACCGGATGCGGCGTACGGCACCGTCTCCGCCGTGCCACTTTCCTGCGCCGCCGCTGCCGGGCCGCAGCGCGAACTCGTCGAGCTGCACGGGCAGTCGCCACTCCAGGACCTCGGGGTCCGTGAGCCGCGAGTTGGTCATGTGAGTCTGCACCGCGGGCGCGCCGGGGAAGCCTTCGCCCGCGCCGGACCCGGAGGCCACGGTCTCGTAGTACTGGTGGCGTTCGTTGCCGAAGGTGACGTTGTTCATGGTGCCGGAGCCCTCGGCCTGAACACCGAGCGCCGCATACAGGGCGCCCGTGATGGCCTGTGAGGTCTCCACGTTGCCCGCGACGACGGCGGCCGGCGGCTCGGGCGCCAGCATGGACCCGGGCGGTACGACGATGTCCAGCGGGCGCAGACAGCCGTCGTTGAGCGGGATGTCGTCGTCGACCAGTGTCCGGAACACGTACAGGACAGCCGCGTTGACCACCGCGAAGGGCGCGTTGAAGTTGGTGGTCAGCTGGGCGGACGTACCGGTGAAGTCGATGGTGGCGGAGCGGTTTTCGCGGTCCACGCGCACGTGGACGTGGATGACGGCGCCCGAGTCGGTCTCGTAGGCGTACTCGCCGTCGTCCAGGGCGTCGATCACCCGGCGCACGGCCTCTTCGGCGTTGTCCTGGACGTGCTTCATGTACGCCTGCACGACATCGAGACCGAAGTTCTCGATCATGCGGCCGACTTCGTCGACGCCCTTGCGGTTGGCGGCGATCTGTGCGCGGAGGTCGGCGAGGTTGGTCCTCGGATTGCGGGAGGGGTACGGCGCCTCGGTGAGCAGACGGAGGGTCTCCTCCTCGCGCAGGCGGCCGTTCTCCGCGAGCAGCCAGTTGTCGAAAAGGACGCCCTCCTCCTCGATGGTGCTGCTGTCGGCGGGCATGGAGCCGGGGGCGATGCCGCCGATCTCGGCGTGATGGCCGCGGGAGGCGACGTAGAAGAGGATCTTCTGCTCACTCTCCGTGGTCTTCGCGTCGAACACCGGGGTGATCACGGTGACGTCGGGCAGGTGGGTGCCGCCGTGGTACGGGTCGTTGACCGCGTAGGTGTCCCCGGGGTTCATGGACGACCCGCGCCTGCGGATGACCTCCTGGACGCTGGTGCCCATGGAGCCGAGGTGGACGGGGATGTGTGGGGCGTTGGCCACCAGGTTTCCGTCCGGGTCGAAGAGGGCGCAGGAGAAGTCCAGTCGCTCCTTGATGTTGACGGACTGGGCCGTGGACTCCAGCCGGGCGCCCATCTGTTCGGCGATGGACATGAAGAGGTTGTTGAAGACCTCGAGCAGAACCGGGTCGGCTTTTGTGTCGAGATCGGAACTCTCCGTAATCGTCACGCGTTCCATGACCAGATGCCCGTCATCGGTCGTCGCGGCCCGCCAGCCGTCGTCGACGACGGTCGTCGCACTGGTCTCGGTGATGATCGCGGGGCCGGTGACGGTCTCGCCGGGAGCCAGGTTCTCGCGGCGGTGGAGGGGGACATCGCGCCAGGCGCCGGACGTGTGGAGGCGGACGGTTTCGGGGGCGGTGGGATTGCCCTGGTAGACGGCCAGGGCGGAGAGATCGGGGGGTTCGGTGATGCCGGTGGCTTCGACGGAGAGGGCTTCGACGACGAGCGGGCGGTCGAGGGTGAAGGAGTACGTGGCGCGATGACGTTCCTCGAAGGCGTGCCTCATCGCGGTCGGCTCGGTCAGCTCGACGGTGAGGGGGGTGTCGGTGCCGTCGTAGCGGAGCTGGACGCGGCGGGTGACCTGGATACGGTTCTCGGGGACGTCCTCGGCGCGGAGTTCGGCACGGGCGGCGCTCTCCAGGTCGTCGGCGGTCTTGAGGACGCCGGACATGGCAGCGGGGTCCAACGGGGCCTCGACGGCCTGTTCGCGCATGGCCGTGGTGTCGGCGAGTCCGATACCGAGGGCGGAGAGGACACCGGCCATGGGCGGCACCAGGACCGTGCGCATGCCGAGCGAGTCGGCGACCATGCACGCGTGCTGGCCACCCGCCCCGCCGAAGGTGGTGAGGGCGTAGCGGGTGACGTCATGGCCCTTCTGGACGGAGATCCGCTTGACGGCGTTGGCGATGTTGGCGACGGCGATGTGGAGGTATCCCTCGGCGACCTGTTCGGGAGTGCGGTCGTCACCGGTCCGTTCACGGATCTCGCGTGCGAGGGCGGTGAAGCGGTCGCGGACGAGTTCGGCGTCGAGGGGCTGGTCGCCGTCCGGACCGAACACCCTGGGGAAGTGGGCGGGTTGGATGCGGCCGAGCATCACGTTGGCGTCGGTGACGGCGAGCGGGCCGCCGCCCCGGTAGCAGGCGGGGCCCGGGTCCGCGCCCGCCGAGTCCGGCCCTACGCGGTAGCGGGAGCCGTCGAAGTGCAGGACCGAGCCGCCGCCGGCCGCGACGGTGTGGATGTCCAGCATGGGGGCGCGCAGCCGGACACCGGCGATCTGGGTGGTGAAGACGCGTTCGTACTCGCCCGCGAAGTGCGAGACGTCGGTGGAGGTGCCGCCCATGTCGAAGCCGATGACCCGGTGGAAACCGGCCAGTTGGGACATGCGGGCCATCCCGACGATGCCGCCTGCGGGGCCGGACAGGATGGCGTCCTTGCCGCGGAACTGCCGGGCTTCGGCGAGGCCGCCGTTCGACTGCATGAACATCAGCCGCACGCCCTCGAGTTCGTCCGCGACGTGCCGGACGTATCGGCGCAGCACCGGCGACAGGTAGGCGTCGACGACGGCGGTGTCCCCGCGCGGGACGAGCTTCATCAGCGGGCTGACCTCGCTGGAGAGCGAGATCTGCGGAAAGCCGATGCGGGCGGCCAGCTGTCCGATCGCCTGCTCGTGGGCGGGGTGGAGGTAGCTGTGCATGCAGACCACGGCGACGGCCCGGATTCCGTCGTCGTACGCCTCCTGGAGGGGACCGGCGAGGGCGTCCAGGTCGGGGGCGCGCAGCACCGTCCCGTCGGCGGCGATGCGCTCGTCGGCCTCCACGACCCGCTCGTGGAGGAGATCGGGGAGGTCGATGCGACGGGCGAAGATACGGGGGCGGTTCTGGTAGGCGATGCGCAGGGCGTCGCGGAAACCGCGGGTGATGACGAGGAGGGTCCGCTCCCCCTTCCGTTCCAGCAGGGCATTGGTGGCGACGGTGGTGCCCATGCGAACGGCGTCGACGGGTTCCCCGGAGCCGTCCAGGAGCGCGCGGACCCCGGCGACCGCGGCGTCGGCGTAGCGAGCGGGGTTCTCCGACAGCAGCTTGTGGGTGAGCAGGCGGCCGTCCGGGCGTCGCGCGACGATATCGGTGAAAGTGCCGCCTCGGTCGACCCAGAACTGCCAGCCTGTCGTCACGTCCGTCTCCCCGATCGCACTGCTCGCAACCGTGTCCGCGGGCTGGTGGGCGGCCGTCCGCGGATGGTCGTCGACGATCAGTCAGATCATATCGGCAGGGGTGTGCCGGCGCCCGCCGCGGACCGGTGGGGACCCCGGGCGTGGATCCGTGGCACGTCCTCGTTCACCGAGGCCAGGCGCGCGCGGTGGGCGCGCCTGGCGGCGCCGTGCCCCGACGCCGTGCGTGCGCATCTCGCGGCACTGACGGAGCGGCCCCTGGGCGGGCGGGCCAGTCGGTCACAGGGCTCTGAGGCCGTTGATCACGTCGCGCAGGATACTCTCGTCCGGGAGCTCGGCGGGCGGCACCGGCCGGTTCACGTGGACCCAGTCCGAGGCCACGAGATCGCCTATGAGGACCCTCACGACCCCGATGGGCAGGTCCAGCTCGGAGGACAGCTCGGCGACCGACTGGGGGGTGTCCCGGCACAGGTCGACGATGTCCACGTGCTCGGGGGACAGCGAGTGGTCCCCTTCGGGATCGTCCGTATGGGATTCGGCCACGACGACCGCGATGAGGTCGAGACGGTGCTGCCCGGCACTCGTCGTGCGGCCGCGTGTCATGGCGTACGGACGGACCACCGGTCCGGCCTCGTCGTCGAACCAGTGGCTTCTTCCCTGACCGTCTGTGCTCATGCCATCTCACTACCCGCCCTGAGGCAGATCGGTGCGCGGGGCGGCACCGAGATGCACACCGACCCGCTTGACCAGGAGCGTCATCTCGTACGCGACGAGGCCCACGTCCGAGTCGGCGTCCGAGAGGACGGCAAGGCAGCTGCCGTCGCCGGCGGCCGTCACGAACAGGAAGGCGTCGTCCAGTTCCACGACCGTCTGCCGGACGTTGCCCGCCTCGAAGTGCCGGCCCACCCCCTTGGCGAGGCTGTGGAACCCGGACGCCACGGCGGCGAGGTGCTCGCTGTCCTCGCGGGTCAGGTCCTTGGACACGCCGGTCGGGAGGCCGTCGCTGGAGAGCACCAGGGCCTTGCGGATGCTCGCGACGCGGTCCACCAGGTCATCGAGGAGCCAGTTCAGCTCGCCGGACTTGTCGGTCGCCTTCGGTGCGGTCATCGACCGTCCCCCTTAGTCGTTCGTTGTGGTGCTGTGCCGCCTGGCGTGTCATCGCCCACGGCGTTCTCCTCACGGCCACGCTGCCAGCCGCGCTGGAGCGAGGCCATTCGGCTGCGTACCTCGTCGGCGTCCCGTTCGGCGGGCTCCGCCTGGTTCTGGGGGCGCCGCTCCGGAGCCTGCTTGAGCTGGGGGGCCAGGTTGGCCTGCCGTACGCGGCGGGGCAGCGGGGCGGTGCCGGAGGCGGCGTCCTGGGACCCGCGTGCGGCGCCGAGGGGCGGCCTGCCCGAGCCGGAGGCGCCGCGGGCGGACTCGCCCCAGCCAGGACGTACGGCGCCGTCCGGGGCGGAGTCGGCCGGGCCGCCCCTGCCGAGGGCGCCCGGAGCGGACGCGACGGGGCCGAGAGCGGGCGCGTCCGGCCTGCCGGTGGCACCGGTGGCGGAGTCGCCCGAGTCCGGGCCCGTACCGCTGGACGCGATTTCGGCACGCCGTGTGCGTCGGGGCAGGACCGGAGCGCCGGACGGCCCGCCGGGTTCACGGTTCGGGGATGCCGAGGAGGTCGGTGATTCCGTCAACTCGTCGGGGCGGTCGGCCACGCCGGTGCCCCGGCGCAGGGCCGCGGCGCGGCGGCGACTCGGCAGCGTGGGAGGTTCGGAGCGCGCCGGCCTCTGCCCCGCCGAGGGGGTCGTCTGCGGCCGGGACGTACCCGGGCCGATCGCCGGTGGCTCGTCCGTCGCCTCGCGTCCCGTCCGCTCGTCGGTGACCGGGCGTCCGTGGGAGGTGACCAGCTTGGGACTGCGGCGGCGGGACAGTGACACCGGGGCGTCCGGGCCGCCGTCGTCGATGTCCGTCCCGTCGGTTCCCGGGGCTTCGTCGTCGACCTGGGCCAGGGAGCGGCGCGGGCGGAACAGTCCACCACGCTCGCTGTCCTCGGAGTCGAGCACACCAGGGAAGTCGTTCAGGGCGTCCAGGTCGACAGGAGCCTCCAGTTCGACCGGGCCGTCCAGGATCGCGGGCGGCCTGCCCGCCAGCTGGGCCGGTACCCGGGTGAGCGAGATGCGCTGGGCATCCTCCAGTTCGGCCTCCTTCGACGGCCGGGGGCGGTCGAGACGGAAGCCGATGCCGTTGGTGTCCGGGACGTCGTCGGTCAGCAGCGCGTCGGGAATGAAGACGACGGCCGTCGTGCCGCCGTACGGCGAAGGCTGCAGCGAGACCCTGACGTTCTGCCGCTGGGCGAGCCGGCTGACCACGAACAGACCCAGCCGGTCGGTGTCGGAGAGCTCGAACTCCGGTGTCTCGGCGAGCCGGAGGTTGGCGTCCAGCAGCGCGTCGGCGGCCATACCGAGTCCGCGGTCGTGGATCTCCAGGGTGAAACCGTTGGCGACGCGCTCGCCCAGGACCTGGACGGCGGTGTGCGGCGGCGAGAACACCGTGGCGTTCTCCAGGAGTTCGGCCACGAGATGCGTGAGGTCCGCGACGGCCGGGCCGGTCACGGCCACCCTGGGCAGCCTGCGGACCTCGATGCGCTCATAGTCCTCGACCTCGGCGACGGCGGCGCGGACGACGTCCATGAGCTGGACGGGTTTGCGCCACTGCCGGGAGGGGGCCGCGCCGGAGAGGATCACCAGGCCCTCGGCATGTCGGCGCATACGGGTGGTCAGGTGGTCGAGGCGGAAGAGGTCGGCGAGTTCGTCGGTGTCCTCGGTGCGGCGCTCCATGGTGTCGAGCAGCGTGAGCTGCTTGTGCAGCAGGACCTGGCTGCGGCGGGCGAGGTTGACGAAGACCTCGGAGACCCCGGCGCGCAACTCTGCCTGCTTGACGGCGGCTTCGACGGCCGCACGCTGGAGGGTGTTGAGGGCCTGGCCGACCTCACCCATCTCGTTCTTGTCGTACTCCAGGCGCGGGACCTCGGTCTCGACGTCCACCTGTTCGCCCACGGAGAGTCGGCGCATCACGCTGGGCAGCCGTACGCCGGAGGCCTCGTGGGCCTCCAGGCGCAGTTGCCTCAGGTCGCGGATGAGGGTGCGGCCGACGCGCACGGACAGCACGAGCGAGAAGAGCAGGGCGACCAGGCCGAGGACGCCGACGACGGCCGCCTTGATGATCACGCCCATCGCATCCGGCCGGACGCGGTCCTGGAGGCGGTCGCCGGCCTGGTCGTCGAGCTTGGCGAGTTCGTCGAGCACACTGCCCGCGGCGGCGTCCCAGCTCTTGGCACTGACGTTGCCGTAGGTGCCGGGATCAGCGCCGGCGACGGACTGCTCTGCGGAGCGCAGCGGGGCGGTGCCGGCGTTCTTCCAGAAACGCTCGTACCGCTCGCGTTCCGACGTCGGCAGCACTCCCAGGTTGATGTCGTACAGCAGGGTCCGCTGGGCGACGAGGTCGGAGACGTCACGGATCTCGTCGCGCGTGAGCTTGCCCACCACGAGGGCGGAGCCGAGCAGGGCGTCCTCGCGGGAGAGCAGTTCGCGGGCCCGGGTGATGTTGACCAGAGACCGTGCCTGCTTGTCCAACTCGACGCTGTCGACGCCGTCGAGGGTGGCGAGCAGGTCGTAGGCGGGGTCGACGAGGCGGTTGTATTGGTAGAAGGCCTGGAGGCGGGTGACCGTGCCCTCCTCGACGCTGCGGCGCAGTGAGTCGATGCCGTCGAACGCGTCCAGGATGGCCGTGAGGCGTTCGTCGTCGTCCTGGTCCAGTCCGTCGCGGACATCGGGATCGCGTGTGTTCTTCCGGAACTTGGCGATGGCGTCGTCGGAGGCGTTCCTCGTGCTGCGCAGCGCGGACAGGGCGTCCGACGCGCGCGGATCAGCCAGATAGACAAGCGTCTGGCGGCGTTCCTGCTGGAGCATGCGCACGGTGTCCTCGATGGGATAACCGAGTTTCTCCGTGACGGTCGACACCTGGAACAGCTGGGCGACCTCACGTCCCGTCAGTACCGTGGCGAAGCCCCACACCGCGATCAGGGACACCAGCGGCACGAGAAGCAGCGCCACGATCTTCCGGCGGATCGACTTCCCGCGAAAGCGCATGGCCTCCCCCAGCTCGACCCCCGCCGGCCGGGGGTACACATGTACGTCAACAAACGGCGCGAGCCTACTACCGACGCACACGTAACTCGAAGTTGCGTCCGGAACCCGAACTTCCGCTCCGCTGTCGCGACATGGGGAGTTGTCCTCCCATTGCGGGAGATTGCCTCCTGCGATCAGGTGCTCCGCGTCCGACCGGAACCGATCGGCCAGAGCGGGTGGTTGGCTGGATTTTTTCGTTTCTTTGACGTCGTGCGGGAATCTTGAAGAGGTCTTGTTCGTCCTTCTCTTCGGGAAATGGCGGTGGATTCGGCCACAGGAGCCGCATCTGCAACTGGGCGGCGTAAAGCAGCGCAAGCCGGGCAGTCACCTTGAAGCCCGGTCCACAGACACCGGGACCAAAGGTCTGCCGGCGGTGGGGAGTGACACGGTGATGGGCACGGCGGAACGGCAGGAGGCGCCGGGAATCGGCGTGAAGACGGGGAGTCCGACGGCGTCACGGCGCCCCGAAGCGCGGGCTCTCGACATACCGGCGGGGTCGGACGCGCCGAGCGGGCGCGGCGCCGCCCGGGAGGAGCCGTACCGGCCATTGTGGGTCGAGGAACCCGCGCGCAGGCGACGGCTGCCGGATCCGGTGCGGAACTCCGCGGTGCGGGCGGTGCTCATCATCGCCGTGACCCTGCTTCAGGCGATGGTGGCCTTCCTGTGCACCCTGGCCGGTTCCTGGCTGGCGTTCCCGATGGTGCTGAGCAGTGTGGCCAGCACCGTGGTGGCCACCTGGGGCGCCCTGGACGTCTGGGTGACCCGCCAGGTGTGGAACCAGCGCCACGGCGTGGTGTCGACCCCGAGCAGCACGGCGCGCGCACTGCGGCGTGAGCGGCGCAAGGCCCGGCGGCAGGCGCGGGTCGCCGAGCGGACGCAGGAGCGGATACGGCGACAGGGTGGCACAGGGCAGCTGTCCCACTCCTGAGCGGCTGAGTCTCCTTACGGAGTGACCGGCGCCGGACGCTTGAACATCCGAGTCGCTGTGATCTCGCTGCGTACCGCCTCGCCCGCCTGAGGCTGCTGAGGCAGGCCCGGGCGGAGATGTTCCTCCACGCTGATGTACTTCAGGCCGGCCCTGAGGTCCGCGTCGTTGCGCAGACGGATGACCAGCGGGAACTCGGCGAGTGCCGTCGTATCGAACAGACCTGTGGTGTACAGGAGTTGGACACCCAGCGCGTCCGACACCGCTCGCTGGAGCTCCAGCAGGTACGTCGCGTTGGCGCGGCCGATCGGGTTGTCCAGGAACAGCGTGCCGGCGTGCCGGTGCTTGTCCCGGCCCCGGTCGTTGGAGCGCAGGGCCGCCATCGTGCAGTACAGCGCGATGGCCGCAGTGAGGAGCTGCCCGCCGGAGAACACATCGCCCATCTGCCCGACGGGCACGCGCTCGGCGCGCAGCACGGCATCCGGTTTGAGGATCTCCACGGCCACGCCCTTGGGCTGCAGCGCTGCCGCGACTCCCCGCAGCAGCAGGGACATTCCGTCCCGCCTCAGGTCGGAGTTCTTCTTCACCGCGGCCCGGGTCGCCTCGTCGATGACGTCACCGAGCCGCTCGGTCAGGGTCGCCTGGTCGGGCTCCTCGAAGCGGATCCGCAGGAACTCCTGACCTGACCACTCGCCGAGCCCCTCGGGCAACCGGGACAGCCGCTGGGCCGACCTGAGCGTGGCCAGGGCGGACTCCACGAGCCCCCGCAGCCGGTCCACGATCGAGTCCCGGTTCCGCTCCAGCTGGGCCAACTCGTCGGTCAGCACCCGGAGTCGGGGCGCGAAGGCGTCCGCCCACTTCTGTGCGTGCTCGGGCAGCGCGGACGCGGGCAGCTCGCGGATCTGCTGCCGTGCGGGGGTGCGGACCTGCTCGTAGCGCGTGGAGTTGGCGTGCCGGACGAGTACGTCGCTTGCCTCGCGCACCGCGGCCTCGGCGGCGGAGAGGTCGGCGGCGCAGCCACGCAGCGACCGGCGGGCCTCGGCCGCGGCCTGACGGGCCTCCTCGGGGCTGCCGGGATACGGCTCCGGTTCCTCCTGCTCGTCCTCCGTGGGGTGCTCGCGCAGCAGGTCGCGGAGCATCGCGGCGATCTCGTCGAAGCCGCCCGCCGCGTCCTCGGCGGCCCGGTGGGAGCCGAGCAGCTCCGCGTGTGCCTCCCGGGCCTGCGCCAACGCCTCCGTGCGGGAGGCGAGTTCGGCGGTGGCCGTGCGCAACAGCGCCTGTGCGTGCTCGGCGTCGCGCGGCTCCAGCTCCGGCGACAGCTCGGTGTGCGCCTCACCGTCCTCGGGGGCGTGCCGCTCGGCCTCGCCGCGCAACCGCCCGAGCTGCTCGCTCGCGGTCGACACACGGGTCTCCAGCAGCTGCACCAGCTCCTCCGCACGGGCAGCCGCGGCCTGCCGGGAGGGCCCGTCGGACCCGTCGGGCGACTGGAGCAACTGCGCCGCGCGCGTGCGGACCTTGTTGCTCAGCCGGTCCAGTTCGGCCAGGGCCGCGCTCTCGTCGCTCTCCGCCCGAGCCTGTTCGGCCCGCAGGTCGGCACCGACACCCACTTTCTCGTACAGCTGGGAGGCGGCCCGATAGGCCTCGCGGAGCGCCGGCAGGGACGCCTTGGAGGCATCCGAGTCACTGTCCGGTACGTCGTCGGGGGCGCCCGCGATCTCGGCGCGCTCGGCGCGCAGCGCACGGGCGGTGCGACGGGCGTCGTCGGCGGCCCGCTGGGCACCGCGCCGGTCCTCGTCGGCGGCGCGGGCCCGCTCCAGACAGGTCTGGGCGCGGGCCTCCGACTCGGTGGCCTCGTCGGCCAGTTCGCGCAGTTTGACCTGCCAGCCGGCCCGTTCGCGCAGTCTGTAGGCCAGTCCGGCGAGGGCGTCGGCGGCGCGCCGGGCCTTCTGTGCGGCCTCCTGCCGCTCGTCGCGCGTCTGCGCGGCCTCGGCGGCGGCTTCGTCGGCCTCGGCCCGCACGGTGCGCGCCTCGGCCAGTTCGGCCTCCGCCTCCTCGGCGAACGCGCGCGTGTCCCGGGCGGCCTGCGCCAGTTCGACGAGGCGGCCGGCCGGACAGCCGGTACGCCAGGAGGCGAGCCGGGCGGACAGTTCACGGTCCTTGGCGAGGCGGGCCGCGAGCGACCGGATCTCCTCGTCCCGCTCGCCTGCCCGCGCGCGCAGCGCCTGGCGCTCCTCGTCGGCGGCATGCTCGTCGTGCATGGCCGGGTTCGGCGGTACGAGGAAGACGGCCCCGCTGTCCGACTCGGGGGCCGGAGTGGGTGCGAGAAGGGCAGCCGCCGTACCCACGGCGACGGCGGACCGGGGAAGCAGTGCCGCGTCGTTCAGGACCTCACGGGCGCGCGCGTGCGTGTCGGGGTCGGTGATGATCACACCGTCGACCAGTTCCGGCCTGGCGGCCAGCACGCGCGCGTGGTCGGCGGGGTCGACGGCCTGGGCGAGATAACGCCAGCCGGGCAGGGCGGGGATGCCGTTCTCACCGAGGAACTCGACCGTGGCCAGCACGTCCGGTCCCGGCGGCAGCAGCCCGCCGTCTCCGAGCGCGCCGAGGATCCGTGCATCGTCGGCGGCGGCCGTACGCAGCTCGAAGAGCTGGCGTTCGGCGGAGGAGACGGAGTCGTCGAGCAGTTCACGCAGTTCGTCGGCGAAACGGTCGAGGTCCTCGGGGTTCAGACCGTCGTCGGCGAAAGCACCTTTGGAGCCGGCGTGCGGGTCGGTGCCATGTCCGGCACGGGCACCCTCGCGCCCGGCCGCGCCGTTGGTCTTGGTGCCCTCGGCCGCCGTCCGTGGGCCGGGCACTCCCCCGAAGGCCCCGGTCAGGCTCAGGATCTCCGCCAGCCGCTCCTCGCGGGCCAGCCCCTCGGCCAGCCGCCGCTCGGCCTCGTAGGACCGCGCGGCCGCGGTGGCCGCGTCCTCCGCGCGGGCGGCCGTGAGTTCCGCGCGGGATTCGGCGGAGGCTGCCTCGCGCGCGTGCTCGGCGGCTCGGTGTGCGGCCTCGCGGGCGGTGTCCCAGGCGGCGACGGCGGTCTTCTCGGCGTCGCTCGCGGCGAGGGCCGCGCGCGCGGGGTCGGCGTCGGGCGCGCTGTCGTCGAGCCAGCCGGCGCGGACCGCCTCGGCGGTCTCCTGCTCGACCTCGCTCAGCCGCTGGCGCAGATGCCCGATCTCACTGCGGGCGCGCTGCGCCTCGGTCGCGGCCGAGGTGGAGTCCCGGTACGCGGACTCGCCGACCTCCTGGAGGGCTGCGGACCGCTCCTCCTCCTCGTTGGCGAGGGCCTCGGCGCTCTCGGCGGCCGCGTGCAGGGCCCGGACGAGATCGACGGCGGCCTTGGCCCGGGCGGCGAGCGCGGGCGCCGCGTCCCGCTCGGCCTCCTGGATGGCGGCGGCCACGCGCGCGATCCGGTCGGCTGCGGCACGGTGGCGCAGGACGGCCTCGGCGGCCTGCCAGGCGGAGTGCAGCGTGCGCGCTTCGGCGAGTTCGCGCTTCTGGGCGGCGGCCGACTTCTCGGCGGCGGCGAGCGCCAGGGAGGCGTGCCGGTAGGCGAGTTCGGCGGAGATCAGCGCACTGCGCTCCCGGCCCGCCTCGGTGTGTGTGACGGCGTAGGCGGCGGCGGTGACCCGCTGAGCGAGGTCGGCGGCCCGCACCCGCTCCTGGACGCCCCGCGCGGACAGCCGTCGGGCCAGTGTCCGCGTACGACGTTCGGCGCCCGCGTGGATGTCACGTGCGCGTGAGCGCGCCTCGGCGGCCTCGACAATCCGGCCCAGCAGGTCCACGGAGCCCGCGGTGAAGTCCCGTTCGGCGATCAGTTCGGCGCGTCGCCCCAGCTTGTTGCCGAATCCGCCGACCAGGTCGGCGAGCCCGTCGGTGTCGCGGGTGTCGGTCACGGCACGCAGCAGCAGGTCGGTGAAGTCGGAGTCCTTCTTCACCGCGAAGAGGCCGGCGGCCTCGCCCTCGTCGGCGTTCATCTCCCTCTGGTAGCGGAAGAGTTCGGGGTCCAGGCCGAGGTCGCCCAGGTGCTCGATCCACCGGTCGTGGATCTCCTCCCAGTGCACCTCCAGATGCGGATACGCCTTGCCCGCCTCGGTGATGGCGTCCCGGAAGCCCTTCATGGTCCGGCGACGGCCCTGTGCGGCCGACTGGCCCTCGGCGGGCGGCCGTACGGCGGTGGACTCGGCGACGGGCAGGTTGTCCAGGCTGAGCCCCGGCCCGGGCCGGAACGAGTACCAGGCCTCGGCGAACTTCCGCGGGTCGTTGGAGACCTGGCGTCCCCGCCACTCGCTCACCTTTCCGACGACGACGCACTCGCCGGTGAGGGTGTGCTGCCACTCCAGGGCCACATGCCCGCAGTCGTCCGCCAGCAGGAACTTCCGCAGCACACCCGAGCTGGCACCGCCGAGCGTGTTCCGGTGGCCCGGCAGCATGACCGAGAAGATCAGCTTGAGCAGCACCGACTTGCCGCCGCCGTTCTCCAGGAAGAGCACTCCGGCCGGAGCCGGCCGGCGCGGGGGCCCGACGGGCTCCTCCTCGAAGAACTCCGCCTGGGTGGGCGCGGGGTCGGGCACTTCCGCGCCGACGCCGCGCAGGTCAAGCACGGTGTCGGCGTAGCGCGCACCGGCAGGACCGATGGAGTAGAGGCGGACCCGGGACAGCTCGTACATGGCGGACTCTCGTAAGTCTTCGGCAGATCAGGGAAGTTCAGGAGTGGAACGGCAGCCCGGCATCGGCCGCCAGCTCCAGGTCGTCGCGGTCCTCGGCGGGCAGCAGGGTCGGCGTGCCATCGGTCACCGGGACGACCCCCAGTTCGAGGAGCTCGGCCATGGCGGCACTTCCGGCCATGTCCCGCACCTGGAGCTGGTAACGAGCCGTGGTCCGGTAGGTACCGCCGTTGTCGTCCCCGGTCCGCTGCAGGAACCCGGAGTCGGTGAGGAAGGCGGCGGCCTTGCCCACGATGCCGGTGGTGGACCCGGCGAGTCGGCGCGCGTCCTTGGTCGCGCCGGCCGCGCTGCGTCTGGCCCAGATCCGCCAGGCCGCCTCGAGGCCCGGCGCGTCCGTGGCCGGGTCGGTGTTCTCGCCGATCTCCTCGGCCCGCTCCTCCAGCCGTCGGCAGGCCTGTCGTACGAAGGCGTCGACGCCGTTGACCGAGACGCGCCCGATGTATCCGTCGTCGGCGAGGTCCTCGGGCCGGGGGAACGCCATGGCGGCCACGGCGAGATGGGCCAGGCCGTGCAGGAACCGGTCGCCGCCGTCGGCGGAGGTACGACGCGCGTAGTCCCCCATGCGGACGGCGAACACGGAGTCCTCGGCGGCGGTCACGGCCATGCCCGCGCGTGGGGACACTTCGAGGACGACCAGTCCGAGTCCGGCGGCGACGGCGTCGGCGAGCCGCGCGAACGGTGGGTCCTCGCGGTAGCGCCGCAGCAGTTCGGCGTACTCCTGGTCCCGCGCGGGCTGCAGTTTGGGCTGCAGCCCGAAGGCGACGAGCCGAGCGGCGTCGGCGGCGTCGGCGGGGGTGACGGCGGCGGGCGCCGACGGGGTCGGGGCCTCCGTGTCACTCCACTCGACATGCTCACTCACGGCTTGGGCTCCTTGTCACGCTCTTGCTCACTCATGCTGCTTCCGTCCGGTCCGCCGCCATCCCCACGGCGTCCAGCAGGGCGGTGCCGACGATGAGGTCGGCGCCACCGAAGTCCGGATCGTCCAGTTCCGTCCCGTCGTCCACCGCGAAGAGCAGCTTCTGCTCGCCCTGGCGGTAGGCGGTGCCGACGGCGGGGCTCGCCGCGTGGATCGCCAACAGGGCGACCAGGTAGGCCAGATCGAAGCCGCCGGTCCGGCGGGCCTCCGCGAGCAGTCCCGAGAGTCGTCGCGGGGCGTCGGCCGGCAGGTCCAGCAGCTCCTTCGCGGACGCCAGTTGCTCCTCGCTGAACCGGCTGTCGTCCGGCGTGGCGATGAGGTCCGGCTCCGGCATCTCCGCGCCCAGGTGCTCCCGCTCCATGGGTGGCGTCAGCAGTATGTCGACGAGATCGCCGACCCGGACCGACACCGGCGTGCGCAGGCCGGTCCCGCGCGCGAAGAACGCGTCGGTGACCCGGGTGGCCTGCTCCAGCGGCAGCGGCAGCACGGGCGCGACGAGATGGCCGTACAGATCGATTCCCGACGTCGTCATCGGCGTGGCGAAGGCCTGCCGGTCCTGTTCGGCGCGGAACAGCGGCCCCGCTTCGAGGAGCCGGGACTGGAGCTGGGTGTGGCGCCGGATGCAGTCCTTGACGATGTCCACGAGTTCGGCGGCCCGCCGCTTCTGCTCGGCGTCCTCGGACTCGTCCCGCGCCTTGCGGATGTTGGTCAGAATCGCGTTCTCGTGGCGGTACCGGTCGGCGACGTGGTCGAGGGCCTCGGCGATCATGTCGGGCACGGAGTTGAGCCAGTCGACGGCCCGGACATTGCGGCGGGTGGCGTCCAGTGCCCTGCGCAGGGTCTCGGAGTACTGCACGGTCCGGTACCGGGCCTGCTCGGCGGCGAGCTGGGCGTCGGCGAGACGGCCGCGGCTGATCAGCACCTCCAGCTTGACCTCGGCGGCGATCTGAGCGCTGGTGACGTCGGTGTCGAGAGCACCGACAAGGACGTTGACCGCTTCGTCCGTGGTCCGGAGGTACACCGAGCCGCCGGGCCCGGGCACTTCCTCGATCAGCTTGAAGTCGTAGTCACGCCGGACATAGGTCCCGTCCGGTGCGAAAGTGCCGTAGACGGCGCGAAAACCGCGGTCGACGCTGCCGACGTTGATCAGGTTCTCCAGGACCCAGCGGGCCACGCGTTCATGCTCGGCCACGGGCCGCTGCGGGGCCTGGGCGGCGATGCGCGGGATGAGGCGGGCGACGATCTGGTCGTGGTCGGCGCCGGTGTCGAAGTCCATGTTCAGGGTGACCAGGTCGATGGCGGAGAGGGCCACCTCCGCCATGCCGTACACCGAGTACTCGCCCGCGAGGTTGGCCTTGCGGGTGTCGAGGTCGTGCAGGGGTGCGGTGCAGGCGAGCGCGCGCAGCCGCCGCGCCAGTCCCTCGTCGGCGGCCGGGCCCGGTGCGGGGCGCGGCCCCGCGCTGAACTGGGGCGGAACGCTGTCCGTCGTCGCAGGCGAAGTCACGGTGCACAGACTAGGTCCTCGGTCTGACAACTCCCCAAACCGCGCGGATCACCTCCGGCGGTTGGACGGGTCACCACCGGTTGTTCGTCGTGTGCCCGCCGGTGGGGCTGGTCGCGCAGTTCCTCGCGCCCCTAAATGCCCTCGCCGACCCTTCGCCTGTACACCTCGACCACTCGCTCCAACGAGTCCTTGAGGTACACGGCGAGCAGCCGCTCGGCCTCTTCGCGGTCGCCCGCCTGAAGCGCCCCGAGGATCTGCTGGTTGCGGGCCAGGTACGGCTCGTGGAGGGCCTTGGGGTCGTCCGCGACATGGAAGGCGAGCCGCAGTTCGGCGAAGACGCTGCGCATCAGTTCGTCGGTGCGGTCGCTGCCCGCCAGGGCGACCAGTTCCCGGTGGAAGTGGATATTGGCCGTGCCCAGCGTTTTCCAGTCACCTTCGCGTACCGCCCGCTGCCCCTCCACGACAGCCTCGGCAAGCGCGTCCAGGGCGTACGGAGGCTCGCCCAGCCCCCGGACGACGGCGCACTCCACGAGGGCGCGGGTCCGGTAGATGTCCTCCACGTCCTCGACCGCCAGGACCCGGACGAACACGCCTCGGTTCAACTCGTGGACGAGCAGGCGCTCATGGGTGAGCAGGCGGAACGCCTCGCGCAATGTGTTGCGGGACACACCCAGCGCCCCTCCGATGCTGTCCTCCGACAGTCGGGTCCCTGGCGGGAAATAGCCCTCGGCGATGCGACTTCTGAGGATGTCCGAGACCCGCTCGGCCGTGCTCGTGCGGCCCAGGAGGGCACGGTCGTCGGCCAGTCCGCTCAGCTGCTCTGCCATGCCCGGAATTCAACCGCAGACACGAGAACGAAACAACACGGGTATTGAAGGATCGTTGAACGATCCTCTACGTTGCTCTCACCGCACGGCTCAGCTCCGCATCCTCCGTCCTCCCTCCTGCGAGGTGCCCATGAGCACGACCCCGCCCCCACAGGCCCTGACCGATCACCCCACAGCGACCGAACGCCCTGCCGAAGACGGGGCATTGGGCTGGTTCCGCGCTCTCGGTCCGCGCGGCCGCCGCGCCTTCGCCGGCGCGTTCGGCGGCTACGCCCTCGACTCCTACGACTACTTCACGCTCCCGCTGAGCATGGTCGCGCTGGCCGCCTACTTCGGCCTGGACAGTGGCCAGACCGGTCTCTTCACCACCGTCACCCTGCTGGCCTCCGGCATCGGCGGAGCCCTGGCCGGGGTGCTGGCCGACCGGGCCGGCCGGGTCCGGGCGCTGATGATCACAGTGGTCACGTACGCGATCTTCACCGTGGCCTGCGGCTTCGCGCCCAACTTCGAGTCACTGCTGGTCTTCCGCGCCCTCCAGGGCCTCGGGTTCGGCGGCGAATGGGCGGTGGGCGCGATCCTGGTCGCCGAATACGCGAGCGCCAAGCACCGCGGCCGCACCCTGGGCGCGATCCAGAGCTCCTGGGCCGTGGGCTGGGCACTGGCCGCGATCGTGTACACGCTGGTCTTCTCGGTCTTCGACGCCGACACGGCCTGGCGCGTGATGTTCTGGACCGGCGCGCTGCCCGCGCTGCTGGTCGTCTGGATGCGGCGCCAGGTCCAGGACGCCCCCGAGGCGATCGCGGTGCGCGAGAAGAGTGCCGGGAAGGGCTCGTTCGCAGCGATCTTCAAGCCGGACCTGCTGCGTACGACGATCTTCGCGGGCCTGCTGTCCACCGGAGTCCAGGGCGGCTACTACACGCTCGCCACCTGGGTACCGACGTACCTCAAGAGCGACCGCGGACTGTCGGTCGTCGGCACCGGCGGCTATCTGACGTTCCTGATCTCCGGCGCCTTCCTCGGCTATCTGACCGGCGGCTACCTCACCGACCGCCTGGGCCGGCGGCGCAACATCTGGCTCTTCGCCCTGCTGTCGGCCGTCTGCATCGTGGCGTACGGCAACATCCCCAGCGGAGCCGACACCTGGCTCCTGGTCCTCGGGTTCCCCCTCGGGTTCTGCATGTCGGCGATCTTCAGCGGCTTCGGGTCCTATCTGAGCGAGCTGTACCCGACGGCGGTGCGCGGTTCGGGACAGGGCTTCACGTACAACGCGGGCCGCGCGATCGGTGCGGTCTTCCCCACCACCGTCGGCTTCCTCGCCGACAGCTGGGGCGTGGGCGGGGCGCTGGTGTTCGGCGCCATCGGCTACGGCATCGCCGCGCTGGCCCTGCTCGGGCTGCCGGAGACCCGTGGGAAGGAACTCGCGTGAACCGTACGGAAGACCGCCCCCTGACCCTTGTGGACGAGCACGCGCACGCGTGGAGCCCGGCCCAGGCGCGTACCCGCTTCCGCGCGGGCCTGACAGGCCCCACCGCCGGAGTCGCGGCCGGCCACACCCAGGTCAACCTGATCTCGGTGCCCGCCGACTGGGCGTACGACATGCTGCTGTTCTGCCAGCGCAACCCCAAGCCCTGCCCGGTCCTCGACGTCACGGACGCCGGTGACTGGACCACCGTCCTCGCGGAGGGCGCCGATCTGCGCACCGATCTCCCGCGCTACCGGGTGTGGGAGAACGGCGAGTTGGTGGACGAACCGACGGACGTGCGCGCGCACTGGCGCGACGACCTCGTTTCGTTCCTGATCGGGTGCAGTTTCACCTTCGAGTGGGCACTTTCCGAGGCGGGCGTCCCGATCCGGCACATTGAGCAGGGCCGGAACGTTCCCATGTACGTGACCAGTCGACAGTGCCGTCCCGCGGGGCGGCTGCACGGCCCCATGGTGGTGTCGATGCGTCCGGTGCCGCCGCAGCACCTGGCGGCCGCGCTGAGGGAGAGCAGTCTGCTCCCGGCGGTGCACGGAAGCCCCGTGCACTGCGGCGATCCCTCGGCGCTCGGCATCGACGACCTCGACCGCCCCGACTTCGGCGATCCGGTGGACGCCGAACCCGAAGACATCCCGGTGTTCTGGGCCTGCGGAGTGACCCCTCAGGCCGCGGTGATGGCCTCGCGCCCGCCGTTCGCCCTCACCCACGCACCCGGCCAGATGTTCCTGACGGACGCCCGCGACGAGCAGTACCGAGTGGTCTGAGAAGGAGACGCGAAGCTTCCATGACGACGATCGATCTCAACGCCGACCTCGGCGAGGGCTTCGGCCGCTGGCGGCTGACCGACGACGAGCAATTGCTGTCCGTCGTCACCAGCGCCAACGTGGCCTGCGGGTTCCACGCCGGGGACGCGTCCACCATGCGGCGGGTGTGCGAGCTGGCGGCCGCGCGGGGAGTCCGGATCGGCGCCCAGGTCTCCTATCGGGACCTGGCGGGATTCGGGCGGCGCGCGATGGACGTGCCGTCCGCCGAACTGACGGCCGAGGTGGCCTACCAGATCGGCGCCCTGGAGGTCTTCGCCCGGGCGGCGGGCACGCGCGTGTCGTACGTCAAGCCGCACGGCGCGCTCTACAACCGGGTCGTCCACGACGAGGAGCAGGCCGCCGCGGTCGTCGACGGCGTGCTCCTCGCGGACGCCACGCTGCCCGTGCTCGGCCTGCCCGGCTCACGCCTCCTGGAGGCAGCCGGCAAGGCGGGCCTGGAGGGCGTCATGGAGGCCTTCGCGGACCGCGCGTACACCGAGGAGGGCACGCTGGTCCCACGCGGCCAGGAGGGCGCGGTGATCACCGATCCGGAGGCGGTCGTGACCCGCTCGGTCGGCCTGGCCCGGGACCGCGTGGTCACCACCCGCTCCGGCGGCCGCATCGAGGTCGAAGCACGTTCCCTGTGCCTGCACGGGGACACGCCGGGCGCGGTGGAGCTGGCCCGCAGGGTCCGGCAGCGGCTGGAGACGTCGGGCGTCCTGGTGGAGGCCTTCGTATGAGGGCACTGCCGGTCGGAGACGCCGCCCTGCTCATCGAGGTGTCCTCGGGCGACGAGGCCCGGACGCTGCACGCGGAGCTGGTGCGACGCCGCGCGGAGGGCTCGCTGTCCGTCCGCGAGATCGTCCCCGCGGCCCGCACGGTCCTCCTCGACGGCCTCGCCGACCCGGCCCGCCTGGCCGCCGAACTCACCGCCTCCGAGATACCGCCCGCTCGCCCACGCGCGCGTGCGGTCATCGAACTCCCCGTGCGCTACGACGGCCCCGACCTGGCCGACGTGGCCGCGCAGTGGGGTGTCTCCCCCGAGGAGGTGGCCCGAATCCATGCCGGCACCGAATTCACCGTCGCCTTCTGCGGATTCGCCCCCGGCTTCGGCTACCTCACCGGCCTGCCCGCCCGCTACGACGTCCCACGCCGGGCCACCCCTCGTACGGCCGTCCCGGCGGGCTCGGTGGCGCTCGCCGGCCCGTACACCGGTGTCTACCCGCGTTCGTCACCGGGCGGCTGGCAGCTCATCGGGACCACGGACGCCGTGCTGTGGGACCACGCGCGCGTGCCGGCCGCGCTGCTGTCGCCGGGTACCCGGGTGCGCTTCGTGGGTGCGGCATGACGGACCGCGCCCTCTCCGTCGTCCGGTCCGGAGCGCTGACCACGGTCCAGGACCTGGGCCGCCCGGGCCACGCCCACCTCGGCGTGCCCCGCTCGGGCGCCCTCGACGGCCCCGCCGCGGCGCTCGCCAACCGTCTGGTCGGCAACCGCCCCGAGGCAGCCGTCCTGGAGACCACCCTCAACGGCTGTGCGGTACGCCCCCGTTCGACGGTCGACGTGGCCGTCACGGGCGCCCCCTGCCAGGTATCGGTGGACGGCCGCCCGGCAGCCTGGAGCGCACCCGTACGCGTGCCGGCCGGAGCACTGCTGACCGTCGGCACGGCCGTCTCGGGACTGCGCAGCTATGTGGCCGTCTCCGGTGGAATCACCGTGGAGCCCGTCCTGGGCAGCCGCTCCACGGACCTCCTGTCGGGCCTGGGGCCGGCACCCCTCACGGACGGCGCGGTACTGCCCCTGGGCACCCCGAACTCCCTCCACACACGCGTGGACACGGCGCCGCAGCCGGCACCCCCCGCAGAACTGGTCCTGCGCGTCACGCTGGGCCCACGGGACGACTGGTTCACCCCGGAAGCGGTACGGGCCTTCACCTCCCGCACATTCCAGGTGTCCTCGGCGAGCAACCGCATCGGCCTGCGCACGGAGGGGCCCGCCCTGGAGCGGAGACTCACAGGCGAACTCCCCAGCGAGGGCATGGTCCTGGGCGCCGTCCAGGTCCCCCCCGACGGCAGACCGGTGGTCTTCCTGGCCGACCACCCGACCACGGGCGGCTACCCGGTGATCGGAGTGGTCCGCGAGACAGACCTCCCGGCGGCAGCCCAGGCGGTACCGGGGACTCCGGTGCGCTTCCTGGAGATACGTAGGCGCTGGATGAACTGACCCGCAGGGGCGCGGCGAGCTGCGCGGCCGGCGGCGACCCCGAACGAGGCGCGCATCTCGGGAGTCGGCGGCCAGGGACCACACCGCGTCCCGTACGGCGGGGTCGCGCGGAGGGACGAGGAATCCGGTGCGCCCGTGGGCGACGAGGCCCAGCGGACCGCCGGCGGCGGGCTCGACGACGGGCACACCGCTCGCCATGGACTCCTGCACGGTCTGGCAGAAGGTCTCGAAGGGGCCGGTGTGCGAAGACGTCGAAAGAGGCGAAGACCTTGGCCAGTTCGTCGCTCACGCGACGGCCCAGGAAGACCGCGCCGGGCAGGGCCTGCTCCAGGTTCGGTCGGCTCGGCCCGTCGCCGACCACGACGACCTTGACGCCCTCCAGACGGCACGCGTCGGCCAGGTGCTCGGCGATCGCCGCGGCTGCGCGCCTGCTGGGGAGGGCGACGCGGACCTGGGGGTAGCCCGGGAGGGGGAGGGAGGGGCCACGGACGACGGGGCACGGCGCCAGGGCGTCCACGCCGTGCCCGGGGCCGGATGCGGTGGCCGGCGCGACGACGGGCGGAAGGTGGCCGCGATCTACGAGGTGCCGGGCGGTCTGGAGCGCGCAGGGGGCCACGCCGTTCACATCAGGGGGAAAGGATTCGGTCACTATGACAACACGCATACGGGTGTTCTCGCCGCACTGGACGTGGCCGCGTCAACGTGGATCTTTGCGAGCGATGAGCGTCCCGTGAGTGTTCCGCTGTACACCCGAGCAGGTCAGGCCGTGTCCATGCCGACCTGACCCGCGAGTCACCCCGAGTTCACCGGGCGGGTGTGACAGGGCCCCGAGCTGCACACCCGAGGGTGGTTTCACATGGCCGCGGTGTCCGGTCCGATACGGCTGCGGACGGCCGTCTGGACCTCGGCCTCCTCGGCCGGATCGGCGGCCAGCCGGCGCAGTCGCTCGACGACCCGGGCGTCTCCGGTCTCGGCGTGCCGGGCGGCGATCTCGCGGGTGGTCTCCTCGCAGTCCCAGAGGCATTCGACGGCGAAGCCGGTGGCGAAGGAGGGGTCGGTGGCGGCGAGCGCGCGGGCGGCGCGGCCACGGAGATGGGAGGAGGCCGTCTCCCGGTAGATGTGGCGCAGCACGGGCGCGGCGCAGGCGATGCCGAGGCGTCCGGTGCCGTCGACGAGGGTCCACAGGGTGGGTGCGTCGGGGCCCTCGCCCCGTACAGCCTCCCGCAGGGCCGCGAGCACCAGGTCCCGGTCCTGGGCGCCACCCAGGCAGGCGAGCATGCGTCCGGCGGAGGCGCCCAGCGGATCGGGCCGTCGGGCCCAGCCACGCGCGCGGTCGACGGCGGCGATACTGCGCATGCGTTCGAACGAGTCGAGGGCGGCCTCCACGACGACCGGTGAGCCGGTGACAACGGCCAGCTCGATCAGATCGAAGGCGTCGGGATCGTTGCTGTCGGCGAGATGGCGCAGAGCGGTGGACCGGGCCCCGTCGGTGCCGTCCTTGGCTGCCGCGAGAATCTCGGGCCGGTCCTCGGGGCCCGCGACGGCGGACAGACAACGGGCAGCAGGCACATACAACGCGGCGCCCCGCTCGATCCCCTGCTGGGCCCACTCGAAGACGGCCTGAACACTCCACCCGGGGCGGGGCCCGGCGGGTCTCATCTGGCGTTGCCAGCGGTCGAAACAGCCGGCCTCCTGAGCGGCACGCACACGCGTGGAGACGGATTCGCGGGGATCGTCGGCCCACAGCCGCCACGGCCTCGGTTCGAAGGCGTCGCGGACGACTGCGGCCAGCTCGGCCTCGCCCTCGGGATCGGTGGCGAAGCGCGCGAGCACGGGCGCGGCGAGGGCACGCAGACCGGCGTCGTCGTCCCGCAGTGCCAGTTCGTCCAGTGCCCAGGCCCAGTTGGAGCCCGAGGCGGCGTACCTGCGCAGCAGTTCGAGCGCGTCGCGCCTGCCGTAGGAGGCGAGGTGGCCGAGGACGGCCAGGGCGAGACCCGTGCGCGACTCCTCGGTGTCGAAGACGTCGTCCACCTCGAAGAGATGCGCCTCGATCTCGTCCAGCTCGCCATTGAGATCGAGGAAAAGGCGGGCGTAGTACAGCGAGCGGTTCTCCACCTGCCAGTCGTGGCGGGGATCGCGCAGCACGCAGTGATTCAGGGCCGCGAGCGCCTCGGCGCGCGGGGCGGTGAGTGCGTGCAGTGTGCCGTCGCCGCGGCCCCGCTGGAGCAGGCCGAGCAGCGTACCGCTGGGCGCTATGACCGGATCGAACATGGGAAACAGCCTCACATCAAGCGTCGACGCAACCGGGGACGTGCATTACCTGGCCGCGTGACAACACGTCGGGGCGCCCGCCGTTTCCTGCTTGCTGTAAGCCATCTTCCTCTGCCTCTCGTCGGTGGCCCATGCGGACCCGCATCACGGTCCGCGCGGTGCGGCATCACCTGCCCTGCCATCACGTCCGTGAACCACGACGTCATGATGACTCGGCACTTCCGTCTGCCGCGACCGAAATTTCGGCGGCCCTGTACCGCCTCCCCCGTTATCAGTGTTTTCGCTGGTCAGAACATACGTGTCAGTGTGCGCCGAACAATTCGAGCAGTTCCGCCCTGCCGAACATCCGGGCCGTGTCGAGGGCCGAGGGGGTGCCCTCGGCCGGATCGGCGCCACCCTCCAACAGGGCCTTGATGACGTCCGCGGAGCCCTTGAAGACAGCCCCGGCGAGGGGCGTCTGCCCCCGGTCGTTGACGCCGCCGGCCGCCGCCCCGCGGGCGACGAGCGCACGCACCGCGTCAGCGTGACCGTGATAGGCGGCGAGCATCACGAGTGAGTCCCCGCGGTCGTTGGTGAGGCCTGCGGGAACACCCGCGTCGACGTACGCCACGAGCGCCTCGGTCTGTCCCTGTCGGGCCAGATCGAAGATCTTGGTCGCCAGCTCCACGACCTCGGGGTCGGGGGCTTCAGTCATCGGCCGATCCGCCTCTCATACAACCGTTCAGGTGAATCGCAAGGGTACTGGCTCCCGCGGCACATGACCCGAAGTGCCGGACGTAAGAACACCACGACGCTGCCAACCAAGTGAAATCACAAGAAATTCATCCATTTGCACCTTTTGTCGTATGGATACATGCTGTGATCCTGGAAGTACTCATGGTGACTGTCCCCACGAACCAGGAGCACCAAATGATCCTCTCCATCTCGGGCGTCGTACTGCTCGGCATCGTCGTCTTCATCTTCTTCCGCAAGGACGGGCTCAAGGCCTCGCACGCCCTGATCTCGGTGCTGTTCGGCTTCTATCTGGCCAGCACCGCCATCGCCCCGAGCATCAAGGCCGGCGGCGAGAGCCTGGCGAGCCTCCTCGGCGGCATCAAGTTCTGACGCCGCCCCTCCCGTCCGTACGCACCTCCAGGAGACAGCAGTGGCCCGCCGCCCCCTCCCCCGCATCCTGAGCACAGGCAGCGCGCAGATCGCCCGGAGCCGGGAGCTGGCCCGGACGGCGGCGGACAGCGCCACCGACGTCCTCCACCCGCTGATCACGATGACACGCGGTCTGCGCCGGCTGGCCTCGGCCGGGCGGCGCACGTGGACCGAGGCCCCCAAGGACAAGCGCGGGCCGCTGCTGTTCCTGGTGGCCTCGGTGGTCCTGGTCGTGGCGCTCGTTCCGTACGGTCCGCTGCTCGCCGTCATCAGCCTGATGGCGGCGGCGGCCTGGCAGGGCCGGGACCGCAAGCCGCCGGAGCCGGAAGGACCCGACGAGTCGCAGACACAGCGCCTCCAGTCTCTGTACGAAGCGCTCGTCCCGTACTTCTCGGTGGCCGAGGACCCGGCCCCGCTGTACGCGCACGGCGGCGAGTGGGAGAAGGCCTTCCCCGCGTACGACTTCGACGGCACCGGTCGCATCACCCACCTGCTGATCCGCTACCCGGCGTACTTCGCCGACGGCGAGGCCGAGGCCCGGGCCCGCGTCGAGCAGCTGCTGCACACGAAGTCGGGCCGCGGCCGCGAGTACCACTTCGCCTGGGACGAGGAGGGCAACCAGCTCACGGTCACCGTCCTCGCCCCGCTGCCCACCGACATCGCCGCCCAGCGTTTCGTCACCGCCCCGGGCGAGACGGTCCTCGGCTTCACCGACCCCACCCAGGTCCAGCGCACCCTGCCGCTCGGCTACGGCGACGGACAGCGCGACATCCCGCCGGTCGTCTGGCGCACCGGCATCCGCTCCACCGAACCGCACCTGCTGGTCATGGGCCAGCCGGGCAGCGGCACCTCGACCCTGCTGCGCTCGATCGCGCTCCAGGCCCTTCAGTACGGCGATGTCGTCATCGTCGAGGGCGGCGGCACCGGCGAGTACGCGTGCCTGACCGGGCGGGACGGGGTCCTCGCGGTCGAGTCCGGACTGGCGGGAGCACTGGCGAGCCTGGAGTGGGCGGCGACCGAGACGGAACGCCGTCTCATCGCGACCAACCGGGCCCGTCAGGCCGGCCGGCCCTCGCCGGACGACACCAAGCGTCCGCTGTGGATCCTCCTCGACCGCCCGAGCGCCTTCACCCACCTGGCCGCCGCGGACGGCCGCAAGGATCCGCAGTCCCTGCTCCAGGTCCCCCTTCGGCACGGTCGTGCGGCGAATGTCACGGTGGTGGTGGCCGAGCAGTTCGACAGCGCGGAGGCGTTGAGCGATCCCGTACGGCAGCACACGCGCGCGCGTGTCGTGCTGGGCCCGGCGACGCCGGACCAGCTGGAGGCGTTCCTGGGGGCGCCCCCGCACACGACCCCGACGGCGCAGTTCCCGCCCGGCCGCGGGTACGCCCGTCTGGGGACGGGGCCGGTCCATCGTCTCCAGGTGCCGACGACTCCGGACCCGTACGACGACGCGACGAGCGAGGCGGACCGGCAGGCGGTGCTGGCGCTGTTGCCGGCGCGGACGACTCCGGCCGACGCGGAGACGGTCCCCTCGGAAGCGGAGCCGGTCCCCTCGGAAGCCGAACGGGAGTCGGTCCCCTCGGGAGTGGAGCCGAAGGCGGTTCCCTCGGGAGCGGAGCCGAAGGCGGTTCCCTCGGGAGCGGAGCCGAAGGCGTTGGCCGCGGAAGCGCCGTGACCAGCAGCTGATCGCGCAGTTTCCCGCGCCCCTGGGCAGGTGCAGTTGCCGTCAGTCGCACAGCGCCGAGGCCGCGACCACCCCGACCAGCCGCCCGCTCCGTTCACGCGACGAATGTACGCGGCGCCTCCCCGCCCCCGGACCCGCCGCTCTCCACCACCCGCGCCGCCGCGGCCAGCCGCGCCGCGGCCTCATCGGCCACCGCTCCCCCGACGGTGAACGGCAGTCGCACATAACCCTCGAAGGCCCCGTCGACCCCGAACCGCGGCCCCGACGGCACCCGTACGCCCACCCGCTCGCCCACTTCAGCCAGTCGTGAGCCGGACAGCCCGCCGGCCCGCACCCACAGCGTCAGGCCACCTTGCGGCACCTCGAACTCCCACGACGGCAGTTCCTTGCGCATCGCCGCCACCAGCGCGTCCCGGTTCTCCCGGGCCTGTCCGCGCCGCAGTTCCACGGCCTGCTCCCACCCCCCGGTGCTGAACAGCCAGTTCACGGCCAGCTGCTCCAGCACGGGCGTGCCCAGGTCGGCATAGGCGCGCGCGGCGACCAGGCTGCGGATCACGTCCGGCGCCGCCCGCACCCACCCGATCCGCATCCCCGCCCAGAACGCCTTGCTGGCCGAGCCGACGGTGACCACGGTCGAGCCGGCCGGGTCGAACGCGCAGACCTGCCGCGGCATCGAGACGTCCTCGTCCAGCCACAGCTCGGTCATCGTCTCGTCGGCCACCAGCACGGTCCCCGCGGACCTTGCCGCTTCCACCAGCCGCCGCCGCTGGTCCTCGTCGGCCAGCGCACCGGTCGGATTGTGGAAGTCGGCGACGACGTAGGCGATCCGCGGTGCCGCGTCCCGCAGCACCTGCCGCCAGCGGTCCACGTCCCAGCCGGTCAGCCCCTCCGCCATCGCGACGGGCACGAGCCGGGCGCCCGCCTCCCGCATCAGCTGAAGGATGTTCGCGTACGACGGGGACTCCACCGCGATGCGCTCGCCCCGGCCACCGAACAGATGGCAGATCGCGTCGATCGCGCCCATCGCCCCGGTCGTGACCATGATCTGCTCGGGCATCGTCGGAATTCCGCGCGCGGTGTACCGCTCGGCGATCATCGTCCGCAGGGCCGGAAGACCAGCCGGGTAGTCGCCGTGCGTGTGGGCGTACGGCGGCAGTTCCTCCAGGGCCCCCTGCACCGCCCGCGTCAGCCACGGCTCCGGCGCGGGCAGTGCCGCGCAGCCCAGGTCGATCATCGAGCCGAGGGCCTCGGGAGGGAGGGGTTCCAGGCCGCGCGCCGGGAGGGGGTTGCCGGCCGGGACCGCCGTCCAGCTGCCCGCGCCGCGCCGGGATTCCAGGAAACCCTCGGCCCGCAGCGCCTCGTAGGCCGCCGCCACGGTCGTACGGCTGACGGACAGGGAGAGGGCCAGTTCGCGTTCCGCGGGCAGGCGGGCTGCCACCGGCACACGGCCCTCCAGGACCAGCAGGCGGATGCCGTCGGCGAGCGCACGGTAGGCCGGCGGGCGGCGCGTGCCGGGGCCCGCCGGACGGTCCTGCTGGGAGTTGAGCAGCCGGGCGAGCTGCGCCGCACCCACCGCCGAGGTCCACTGCGCCACTGAAATCAGTCCACCTTCCCCGAATTGGCCATGGATGGCGTGTCATCCCAAGCCACAGGGTGTCATGCGTCAGGCCACTACCACCACAGGGGGACCCGCCTTGTCCACGCAGAGCCGTCTCGGACGACGGTTGATCCAGCTGTACGCCGGACTCGCCCTCTACGGGGCCAGCTCGGCGCTGCTCGTCGAGGCGGGCCTGGGACTTGAGCCCTGGGGCGTGCTGCACCAGGGCCTCGCCGAGCTGACGGGCCTGTCCATCGGTGTCGTGTCGATCATCGTGGGCGCGGCGGTACTGCTCCTGTGGATCCCGCTGCGCCAGCGGCCGGGCCTCGGCACGGTCTCCAACGTCTTCGTGGTCGGCATCGCCATGGACGCCACCCTCGCCGCGGTCCCCGACGCGCATGGTCTCGCGGTACGGATCCCTCTCCTGCTGGCCGCCATCGTCCTGAACGGAGTGGCCACCGGCCTCTACATCGCCGCCCACTTCGGGCCGGGCCCCAGGGACGGTCTCATGACCGGGCTGCACCGGCGGACGGGACGCTCGATCCGGCTGATGCGGACCGCGGTCGAAGTGGCGGTCGTGGTCACGGGATTCGCCCTCGGCGGCACCATCGGCATCGGAACCGTCCTCTACGCGGTCTCCATCGGCCCCCTCGCCCAGCTCTTCCTGCGCGTGTTCGCCGTCCTTCCGGCATCCGACGGCAGCACGGTCGTTGCCACCGGGCAACCGCGGGGAGCAATACTGCGTCCGTGACCTCGCGGATACGCCACCCCTACCTCGACCATCCCGGCCCCATCCCCTTCGCCCACCGGGGCGGAGCGGCGGACGGCCTGGAGAACACCGCGTTCCAGTTCCAGCGGGCGGTCGAGGCGGGCTACCGGTACCTGGAGACCGACGTCCACGCCACCGCGGACGGCAAGCTGGTCGCCTTCCACGACGCGACCCTGGACCGGGTGACCGACGGGGCGGGCCGGATAGCCGACCTGCCCTGGGCGGACGTACGGCACGCGCGTGTGGCGGGCAAGGAACCGGTACCGCTGTTCGAGGAGCTCCTGGAGACCTTTCCCAAGGCCCGCTGGAACGTCGACATCAAGGCCGGGCCCACCCTCCAGCCGCTCCTGGACCTCATCGAGAGCACCGACGCCTGGGACCGCGTCTGCGTCGGCTCGTTCTCCGAGGCCCGGGTGATGCGCGCCCAGCGGCTGGCCGGGCCGCGCCTGGCGACGTCGTACGGCACCCGGGGTGTGCTGAACCTGCGGCTGCGCTCGTGGGGAGTCCCGGCGGCACTGCGCCGCTCGGCCGTCGCCGCACAGGTGCCCGAGGCCCAGTCCGGCATCCAGGTGGTCGACCACCGCTTCGTGCGCGCCGCCCACGCGCGCGGGCTGCAGGTGCACGTGTGGACCATCAACGAACCCGATCGCATGCACCGGCTTCTGGACCTGGGCGTCGATGGCATCATGACCGATCACATCGACACACTGCGCAAGGTCATGGAGGAGCGGGGCGTCTGGGTCTGACCCGTCCCGTCCCCGGGCCGCGCACGGCACCTTCACGGGGAAGCGAGGGCACGGGTGGGCATGGACACCGTGCGGGCGGGCTCGGCGGACGAGGCCGCCGACCGGCGGCGCGAGCAGCGCGGCTGGTACTTCTACGACTGGGCGTGCTCCGTCTACTCGACGAGCGTGCTCACCGTGTTCCTCGGCCCCTATCTGACGTCGGTCGCCAAGAACGCGGCGGACCCGGACGGCTACGTCCATCCACTGGGCGTCCCGGTGCGGGCCGGCTCCTTCTTCGCCTACTCGGTGTCCCTGTCGGTGATCGTGGCCGTGCTGGTGATGCCTCTGGTGGGGGCCGCCGCCGATCGCAGCGGCCGCAAGAAGCCCCTCCTGGCGGCCGCTGCCTACACCGGGGCCGCCGCGACGACCGGCATGTTCTTCCTCGGCGGCGACCGGTATCTCCTCGGCGGAGTCCTGCTGGTCGTCGCGAACGCCGCGGCGGCCGTCGGCAGCATGCTCTACAACTCCTACCTCCCGCAGATCGCCCCGCCCGAGGAACGCGACGCCGTCTCCTCCAAGGGCTGGGCCTTCGGCTACGCGGCGGGCGCCCTGGTCCTGGTCGCGAACCTCGTTCTCTACACGGCCCACGACTCCTTCGGCCTCTCCGAGAGTGCCGCGGTCCGCATCTGTCTGGCCTCGGCCGGGCTGTGGTGGGGCGCCTTCGCGTTGATTCCGCTACGACGGCTGCGGGATCGCCGCTCCCTCCAAGAAGGACCGACGGAAGCGACGGCACCCGGCTTCCGGCAGCTCGCGGCCACCGTCCGCGGCATGCGCCGCCACCCGCTCACCCTCGCCTTCCTGCTCGCCTACCTCGTCTACAACGACGGCATCCAGACCGTGATCTCCCAGGCGTCGATCTACGGCTCGGAAGAGCTGGGTCTCGGGCAGTCGACGCTCATCGCGGCCGTGCTCCTGGTCCAGGTGCTCGCGGTGGCGGGGGCGCTGGCGCTCGGCAGGATCGCCCGGGTGTACGGGGTCAAGCGCACGATCCTCGGATCCCTGGTCGCCTGGGCGGTGGTCC
Organism: Streptomyces canus; assembly: GCF_030816965.1. Classification (NCBI taxonomy): domain Bacteria; kingdom Bacillati; phylum Actinomycetota; class Actinomycetes; order Kitasatosporales; family Streptomycetaceae; genus Streptomyces; species Streptomyces canus. The sequence goes on from NZ_JAUSYQ010000002.1 coordinate 1,739,750, forward strand.
TGGGCGCGGGATACTTCCTGCCCGCCGGCGCACCTGTGTGGTTCTTCGTCCTGGCTTCCGGCATCGGACTCGTCCTCGGCGGCAGCCAGGCCCTGTCCCGCTCCCTGTTCTCGCATCTCGTCCCGCCCGGCAAGGAGGCCGAATACTTCTCGGCGTACGAGATGAGCGACCGCGGCATGAGCTGGCTGGGCCCGCTCCTGTTCGGGATCACGTACCAGGTAACCGGAAGTTATCGGGACGCGATCATCTCGCTGGTGGCCTTCTTCGTCATCGGATTCGCCCTGCTCGCACGGGTTCCGGTGCGGCGGGCGATCAGCGACGCGGGCAATCCCGTACCCGAAAGGATTTAGCGTTCAACACCAAAGCGCTGTAGTGTACGCGTTTGGCCTGCCAGGCGTACCGTTACTGCTCGTCAAAGATGCCGAAACGCTGGGTGACTTCTGTTAGCAGATGTGACAAACCGGGCACTGGTGGGTACAACAAGGGGCGGCTACGACGGCGACGCATTGCCCGGGACGGGACCCGGAACGGGAATCTTTACCGCCGACCGGACGTTGACCGGATGACGACGACAGCGACACCTGTCCTGTGGGCGACAAGCCCGGGAGGCACGATTCATGAGTGAGCGAGCTCTTCGCGGCACGCGCCTCGTGGTGACCAGCTACGAGACGGACCGCGGCATCGACCTGGCCCCGCGCCAGGCCGTGGAGTACGCATGCGAGAAGGGACATCGCTTTGAGATGCCCTTCTCGGTCGAGGCGGAGATCCCGCCGGAGTGGGAGTGCAAGGTCTGCGGGGCCCAGGCACTCCTCGTGGACGGTGACGGCCCTGAAGAGAAGAAGGCCAAGCCCGCGCGTACGCATTGGGACATGCTGATGGAGCGACGCACCCGAGAGGAACTCGAAGAGGTCCTCGAGGAGCGTCTGGCGGTTCTGCGTTCCGGCGCGATGAACATCGCTGTTCATCCCCGGGACAGCCGCAAGTCGGCCTGAGCTGGAACACAGCGCATACAAGTAACCGCGGGCGCGGTACGTGATTCACGTACCGCGCCCGCGGTTTGTGCTGCCCACGGTTGCCCGCGACCGCCTCAGCGCGTGAGCGGCGGTCGTGACTCCTGCGGGGTGTCGTCGCCCGGCTCGTCCCGGACGATGACCTCGCCCTGGACCACCTTGCCGTCGGGGCACTGCATACGGGCCTGCTGGAAGGCATCGCCCAGGGTGCCCGGAGCGGCCTGGCGCAGTTTGCGGTCGAAGGTGCGCTCGGCGTACCGGCCGATGGCCTTCTGGACCGGCGGGATCAGCAGGAGCAGGCCCACGGCGTCGGAGATCAGTCCGGGGATCATCAGGAGCAGGCCGCCCAGCATCATCAGGCCGTTGCCACTGCTGTTGGAGCTCGAGGGGGCCCCGCCCTGCTGGAGCGCTTCGTTCAGGTTCCGGAAGGCGCGGCGGCCGGCCCGCTTGATGACCACCGAGCCGAGCACGAAGCCCGCGACCAGCAGCAAGAACACCGCGAATCCGCTCGTCGCGCCCGCGACCACGGTCAGCAGCCAGATCTCCAGCACCAGCCAGGCGGCGAGGCCCAGCGGCAGGAAGGTGCGCGTACGGGAGCGGCGGGGCCGGGCGGGGTACGTGGGAGTCGGAGCGCCTGTCGTCATACGTCCAGTGTGCCTGGGTGCGGCTCAGCACGGGATAAGGGGACGATCAGCCGCGGCTGTGAGGCCGTAGGACTACGGCTGTGCGCGCTTTCCCCGCGCTGTGAGCCTGCCGACCCGCTCCCCCACACCCCAGGTGGTGACCCGCCACAGGGCCTCCACGAGGATGTCGCGACTCATCTTGGAGTCGCCGAGTTCGCGCTCCACGAAGGTGATCGGCACCTCGACGACGTGGTAACCGGCCTTGACCGCGCGGCGGGCGAGGTCGACCTGGAAGCAGTAGCCCTGGGAGGCGACGTCGTCGAGGCCGAGGCCTTCGAGGGTCTCGCGGCGGAAGGCGCGGTAGCCGCCGGTGATGTCACGCAGCGGAAGGTCGAGGGCCACGCGTGAATAGAGGCTGCCGCCGCGGGAGATGTACTCGCGGGACTTGGGCCAGTTCACGACCCGGCCGCCGGGCACCCAGCGGGAGCCGAGGACCAGGTCGGCGTTCTTGAGGGCGGTCAGCAGGCGGGGCAGTTCCTCGGGCTGGTGGGAGCCGTCGGCGTCCATCTCGACCAGGACGCCGTAGCCGTGCTCCAGGCCCCAGTGGAAGCCCGCGAGATAGGCCGCGCCGAGGCCCTCCTTGCCCTTGCGGTGCAGCACCTGGACGTGATCGTCCTCGACGGCCAGTTCGTCGGCGAGCTTGCCGGTGCCGTCGGGGCTGTTGTCGTCGGCCACGAGGACGTGGGCCTCCGGGACGGCCTTGCGCACCCGGCCGACGATGGCCTTGATGTTCTCCGCCTCGTTGAAGGTCGGAATGATCACCAACGCCGTGCCGAGCGGGCCGAATCGCCTCTCCTGGCCCGTGAGGGTCCCGTCGCCGTCGTTCACTGCTGCCCCTTCGAGTCATTGCGCAGGCGTCCACCATAGTGCGCACGGCCTGCGGTGACGTGACCAGGCGTTCGTATGCTGGTGTCGTTTTCTCAAGAGTGGGGTAAGACTCATAATTTCGGCCACCGTGGCGGAATCGCCGCCCTCGCTGCGGATGGGGGCCCGGCGCCCTTCGGGCCGACCTGGGGCCCGCTGGCTGCGGGTCGACCGAAAGCCGTTGTCTACTGAGCTCCCGGGCCCCACCCGGGTCACACCTCCCCGGCCGGACGGAACGTCCCCTCGCCGTGGCGCGAGCGCTGGGCCTGGCTCCCAGTGACGGTGTTCCGGTGCGGCACACCGTCCCTGACCCAGCGGCGCTGCGGCGACTGGGCGGAGATTCCCCGGTCGGGCGTCCGGTGGTGGACCCGGCCGAACCTACCGGCCCCCTGCCGTCGGCTGTCAACAGTCGTTTGACCTGCACGTCTGTCGCCAACGCCCTGGTCAGAGCGGAGGATGCGCAGGTCGCACGAGAGCCCGGCGGCGGGCGATCCGGGCCCCGCCACCCCGGAGATCACTCGCCCGGCCGTACGAAGACCGTCCGTCCGCCGACCACGGTCCGCAGGCAGACGGGGAGGTCACGGCCCGGCGTCAGGTCGGGCAGACCGGGGGTGCCGGAGCGAGGGTCGGTGGACCAGCGGGCGACCCGGTCGTCGGGGGCCTGCACGACCAGTTCGTCGGTGCGCCACACGGCGTAGTCCGCGGGGGCACCGGGCACCAGGACTCCCGCGTCGTCCCGGCCGATCGCCCGCCAGCCGCCGCGGGTGTGCGCGGTGAAGGCGGCGCGTACGGAGACGCGGTGCCCGGGGGTGTGGTGGAAGGCGGCCGCGCGGAGCGTGCCCCACGGATCGAGGGGGGTGACGGGGCTGTCGGAGCCGAAGGCGAGCGGGACACCGGCGCGCAGGAGGGCCGCGAAGGGGTTCAGGCGGCTCGCCCGCTCCCGGCCCAGGCGCCGGGCGTACATGCCTTCCTCGCCGCCCCACAGGGCGTCGAAGGCGGGCTGGACGGAGGCGGTCAGACCGAGTTCGGCGAAGGCGGCGACGGCCTCGGGGGTGAGCATCTCGACGTGCTCGACGCGGTGCCGGGCGGCACGGACCCGGGCGAGGCCGAGCTTCTCCGCGGCGGCGCGGACGCCCTCGACCACCGCGCCCACCGCCGCGTCGCCGATCGCGTGGAAGCCGGCCTGCAGGCCCGCCTCGGTGCAGGCGGTGACATGGTCGGCCACGGCGGCGGCGTCCAGGTAGGCGATCCCGGTGTGGTCGGCGTCGGCGTACGGCTCGTGCAGGCACGCCGTGTGGGAACCGAGGGCGCCGTCGACGAAGAGGTCTCCGGCGGCGCCGAGCGCACCGAGTTGCCGTGCCTTGTCGACGTCCTGCTCGGCCCAGTAGCCCACCACCCTCGGGCCCGGCTCCTGGCCCGCGAGCCTCAGCAGCCCGGTGAAGTCGTCCTCGGAGGAGATCTCGGGGCCTGCGCATTCGTGAAGCGTGCCGATGCCGAGGGAGGCGGCGTGGGCGAGGGCGGCGCGCTGCGCTTCCGCGCGCTGGGCCGGGGAGACGGAGGCGAGCGCCTTGGAGCGGACCGCGTGGTGGGCGTCGGCCGTCAGAGGACCGTCCACCGCTCCGAGGGACGCCATGTCGAGCAGTGCCGTCGTCGCCACCGCCGAGTGGACGTCGATGCGGCTCAGATAGAGGGGGCGACCGCCTGTGGCCTCGTCGAGTTCCGCGCGTGCGGGAGGACGGTTGTCGGGCCAGCGGGAGGCGTCCCAGCCGTGGCCCAGGAGGACGTGGTCGTCGGGGCGGGCGGCGGCGAAGTCTCGTACGCGGGCCAGGGCGGTGGGCAGATCAGGTGCGGCGGACAGGTCCAGGCCGGTGAGGGCCAGGCCCGTGGCGGTTGTGTGCACATGTGCGTCGGTGAACGCAGGGGTGACCAGAGCGCCGTCCAGGTCCACCACCTCGTCGACGCCGTCCGCGAAGGCGTCGGCGGCGCCTTCAGAACCGACCCAGGCCACCTGTCCACGCTCGACGACCATCGCGGTGGCGAAAGGGTCGGCGGGGCTGTGGACTTCGCCTCGGCGGAGGAGGACGGTCTGCTGTTGACTCATGGGGGACAGTGTTTCAGGGGGCATCCCGCCGTGGGGCTGCGGGTGGTATCGCTTGTACCGGTTCGTTGCGGCCGGTCGCGCCCACGCGGCGGAGCCGCATATCGACACAGCCCCGCGCCCCTGAGTCGGCGCAGTCCTCGTCGGTTCAGATGCGCGGTGGCCTTGCCTCGTACGGGGTCGACAGGACCACCGTCGTACGCGTCGAGACCCCCGCCAGGCTCCTGAGCCGCGCCAGCAGCTCCTCCAGTTCGTGCGGGGTCGCCACGCGAACCTTCAGGATGTAGTTCTCGTCGCCCGCCACGCTGTGGCACGCCTCGATCTCGGGGACGCCGGCCAGGCGGTCCGCGATGTCGTCGGGGGCGCTGGGGTCGAACGGTTTCACCGAGATGAAGGCGGTCATGGGCAGGCCCACCGCCTCGGGGTCGACCACCGCGGCGTACCCGCGGATGACACCACGCTGCTCCAGCCGTCGCACCCGCTGGTGCACGGCCGAGGTGGACAGGCCCGTGGCCTTGCCCAGGTCCGTGTAACTCATTCGCCCGTCCTTGACGAGCAGCTGCACGATTTGTCGGTCCAGCTCCTCCATGACGCAAGAACCTACAGTGCGCCTGATCTCCTCGGATAGCTGAGCGCCCCAGGTCATGCCCGGTTCGTGATGTGACCGAGAGATGCCTGTGAGCCGCCTGAGGGGACAAAGCGACCGCCACGGGCATCTGCGAGCGGCATGTGACGAAGGCCACACCCGCCGAACGGCCTCCGTGATGTTCTCGTGATTACCGCGATGACGGGACGGGAAGTGCTTGCTGTGGTCGAGGCCGCAGCGCCTTCACGGCCCAGCCCGAGGGGGAGAACCCAATGCAGAGTCTTCAGCGTCCTGGTCGTACCGCGCCCAAGCGCCTCCAGGCGGTTGTCCAGTCCGAGCCGGAGGGCGTCGAACCCGACGCTCTCGACGACGACTTCGACGCGTACGACACCTTCGAGATGTACCGGGTGATCTGCCCGGACTGCGCGCAGCCCATCGCCCTGCTGGCGGACGAGGAGGTGCTGCCGGAGCACGCGTTGTGCGCCTCGCCGTGGAACCCCTTCGGCCTCACGGTCTGCGCCGGTACGGGCCGCAAGGCCTCCGAGGCCCGGTCGGCGGACGAGACGGCGGAGCCCCAGGAGCAGGACACCGCGCTCCTGTTGACGCTCCCTCAGGGACTCGACTGGCGGACCCAGCCGTTCTCGCACGTCGGTGGCCCGGGTTCGCGCCCCATGCGCGTGCCGGTGATGCGCCGTCAGGCCGCCTGATCCGTCTCGCTCAGTCCCAGTAGCTGCCCTGCGCCATGGCTCGCAGGCTGCCGTGGTGCAGGATCAGTGTGTCCGGGTCCGCCGGGAGGTCCACCTCGCCGAAGAACGCCTGGCGGTGGGCGATGCGCAGCATGACGATCGCGTGCCGCAACGCGGCGTACAGCGTGAAGAAGTCCATGTCGCGCGGTGTGTGGCCGGTGAGCTGGGCATAGCAGGCCTCGACCCGACCGACGCCGAGGAACTCACCTGCGACGTCCTTGTCATCGGCGGCGGCACCGCCGGCACCATGGCCGCCCTGACCGCCGCCGAGCACGGCGCGGACGCGTCGCCCCAGTTGAGGACGGGTGGCCCCGGGTCGGGCGGCCAGAGCTGCTCCAACCGGTCGAAGGCCTGCTCGATGAGGGGTGAGCGGTCGAGTCCGTCCACCACCCAGTCGTAGTACGCGCGTTGGGCGGTGACATGGCGGCGCAGCGCGTGGTCCTCGCCGGGCAGCTCCAGGAACTCCGCTTCTCGCACCGGGACTTGGTCGTGAAGGCGTGCCAACAGCCCGACCGTGGCGGTCTCGAGGTGTTCGCGTTCGGTGTCGCTCGCGGCGTGCAGCCAGTTGCCCTCGTAGGTGGAGGGCATGACATCCGGCGGTACGCGCCCCCGCACGCGCTCCATGACGAAGAACGGTGCCCCGAGCGGGCCGGGTCCTCCTCCAGCCATTGCGCCTTCGGGACGGGAAGGTCCGAAAGGCGGCCCACCACTTCCATCGTGCGGAACTGGCGGACCATGTCGTAGACCGGGAAGACCGTGTACGCCGACGGATCCGCTGGGAGCCGCAACGCGCAGGACCGCAGGGGCGGTTCGGGGTTTTGGATGTCGAAGAGCAGGGTCTCGCTGGACAGGCCGTTCGAGGCGGGGACCGTCACGCCGACGGCCTTCGCGCCGGACAGGCGGGCGCCGAGCCAGGCGGTGAGACGGTGGGCGAGCTCCTCGGGGTCGCGGGTGATGGTGCGGGGGCGGGGTGCCGTGGCCACGTCGTCAACTCCCTTGTCTCCGGGACTGCCTCACGGAGCCACCGAGTCGAAGCCGGTGAAGCCGCTCGGGTCGTGCCGTCCGAATGATCCGTGCTCGATGATGCCGTGGCCGATCCGGCCGTCCAGCCGGAAGCGGGCCGCGTGGTCGGTGACGCCGAACGCGGCCAGGGGGTGCGGCTCGGCGAGATCGTAGGTCCCGGCGGTCGGTCCAGTCGCGGCCCTGCCAGGTGCCGTGCCGCCAGTCGTCGGCAGGCGGGTAACCGGTGCCGAGCGCGAGCGGTGAGGAGGTGAGGACCTCCACCTCCAGCTCCATGGGCTTGCGGATGTCACCGAGGTGGATCAGGGCGCGTTCCGGGATGGGGGTGCCCCCGCGCGCGCTCGTTTCGAGCGTGGGGGAGGGTGCCGGAGCGGTAGGTGATCTCGGGCTGGGGCCAGCCGAGTTGGCGGTCACGGTGGCCGGGGCGGACCAGAGTCGCGTCCTTGAGCGAGCAGTGGCCGTCGGCGTCCTCCTGGACGATCACCATGAGGAAGCGGTCCTCGAAACCGACCGGGCACCAGATCCAGTGAAAGCCCGCGGTCGGATGCTCCTCGGCGAGCCGGCCGCCCTCCTCCCCCGGCATCGGCCGCACACCCCAGCTGCGGTCCCGGGTCCCGGTCCAGCCCCGCACACGCAGCTCGCGCCCGCCCACCCGGATCCAGCCGTCACAGTGACCGGCCTGCGCGAACCGCCTTCCCTCCAGGGTGAGCCGGCCGCCCCGCCGCTGGAGGTGGTGCGGTTCCCAGAGCGCCGGGAAGTCGGCACTCCAGTTGATCTCGTACGACAGCCCGTCCGGGTCGTCGGGGGCCGCCTCGCAGCTCAACGCGAAGTCCGCCTACGCGACCCTGCGCCTCGGCGAGATCCTGCACGCGGTGCGCGCCTCGGACGCCCTGCGGGACGACTCACGGACGAACCTGGCTCGGCCCGCTGCGCATCCTCGTCGTCGATCACCCCGAGGTTCGGGTACACACCGAGCCCGAGGATCAACAGGGCGCGTCCGTCGTGGTCGAGGACGTGGAAGATGCAGCGGTTGTAGCGTTGCGGTCCCCCGTCGCGACGTACTTCATGGGCAGGGGCGCCTGGTGCACGGGGTACTCGTCGAGCGGTACGGGGCGGTCGTCGGTCATGGCCAACCTCCCTGCCGACAGTTGGCTGACGGTATGCCAGACCGCTGTGAGTGGCCAGATGTCCGGCCGGACGTCCGCGAACTCACTCTCGATTGCGAGGAGCGGTGACCCGGCCACCGGCTTCCGCGTTGCCCCGGTATGACCCGTACGTATGCACCGGTCGCAGAATCGGTTCCGTCGGCTCCGTCCCCCTTCCGCCCGGCTCCGCCGCCACCCCAGGACCCGCCCATCTACCGCGACCTGTTGCGCACCTGGGCCAACCGCGGCCGGACCCTTCCGGGACGCCACGATCCGGAGTGGGTCCGGCTCGCGGCGCCGCAGGTCAGACCGGGTCAGTTCAGCGGGTCTCCGGACCCGCTAGGTGACGGGCGATGACCATCCGCTGGATCTGGTTGGTGCCCTCGACGATCTGCAGGACCTTGGCCTCGCGCATGTACCGCTCGGCCGGGAAGTCCGTGGTGTAGCCATAGCCGCCGAGGACCTGGACGGCGTCGATGGTGACCTTCATGGCGGTGTCGGTGCAGTGCAGTTTGGCCATGGCCGCTTGTTTGGCGAAGGGCCGTCCTGCGTCGCGCAGCCGCGCCGCCGCGAGGTACAGCGCCCGGCCCGCCTCGATCTGGGTCGCCATGTCGGCGAGCATGAAGCGCAGCCCCTGGAAGTCGGCGATCGGCCGCCCGAACTGCTGCCGCCCGGTGGCATAGCCCACCGCCTCGTCGAGGGCCGCCTGCGCCACTCCGATCGCACAGGCCGCGATGCCGAGCCGCCCTGAGTCGAGCGCGGACAGGGCGATCGCGAAGCCCTGCCCCTCGTCGCCGATGCGCCGGCCGTCCGGGACCCGCACACCGTCGAAGTGGACCTGGGCGGTGGGCGAGCCCTTCATGCCCATCTTCTTCTCCGGCGCCGCGGCGCTCACGCCCTCCGCGTCGGCGGGCACCAGGAACGCGGTGATCCCGCGTGGCCCCTCCTCGCCGGTGCGCGCCATGACGGTGTAGAAGTCGGCGACGCCGCCGTGCGTGATCCAGGCCTTGGTGCCGGTGATCACCCAGTCGTCGCCGTCCCGGACCGCTCTGGTGCGCAGCGAGGCCGCGTCCGAACCGGACGAGGGCTCGGAGAGGCAGTAGGCGCCGAGCAGTCCGCCGCCGAGCATCGCGGGCAGGTGCTCGACCTGCTGTTCCTTGGTGCCGTAGGTGGCGAGCGCGTAGGAGGCGAGGGTGTGCACGCTGACACCGAGGCCGACGGTGAGGCGGGCGGCGGCGAGTTCCTCGAGGACCTGGAGGTAGACCTCGTACGGCTGGTCCGCGCCGCCGTGTTCGGAGGCGTAGGGCAGACCGAGCAGGCCGGTCCGGGAGAGCAGGGTGAAGACCTCGCGCGGGAAGTGCCCGGCGCCTTCCTCCTCGGCCGCCTTCGGGGCGATCTCGTGCTGCGCGATGTCGCGGACGAGCGAGATCAGATCCCGGGCCTCGTCCGTGGGCAGTTGCCGGTCCACCGGCTGCGGGGCGCGGTCGGGCATGGCGACGCTCTCCTCCCTGTAGGGGCGCTGACGGACGCACGCCGTGGGGTGGGACGGCTCCGCCGGTATCACTGGACGCCGTTCGCTGCTCGCGTCTCCCGGGTCACGGAAGCTGCTGACCAGCGGCTGCGTCCTGTGAGTATGCCCGATCGGAGACATCCGGTCACTGGTTAACGACCGCTCACTTCAAGATATCCCAGGGCACTGACAGTCGCCGAGGAATCGACCCCGAATTGGTCCGAACCATTGACGTGGTGGTCTAGTCCTCCTACTGTTCCGGCAACGCTTTTCCGCGTTCATGCCAATCGGCTGGCGTTCCCCTCTCCCCCACGAGGAGACACCGATGCACTTTCCCCACCGCGCCCGTTTCCGGGCGCTGATCTCCGCCGCGTGTTGCGCGGTCCTCGGCGCGGGCCTGCTGGCGGGCGCGAGCAGCGCCACCGCCGCCGCGCCTCAGGCAAGCCCGAAGGCCGCCGGCTCCAAGGTCGTCGGCTACTTCACCGAATGGGGCACCTACGACCGCAAGTACTTCGTCAAGAACATCGAGACCTCCGGCTCGGCGGCGAAGCTGACCCACATCAACTACGCCTTCGGCAACGTCACCGGCGGCAAGTGCGCGATGGGCGACGCCTACGCGGCGACCGACCGGACGTACACCGCGGCCGAGTCCGTGGACGGCGTGGCCGACACCTGGGACCAGCCGCTGCGGGGCAACTTCAACCAGCTGCGCGAGCTGAAGAAGAAGCACCCCGGCCTCAAGGTCCTCTGGTCGTTCGGCGGTTGGACCTGGTCGAGCGGCTTCGGCGAGGCCGCCCGCAACCCGGCCGCGTTCGCGCAGTCCTGCTACGACCTGGTCGAGAACTCCAAGTGGGCGGACGTCTTCGACGGCATCGACATCGACTGGGAGTACCCGAACGCCTGCGGCAACACCTGTGACACCAGCGGCAGGGAGGCGTTCAAGAACCTGATGGCGGCGCTGCGTTCGAAGTTCGGGAGCGGATCGCTGGTCACCGCCGCGATCACCGCGGACGCCACGGCCGGCGGCAAGATCGACGCGGCGAACTACGCGGGCGCGGCACAGTACGTCGACTGGTACAACCCGATGACGTACGACTACTTCGGCGCCTGGGACGCGTCCGGCCCGACGGCCCCGCACTCCCCGCTGAACTCCTACTCCGGCATCCCGAGGGCGGGTTACCACACCTCGGCCACCATCGCCAAGCTCAAGGGGCTCGGCATCCCGGCGTCGAAGCTGCTGCTCGGCATCGGCTTCTACGGCCGCGGGTGGACCGGCGTGACCCAGGCGGCGCCCGGCGGCAGCGCGACGGGCCCGGCGGCAGGCACCTACGAACAGGGCATCGACGACTACAAGGTGCTGAAGTCCAAGTGCCCGGCGACGGGAACGGTGGGCGGCACGGCGTACGCCAAGTGCGGGAACGACTGGTGGAGTTACGACACCCCCGCGACCATCGCGACGAAGATGACGTACAAGAACCAGCAGGGCCTGGGCGGCACGTTCTTCTGGGAGCTGAGCGGCGACACCTCGGGCGGAGAGCTGATCAGGGCGATCAACTAGCCGGACCCGAGCAGGACTTGGGGCGGGGGACCACGAGCCTCCGCCCCAACCGGTCGTCAGCCGTCCCGGCGGGCCGGTGCCGGAGCCGGATGGGTCGGATCCATCTCCTCGATGGCGCGCATCGAGGCTCCGAGCGTCTTCACCAGGAGTTCGCGCATGGTGTCGCGGGAGAGCTGGGGCGGCCCGTCGATCCAGTCGAGGGTGGCGCCCTCGACGCTGCACACCCAGGCGAGCAGGCCCATGCGGGCCAGCGGAGAGATGTCGGTACGGCCGTACGCCCCTTCGGCGATCGTCGCGACGATCGCGTCGCGCACCCCGTCCCGGATGGCGTGCACCTCGGAGTCGAAACCGACACCGCCGCTGACGACGGTGCGGTAGGCCGCCTGGTTGTGCTCGGCGTAGCGCAGATAGCTGTCCAGAGTGCGGTGGACGCGGTCCACCTGCTCCATTTCGAGGCCGCTCGCCGCGTAGGTGACCAGGTCGGCGACGGAGTCCTGGATGATCGCCAGGTAGTAGCCCCGCTTGGACTGGAAGTAGTAGTAGATCAGCCCCTTGGCGACATGCGCCTGGCGGGCGATGTCATCCATGGAGAGCGCGTCGTAGGACGTGTCCGCGAACAACTTGCGCCCGATGGCGATGAGTTCGGCGCGACGAGCGACCGAGCGCTCGGTGCCGCGCACCCGCGGCCGGGCTTCACGCTGATCACTGATATTCACATTTCGACCCTGGTCTCGGGCTGGCGGCGGGACATCCGCAGTATGTCAGTCAACGCCGATCAGGTCACAGCAGACCGAGCTGCGTGACCAGCATCGCGATCACGGCGACGAGGGTCCAGCCCGCGACATGTTCGAGGATCTTCGGACCGTCGTCCTGGGGGCCGCCGGTACGGGCGCGGGCGGCTGTGGCTGAGTGTGCGGTCATGGCGTCTCGCTGATCTCGGGTGTGCTGGGCGGAGTCCCCCGCCGATTCGTCCACCTTGCCACTCCCGGTCGCTTTTGCGGCCGAGACCTTGGTCACAGCGAACGGCCCCCGGCAGACGCCGGGGGCCGTACCGAGGCGGTTCAGCGCACACCCACCGCCGCGAGCGCCTTGCGCTGGCGCGCGGTCGGACGGGCGGGGAAGTAGAGGTAACAGACGCCTCCGGTACCGGAGACGACCTTGCCACTGGCGTTGTACCGCTTGGTGCGCAGCCAGATGCTCTCCCACTCGCGCCGCTTGTAGACGCGCCGCACCGCCGCGTCGCTGGGCGAGGCCGGGTCGTTGGCGATCACATCGCCCTCGGCGGTGAAGCCGATGACGGTCATCAGATGACCGGAGGTGCCGTAACCCGCCCCGGTGAGCTCCTCCTTGAGGAACGACTGGGACGTTATGGCCGGGATACCGGCCGCGATCAGCGTCTCCAGGTCGGTGAGCGAGCCGAGCCGGGTCACCACGCCCTGCAGGTCCTTGAAGGTGGCCGCGTAGGCCGCGTTGAACGGCCAGTTGCCGCAGCCCGCGTACTGGTAGTCGTAGGTGTACCGGGCCGCGTGGCAGACCTGCGGGTCCGCGTACGACGGGTCGACCCAGGCCAGTTGCTCATCGGTGAGCCGGCCGCCCCAGTACTCGATGATCATCTGCGAGGAGGTGGGGCTGCACCAGGCCTCGCCGCCGTTGTCGTACTCCGGGTACTGACCCGCGTGGATCTCCTGCGAGTAGCGCGGGACGATCAGCTCCCGGGCGAGGCCGGGCGCGGAGGCCGGGACGGTGAAGCGGTCGGGGACGTCCGAGCCCATCGCGCCCAATCGCCAGACGGTCGGTGTGGTCTTCGCGCCGGGCTTGCGGTACAGGGTCAGCCGCAGCCGGTACGACACCAGGCGCAGTCCGGTCGACGGGTCGTCGATGGCGAAGGTGTCCGTCCAGATCGTGCTCTTGTCGTCGGTCTGGTCGTCGACCGAGGTGCGCTTGATGTCCCCGTCGCCGGCCGCCCAGCGCCCCATCACGTACCAGGGGGTGGCCGTGCCGTCGGAGTACGTCCCCTGGAGCTCGATCTGGATCCAGCTGCCGGCCGGGGTGCGGGCGTTCCAGGAGGCGATCACCTCGGTCGAGGGCACGGCGAGCTCGTGGACCGGGGAGGTCCAGGTCGCGTACTCCCAGGTGGCGGTGGTCCCGGTGTGCGGGTCGGTGTACTCGGTGGTGCCCGCGGGGGCGCCGATCACGACGCCGGGGCGGCTGCCGGCGACGGCACGGGTGCCCTTCGCGGTGCCACTGCGCCAGTCGCTGTACGTGGTCCAGGCGTGGTTGTCGACCAGGCGGGCGGCAGTCTCGTCGGGTGCCGCGTCGGCCGCGCTGCCGGCAGCGGCCGCGGGGCCGGCGCTGCCGGTCACCGCGGCGGCGACCGCGACGGCCAGAACGGTTCTGCGGGACGGCTGTTCGGCTCTGCTCATGGGTGGGAAGACCCCCAGGGTGTCCGAGTCGGGGCGGGTCCAATGCACGGTTGTGCGCCAACTATGGATCAGGCGGCATGCTCCTGCCAGCACTTCGGCCCATGCCACGCCCACGAATATTGGTCTCGTCCACTGGCATGACCTGGGAACCTGTGGTTCCGCCGCCGGGGGCGGGCCGTCACTAGACTGGTCGCGCCCCCCGTCCGCCTCTTCGCCCGTCCCCAGGAACCGTCATCCACGACCTCGCCTCCCGGCTCCGCCGACTGCCCCCGTCCTGCGGTCCGGTCCGTCTGATCGGCGTCGACGGGCACGCCGGCTCCGGAAAGTCCACGTTCGCCGGACACCTGGCCGACGCCCTCGGCGGCGCGCCGGTGCTGCGCCTCGACGACATCGCCAGCCACGACGAACTGTTCGAGTGGACCGGGCGGCTGCTGAGCGAGGTGATCACTCCGCTCGGCCACGGCGAGACCGCGCACTACGCCGTCTACGACTGGCACACCCGCCGCTTCGGACCGCCCCGCGCCCTGCCGCCCGCGCCGGTGATCCTTCTGGAGGGGGTCGGCGCAGGCCGCCGCGCGCTGCGGCCGTACCTGGCGCGGCTGCTGTGGATGGAGCTGCCCCCTGAGGAGTCCTGGGCACGCGGCCGCTCCCGGGACGGGGCGGAGCTGCGGGAGTTCTGGGAGGGATGGGTCGCAGCGGAACAGCGGCATTTCGCCGAAGACCCCTCCCGGCCCTTCGCCGATCTCCTGGTACGGCAGTGCCGGACGGGGTACGTGATCACCAAAGGGCCTGCAGGGACCGTTGGACCAGACCGCGAGGTCACCCACGGTGACGACCCAACGGCGATGTGTTGAACCCGTGAAGACCCCTGAGTAGGAACTTGCCTGAGTCGCCCAACTCCGCTTGACCGAGGGGCCGTACAGGTCTTACGTTCTGAATGTGCGGCCGTTCGAGGCCGCCCGCAGTCGCGAAGCCCCCGGTTGTTCCCCCGTGATCGGGGGCTTCGTTCTGCCCTCACACGGATTCCCGGATGCCGTGAGGTGCGATTCGCTCACGCTCGGTCACCATCGGTGGTGCGCCTCATCTGCTCCCACCTCGTCAAACGGCCTGTGCGGCACCCTACGGCGGGCGACACCACCGCAGGTACGATGCCCTCGGTGCGACCTACGGACGACTGCTCTGCGCACTGTTGCAACTCCGGTCCGCGGCACAGCGTTTGGACGAAGGCGGCCACCGGGCGTCGGCCCGGTGGTGAAACCACGGGGGCACGGTTTGTGGGGGACGTGATGGATTTCGGCACGCAGGGCCCCGAGGCCCCGGCCGACCTCGCCTGGCTGCGAGGTGTCGACGCCTACACGATGGGCGCCTATCCGCAGGCCGAGGAGGAGTTCCGGGCCGCGGTGCGGATCGATCCCGGGATGGCCGACGGCTGGCTCGGACTGCACGCGCTGCGCGTCGAGACGACGACCGCGCTGCTGCGGATGTTCCGGCACCGCGAGCGCTTCGGCGAACAGCGCGCCCGGCACCGGCGCACCCTCAACTCCTGGTACTGGCTGGGCTGGTGGGTGCAACCGGTGCTGGAGAGCCCGCGTGACCTGCTGCTCGCGCACGCCTCGCACTGGCTGGACGGCCGCCACGTCCCCGAACTGGACCGGGCCCTCGCCGGCCTGCCCCCGGTGGACACCGACCACCAGGTCCGCTTCCTGCACGCCTGCCGTGCCTATCTCGTCAAGGACTGGGAACAACTGGTCCGGCACACCGACCCGCTGATCGACGACGCCATGCTCGGCATCGAGGCCGGACTGTTCGGCGGCATGGCCCGGGTCCGCCTGGAGATGTACGGCCAGGCCGAACCGCTGCTGTCGGCGGCCCTGATGCGCTGCCGCAGCGAACAGCCCCAGCGCAAGGAACTGCGGTACTGGCTGGCCAGGGCGCACGAGGGCACGGGCCGATCCGCGGCCGCCCTCCCCCTGTACCGGGCCGTGCACCGCGTCGACCCCGCCTTCATGGACACCTCCGCCCGGCTCGCCGCGATCGCCGAGGGCGACGGGTACGACGACTCCGCCGACCTCGCCGCGATCACGCTCACCGGGTTCGGGCAGGACATGCTGGAGGGGCCCGACGGGATGGATCCGCTGTTCGGCATCGAGGGGCGGGAGCTGAAGCTCTCCGATCCGGAGCCGCCGACCGGTCCCCTGCCCTCGATGACCGACCCGGCAGGACGCGAGAGGTCCGGCCCACCCGTGGGGCCGCTGCCCGCCGGGCCCACCGATCCCGTCTTACTGGAGGAGGCGCTCGCCGAACTCGAGCGCATGGTGGGGCTCGAACCGGTCAAGCGCCAAGTCAAAGCGCTCTCCGCCCAATTGAACATGGCCCGGCTGCGCACCGGGCAGGGCCTGCCCGTCCAGCCGCCCAAGCGTCACTTCGTCTTCTCCGGCCCCTCCGGCACCGGCAAGACCACGGTGGCCCGCATCCTGGGCCGCGTCTTCTACGCCCTCGGACTGCTCGGCGGTGACCATCTCGTCGAGGCGCAGCGGGCGGATCTGGTCGGGGAGTACCTCGGCCAGACGGCGGTGAAGGCCAACGAACTCATCGACTCGGCCCTCGGCGGAGTGCTCTTCGTCGACGAGGCGTACTCGCTCTCCAACTCCGGTTACGGCAAGGGGGACGCGTACGGCGACGAGGCGCTCCAGGTGCTGCTGAAGCGGGCCGAGGACAACCGGGACCACCTGGTCGTGATCCTGGCGGGCTACCCGGAGGGCATGGACCGCCTGCTGGCCGCGAACCCCGGACTGTCGTCCCGCTTCACGACCCGCGTCGACTTCCCGTCGTACCGCCCGCTCGAACTCACCTCCATCGGTGAGGTGCTGGCGGCCGAGAACGGCGACGTCTGGGACGAGGAGGCGCTGGACGAGCTGCGCTCCATCGCCGGGCACGTGGTGGACCAGGGATGGATCGACGAACTGGGCAACGGGCGGTTCCTGCGCACGCTGTACGAGAAGAGCTGCGCGTATCGGGATCTTCGGTTGTCGACGTATCCCGGGATGCTGAGCCGGGACGACTTGTCGACGTTGCGGTTGCCGGACCTGATGCAGGCGTACGGGGAGGTCTTGTCGGGACGGGGGCCGCAGGATCCGTCGGCGATGTAGCCGTTCGGCTGCGGGCTCGTCGTGGCTGAGCGCGCAGTTCGCCGCGCTCCCACCGGCCCGCAGCCGAGACTACGACGCCAGCGCCTCCTCGCTGTTCCGAGGCTCGGTGACCCGCACCTCCGGCAGCTCCCGGTGCGCAGGGTCTCGTACCTCACCGACCAGCAGTTCCAGTACGTCCTCCAGGGCCACCAGACCCAGCACCTTCCCGGACCCGTCCGCCACCTGGGCCAAGTGCGTCGCCGCGCGCCGCATCACCGTGAGCGCGTCGTCCAACGGCAGGTCGGAGCGGAGTTTCGTCATCGGCCGCCAGATCTGCTGGGGCACCGCCCGCTGGGAGTCCTCCAGATCCAGTACGTCCTTCACGTGCAGATACCCCATGAACGCGCCGTTCTCCGCGGCGACCGGGAAGCGTGAGTACCCGGTACGGCCGGTGAGTTCGATGATCTGGCCCGGGGTCACCGAGGGACGCACCGTGACCAGGGATTCCCGCTTCAGCAGGACATCCGTCACCGGGCGCGAGCCCAGTTCCAGCGCGTCCTCCAGGCGTTCCTGTTCCTCGGGGTCCAGCAGGCCCGCCTGGCCGGAGTCCTCGACCAGCCGGTTCAGCTGTTCGCTCGTGAAGACGGCCTCGACCTCGTCCTTGGGCTCGACGTGGAAGAGCCGCAGGATGGCCCGGGCGCAGGCGCCGAGGGCGATGGTGATCGGCCGGCACAGGCGGGCGAAGTAGACCAGGCCGGGGCTGAGCCACAGCGCGACCTTCTCCGGGGCCGCCATCGCGAGGTTCTTCGGGACCATCTCGCCGATGACGAGGTGGAAGAAGACCACCGCGGCCAGGGCGATGGCGTACCCCAGCGGGTGGATCACGCCGTGCGGAACGTGGAGCCACTCGAAGACCGGCTCCAGCAGCTGCGCGACCGTCGGTTCGGCGACCGCGCCGAGCGTCAGCGAGCACACCGTGATGCCGAACTGGGCCGCCGCCATCATCTGCGGGAGCCGCTCAAGGCCGTACAGCACCTGCCGGGCCCGCGCCGTGCCGAGCGGTTCGATCTGGCTGCGGCGCACGGAGACGAGGGCGAACTCGGCGCCGACGAAGAACCCGTTGGCGAGCACGAGCAGCGCCGCGAAGAGGAGTTGGAGCACGCTCATCGGGCGGCCTCCATGACGTTCACCGCGGGGACCAGGCGGACCAGGCGGACCCGCTCGGCGCGGTAGTGCCCGACCTGGCGGACGGTGAGCCGCCAGCCGGGCAGCTCGGCCCGGTCGCCGACGGCGGGGATGCGACCGAGCAGGTCGGCGACGAGTCCGGCGACGGTCTCGTACGGCCCCTCGGGCACGTCGAGGCCTATGCGCTGGAGGATGTCGACCCGGCAGCTGCCGTCGGCGTCCCAGGTGAGGCGGCCGTCCTCCGACGGGGCGGCGGCGAGTTCGGGGACGTCCTGTCCGTCGTGCTCGTCGCGGACCTCGCCGACGATCTCCTCGACGATGTCCTCCAGGGTGACCACGCCCGCCGTGCCGCCGTACTCGTCGACGACGACGGCGATGGGCTGCTCACTGCGGAGCTGGGCGAGGAGGGGCTGGACCGGGAGTGTCTCGGGCACCAGCAGCGCCGGGCGGGCGATGCGGGAGACGGGGGTGCGCAGACGGTCCTGGACGGGGACCGCCAGGGCGTCCTTGAGGTGGGCCATGCCGACGATCTCGTCGATCTTCTCGCGGTAGACCGGGAAGCGGGACAGGCCGGTGGCACGGGTGAGGTTGACGACGTCCTCGGCGGTGGCCGAGGCCTGGAGCGAGCTGACCTTCACGCGCGGGGTCATGACGTGCTGGGCGGTCAGCTCGGCGAGCGACAGGGTGCGGACGAAGAGGTCCGCGGTGTCCTGTTCCAGGGTGCCGGCCTGGGCCGAGTGCCGGGCCAGGGAGACGAGCTCGCCGGGGGTGCGGGCGGAAGCCAGTTCGTCGGCGGGCTCGATGCCGAGCGCGCGGACGAGGCGGTTGGCGACCGCGTTCAGGGCGGCGATCACCGGCCGGAACAGCCGGGCGAAGGCATGCTGCGGGCCGGCGACGAAGCGGGCGACCTGCATCGGCTTGGACACCGCCCAGTTCTTGGGCACGAGTTCGCCGATCACCATCTGCACGGCGGAGGCCAGCAGCATGCCGACGACGACGGCCACGCCGGAGACTGCGCCCTTAGGGATGCCGATGGCCGTGAACGGGCCGTGCAGCAGTTCCGCGAGCGCGGGTTCGGCGAGCATGCCGACGACGAGGGACGTGATGGTGATGCCGAGCTGGGTGCCGGAGAGCTGGAAGGACAGCTCCTTGAGCGAGTCGGCGACCCGACGGGCCCGTCGGTCACCTTCCGCGGCGGCCCTTTCGGCCTCCGTGGCCTCGACGGTGACGAGGCCGAACTCGGCCGCCACGAAGAAGCCGTTGGCGAGAATCAGCAGAAACGCCGTTCCCAGGAGCAGCAGGGGGATGGTCATGCCGCCGCCTCGATATGCCGGGAGGGGGCGGCGCAGGTACTACAGGACGATCCGTCCATCGCTGGAGGGAGTCACTCCTCGGGTAGCAGGAACAACGAGAGGCGGAGGCGCAAGGAAAACGCCTCCGCCAACAGATTAATCAAGACATGGCCGACTGCGGCAGGGTGGCAGCCCCCGAGTCAGCCCTGATCTTCGTCGGAGCGGGCTGTGGAGCGGGCCTCGGCGAGCGCCCGCAGGGCCTTCGCGTCGGCGATGGCCTGCTGCTTCGCGATACCCGGCTGGATGCCGAGGGCGGGCAGGCTGGTGCCGTCGCTGAGGTTGAGAAACACCCACGGATCGCCCGGTCGGAGGTTCACCTGGATGATCTCGGCCCATTCCAGATGCCGCCTGCCGGCGATGTTCTGGACGGTGACACCCGACTCGTCGGCGACGACCTTCACCCTGGCCAGCAGGAACAGCACACCGGCGAGCAGGGCAGCCGTGAAGATGAAGCTCAGGCGCTCGCCGGGTCCCAACTGCTCGAGCAGCAGCGCGATCACCGTGATCGTCACGAAGATCGCGACGCCCGCGGTGAGCAGCACCGCGCGCGTGCGACTCGGCCGGAACGTGACGGGAAGAGTGGGCAGTTCGGAGGACATCTGCGGTGCGCCCCTCAGAGACGGCAGGCGTGGATGGCCGTCGTCAGGATGGCCCGCGCGCCGATGTCGTACAGGTCGTCCATGATCCGCTGCGCCTCCTTGGCGGGGACCATCGCGCGGACGGCGACCCAGCCCTCGTTGTGCAGCGGGGAGACGGTCGGGGACTCGAGGCCCGGCGTGAGCGCGACGGCCTTCTCGAGCTGCTCGACGCGGCAGTCGTAGTCCATCATCACGTACGTCCGGGCCACGAGGACGCCCTGAAGGCGGCGCAGGAACTGCTGGACCTTCGACTCGGCAGCCTCCTCGCCGTCCGCGCCGGTGCGGCGGATGACGACGGCCTCGGACTTCATGATGGGCTCGCCGAAGACCTCCAGGCCCGCGTTGCGCAGGCTGGTGCCGGTCTCGACGACGTCGGCGATGACCTCGGCGACCCCCAACTCGATGGCGGTCTCGACGGCACCGTCGAGGTGGACGACGGAGGCGTCGATGCCGTTGTCGGCCAGGTGCCCCGCGACGATCCCCTCGTACGAGGTGGCGACCGTCTTGCCCTTCAGGTCCTCGACGCCGTTCGCCTCACCGGGCTTGGACGCGAAGCGGAAGGTGGAGCGGGCGAAGCCGAGCGGGAGGATCTCCTCGGCGTCGGCTCCCGAGTCGATCAGCAGGTCGCGGCCGGTGATGCCGATGTCGAGCTGGCCGGAGGAGACATAGATCGCGATGTCCCGGGGGCGGAGGTAGAAGAACTCCACGTCGTTGACCGGGTCGACGATCCGCAGTTCCTTGGACTCGCGGCGCTGCTGATAGCCGGCCTCATGCAGCATCTCCCCCGCGGGGCCTGACAGGGAACCCTTGTTGGGGACGGCGATGCGCAGCATGAGGTCGGCTTCCTTTGCTCTCAGGGGTGGTTTCGGCGACTGGCTTACAGGTGGGCGTAGACGTCGTCGAGGGAGATCCCGCGCGCGACCATCATCACCTGGACGTGGTACAGCAGCTGCGAGATCTCCTCGGCGGCCGCCTCCTTGCCCTCGTACTCGGCGGCCATCCAGACCTCGGCGGCCTCTTCGACGACCTTCTTGCCGATGGCATGGACGCCCTTGCCGACCAGCTCTGCGGTGCGGGAAGTGGCGGGATCGCCGTTGGCGGCCTTGTGCTGGAGCTCGGTGAAGAGCTCCTCGAACGTCTTATTGGACATGGTGGCGCCCACTTTACGCGTAAGCCCGCACCACCTAACGCCACGGTTCAGATACTGAGCGGAGGGTGGCCGCCGTGGCCACCGCGGCGGTCACCGCCTCGTGCCCCTTGTCCTCGTGGGAGCCTTCGATGCCCGCGCGGTCCAGGGCCTGCTCCTCGGTGTCGCAGGTGAGGACGCCCATGCCGACGGGGACGCCGGTGTCCACCGAGACCTGGGTGAGGCCCTGGGTGACGCCCTGGCACACGTACTCGAAGTGCGGGGTGCCGCCGCGGATGACGACACCGAGGGCGACGATCGCGTCGTAGCCCCGGCCCGCGAGGACCTTGGCGACGACCGGGAGCTCCCAGCTGCCGGGGACCCGGAGCAGGGTCGGCTCGTCGATGCCCAGGTCGTGCAGAGCGCGCAGGGCGCCGTCCACCAGTCCGTCCATCACCTTCTCGTGCCACTGCGCCGCGATGACGGCGACCCGCAGGTCACCCACGTTGCGTACGGACAGCTCCGGTGCACCCTTGCCGCTCACGTTCTCAAGTCTCCTCGAAGTGCTTGTGCTACTGGTTGCTGCAGGTGGACACGGGGCTCGTGTCCAGCCAGGGCAGGTCGTGGCCCATCCGGTCCCGCTTGGTGCGCAGGTAGCGGAGGTTGTGCTCGCCCGCCTGTACGGGCATCGGCTCACGTCCCGTGACCTTGAGTCCGTGCCGCAGGAGGGCGTCGGACTTGTCAGGGTTGTTGGTCATCAGGCGCAGGCTGTGGACGCCGAGGTCCTCCAGGATCTGCGCGCCGGCGCCGTAGTCGCGGGCGTCGGCGGGCAGGCCGAGTTCCAGGTTGGCGTCGAGGGTGTCGTGGCCCTGTTCCTGGAGTTCGTACGCCCGCAGCTTGGAGAGCAGGCCGATGCCGCGCCCCTCGTGGCCGCGCAGGTAGACCACCACTCCCCTGCCCTCGGCCTGGATGCGCTCCAGGGAGGCGTCGAGCTGGGGGCCGCAGTCGCAGCGCAGGGAGCCGAAGATGTCACCGGTGAGGCACTCGGAGTGGACGCGGACCAGGACGTCCTCGCCGTCGCCGATCTCGCCGTGCACCAGGGCGACGTGCTCGACGCCGTCGACGGTGGAGCGGTAGCCGTACGCCCTGAAGGTGCCGTGGGCGGTGGGCAGCCGGGTCTCGGCCTCGCGGCGGACCGTGGGCTCGCTGGTCCGGCGGTAGGCGATCAGGTCCTCGATGGAGATGATCGTCAGGCCGTGCTTGCGGGCGAAGGGGATCAGCTCCGGCAGCCGGAGCATCCGGCCGTCCTCGCCGGCGATCTCGACGATCGCGCCGGCCGGGCGCAGTCCCGCGAGCCGGGCGAGGTCGACGGCGGCCTCGGTGTGGCCGTTGCGGGTGAGGACGCCTCCGTCCTTGGCGCGCAGCGGGAAGATGTGGCCGGGCCGGACGAAGTCGGTGGGCTCGGCGGCGCCGCTCGCGAGGAGCTGGAGCGTGGTCGCGCGGTCGGATGCCGAGATCCCCGTGGTCACACCGTGAGCACCGGATGCGTCCACGGAGACGGTGAACGCGGTTTTCATCGACTCGGTGTTGTCGTCGACCATCTGCGGCAGCTTGAGCCGGTCCAGTTCGTCGCCCTCCATGGGGGCGCAGATCAGGCCGCGGCACTCGCTCATCATGAAGGCGGACGATCTCCGGGGTGACCTTCTCGGCGGCGACGACCAGGTCGCCCTCGTTCTCGCGGTCCTCGTCGTCGACGACCACGATGGGGCGGCCGGCCGCGATGTCGGCGATGGCCTGCTCGACCGGGTCCAGCGCGAAGTCCTCGAACCCGTCGGTGCTGTACAGAATCGGTGCGGCACTCATGCCGGCGCTCCTTCCAGGGCGGGCCGCGCGGATTCACGGGAGCGCAGCCACCAGTCGCGCATGCCCCACAGGACGAGCGCGCCGTAGATGACGTAGACGAAGCCGGAGAAGGCGTAGCCGTTGGCGAAGTTCAGCGGGACGCCGACGAGGTCGACGAGGAGCCAGGCGAACCAGAACTCGACCATGCCGCGGGCCTGGGCGTACATGGCGACGACGGTGCCGACGAAGATGTAGGCGTCCGGCCAGGGGTCCCAGGACAGGGTCGGG
Organism: Streptomyces canus; assembly: GCF_030816965.1. Taxonomy (NCBI): domain Bacteria; kingdom Bacillati; phylum Actinomycetota; class Actinomycetes; order Kitasatosporales; family Streptomycetaceae; genus Streptomyces; species Streptomyces canus. Next base: position 1,762,952 of record NZ_JAUSYQ010000002.1, read on the forward strand.
TAGGCCTTGAAGAGCAGGGCGACCGCGACGGTGCCGACGGCGGCGGCGCCGACGAGGGCGGCCCGCTCGCGCCAGGTGGCGAAGCGCGGGGCGATGTGACCGTCCCCGGACTTGCTCTTGTCGCGGTTCCACTGCCACCAGCCGTACAGGGCGACGACCATGACGACGGCCTGCTTGCCGGCGCTGCCGGTGAGGTGCCCGAAGAAGGCACCGAAGAGGATGAGGCCGGAGACGAACTGCACCGGCCAGCTCCACAGGTTGCGCCGCCAGCCGAGGGCGAGGGCGATGAGACCGAGGATGTTGCCGATCATGTCCGACCAGAGGATGTGCTGGCCGAACAGGGTGAACGCCTCGGTGTTGAGGGAGTTCACTTCCCCGCCCCCTGACTGCCGGCGAGCAGGCGCTCGACGTACTTGGCGACGACGTCGACCTCGAGGTTGACCGGGGCGCCGGGCTGCTTGAGGCCGAGCGTGGTCAGGGCGAGGGTGGTGGGGATGAGGCTGACGGTGAAGTAGTCCGGACCGGCGTCCACGACGGTGAGGCTGATGCCGTCGACCGTGATGGAGCCCTTCTCCACGACATAGCGCGCGAGGTCCGCGGGCAGCGAGATCTTGATGATCTCCCAGTTCTCGGAGGGCTTGCGCTCCAGGACCTCGCCGGTGCCGTCCACGTGCCCCTGCACGATGTGCCCGCCGAGGCGCGCGCCCACGGCGGTGGGGCGCTCAAGGTTGACGCGGGAGCCGACACCCAGGGCGCCGAGGCTCGATCGGTCGAGGGTCTCGGCCATGACGTCGGCGGTGAACTCGTCGCCCTCGTGGTCGACGACGGTGAGGCAGACGCCGTTGACGGCGATGGAGTCTCCGTGTTTTGCGCCCTCGGTGACGACGGAGCCACGCAGTCGGAAGCGACAGGCGTCGCCGAGGTTCTCGACGGCGGTGATCTCGCCCAGCTCTTCGACGATTCCGGTGAACACTTCCCGGGTCCTCCCTGCCTCATTGGGCACGGACTCCGGGGCTGTCGATGACGACAGGATGGACGAGCGAAGACACCGGGGCGACGCCGGACGCACCCGTCCCGAAGGACGGACCGATACGGCGGCGCGCACGAATGCCCGCCCGCCGCGCACTGCCTCCCATCCGGACTTTAACCGTCGGTCCAGGAATTTCACCTGGTCAACCGACCGCTGGAAGCGGTCGGGTCGCGGACTGTAACCGCCGGTTCGGACTTTCACCGACCCCGGAGTGCGCTGCTTCTGGTATAGAGCCAGTGTGCCACGCCTGATCGATGTCCATGGGGGCGCAGGGTGTGGGGTGGCTCACAGACAGTACCGATGGACATTTCCGGCCCGCACTCCCAAGTGCCGGATGGCGCAGATCCATTGACTATTGGTCTAGTCCTTTTTAGGGTCGCCCTGCGTGGACACCCGTAGAGACGGGCCCGGCGGCGGTGACGACGGCCCTTGCCCGCCGCCGGGTCTCCTTCCCTGACGTGGCGGATGCTCGGTTCCGCCGAGGCCTTCGCCCACGGCTGCCGGGACTGCACCGGCGGGCGGCACGGCGGTCATGGTGAGCCGACGAGCATCTCGCGCCTGAACAGGCGGTGGAGAAGCGGGCCTTCGAGGACCAGCTGCGGGCCCCGTGACCCTAGCGGGGTGCGAACAAGTCGTCCTGAGCTCTGTCTCTCGCCGTGAGCAGGGCTCCTCGCAGGACCGCTTCCCCGCCCAGCGTGCTCGCTCTCACCTCCGTGGCCAGAGGTGACATACGGCGGACGCGGCTCTCCACGCGTGCCGCGAGGTCCGCCCCGCCGGCCCGGCCCACCTCGCCGCCCAGGACCAGGCAGCCCGGGTCGAGAATGGCCACGACCGACGCGACTCCTATGGCCAGGCGGTCCGCGAGGGCGTCGAGGAAGTCCGCCGAGCCCCCGGCCACCGCCTCCCGCACCACGCGCGCGGCCGGCGGCTCGTGCCCGTCCGCCTCGACCGCCGGCCCGTGCTGCTCCGCCAGCCTCACGATCGCCGCCGACCCCGCGAGGGAGTGGAAGCCCCCCTCACAGTCCACCGCGGACGGCAGTCCCACCGTCCCCGGTACCGGCAGGAACCCGATCTCCCCGGTGCCACCCGACGCGCCCCGGCGCAGGGTGCCGTCCAGGACGACCGCCGCGCCCGTGCCGTGGCCCAGCCACAGCAGGACGAAGGTGTCCCGGTCCTGGGCCGCCCCGTCGCGCTGTTCCGCCAGCGCCGCGAGGTTGGTCTCGTTCTCGACGTGGATGCGCGTCTTCGGGAGCCGCTCCTGCAACGCCAGCACCAGTCGCCGGTGCCATTCGGGCAGGCCGCCGGAGTCGCGGAGTTCGCCGGTGGCCGGGTCGATGAGGCCGGGGGCGCCGATGCCGACGGTGTGGAGCTCCGGCACCCCCGCCTCCTTCGCCGCGCGTTCGACCAGCGCGACCGCCCGCTCGACCGCGGGCCCGGTCCCCGTGTCCCCTCCGATGGGCACCGACGCCTCGGCCAGCACCCGGCCCAGCAGGTCGGAGACGACGACGGAGACACCCTCGGTGCGGACGTCGAGAGCCGCGAGGTGGGCCTGGTCGGCGACGATGCCGTACAGCCTGGCGTTGGGGCCGCGGCGCTGCTCCCCCGACTCCCCGACCACGTCGATCAGTCCGGCGGCGGCGAGGCGCTCGACGAGGTCGGCGACGCTCGGCCGGGACAGTCCGGTGAGCTGCTTCAACTGCCCGGCCGTCAGCGGGCCTTCCTGCTGGAGCAGACGCAGGGCGAGCCGGTCGTTGATGGCCCGGGCGGTGCTCGGGGATGCGGGCATGCCGGGAATCCTCTCAGATCCGCAGTGCCGAAAGTGCGCTATCTATCAGGCAGGGTTCCTGATAGTTTACTGCGGCAGCAGCGGGACGACGAGGATCCGGGGAGGGGCCCGACAATGAGCGATGTGGTGCGCGCGTCGGCAGAGGTACGGCGGGCCCGGTACGCCGTGGCCGCCGTGTTCGCCGTGCACGGGGCCGTGACCGGTTCGTTCGCGACGCGGGTGCCGTGGATCCAGGACCACGCCTCGGTGGGCGCGGGTCAACTGGGCTTCGCCCTGGCCTTCACGGCGTTCGGCGCGTCCTGCTCGATGCCGTTGGCCGCCCGGGTCAGCCACCGTTTCGGCAGCCGGTCGGCCCTGCGCGGGCTGATCGTGCTGTGGACGCTGTCCCTGGTTCTGCCCGCGCTCGCACCCAACCTCTACACGTTGTGCCTGGCGATGTTCGTGTACGGCGCGAGCGCCGGTATGGCCGACGTGGTCATGAACGCGCTGGGCGTCGAGGTGGAGAACCTGCTGGGCAAGTCGATCATGTCCGGGTTGCACGGCATGTGGAGCGCGGGTGCGCTTGTCGGCTCGGCGGGCGGCACGCTCGCCGCGCATCTGGACGCGGACGCGCGTGTGCACTTCGCGCTGGCGACCGCCTGCCTCACCGTTCTCGGTGTGCTGGCCTGCCGGTGGGTCCTCGACGTGCAGGCCGGTGCGGACGAGGAACCGCCGCCCCGGTTCGCGCTGCCCCCGAAGTCGGCCCTGCTGATCGGTACGGTCGGTTTCTGCGCGGTGTTCGCCGAGGGGGCGAGCCTGGACTGGTCGGCGGTCTATCTCAAGGACCGGCTGGACTCCTCGGCGGGACTCGCCGCCGCCTGCACGACCGGCTTCATGCTCACCATGGCGGTGGCCCGGATCGCGGGCGACGCCGTGGTCAACCGCTTCGGGTCGGTCCGCACGGTCCGCCTGGGCGGTGTCCTGGCCGCCGGCGGCGGGCTGCTCATCGTCGTCGCGGACCATCCGGCGGTGGCGATGACCGGCTTCGCCCTGATGGGTCTCGGCATCGCGGTGGTCGTGCCGCTGTGCTTCGCGGCGGCGGGACGCAGCGGGCCCAATCCGAGCCAGGCCATCGCGGGCGTGGCCACCATCACCTACACCTCGGGGCTCATCGCGCCGAGCCTGCTGGGCGGGGTGGCCCAGGCCACCAACCTGATGGTCTCCTTCGTCCTGGTGACCGTCCTGGCCGGCGGCCTCGTCGCCTTCGCGGGCGTGCTGCGCGCCGGAGACCGCGACCGCCCGAAGCTGAGCCCCACGGCCGCGGCAGTGCCCGACCGGCAGTCCTGAAGCCGTCGCTCCAGGGCGCGGGGCCCCCACCGGGTCCCGGCGCTCTAGGGCGAGGCCAGGTCATAGGCGTACGACGGGCTGAACGTGCCCGGTGCCCCCTTGCAGCCGTCCGATTCCCCCGGGAGCTTCACCCACAGATAGGCGTCGATCCTCGGCTCGCCGGTGTTCAGGGTCGGTGCCCGACCGATCTTCCGGCCGGCCGGGTCGCACCACTCGCCGTCGGGCGGGGCACCGTTGCCGTTGCGGCTGGTGTCGATGACGGCGCCCAGGCCGGGCGGTCCGTCCAGGGCGTCGAGGATCCGACGGTCGTAGGCGATCTCGGCAGCCGTGGTGTGGAAGTTGGAGACATTGCTGAAGATCCCGTCGGAGGAGGCGGCCGAGGCGGCCCCCGCCTGCTTCAGCAGGGCCGCCTGCTCGGCCGCCGGACGCCAGCCGGAGTGACCGGCGTCGTAGTAGACGCGCGCCTTGGGGTTCGCGGCCTTCAGGACGCGGCCCGCGCGGGCCAGCGAGGCGAAGCGGTCAGCCCTCCGAGCGGCCGAGAGGCACTCCGACTGGGCGATCGAGTCGGGCTCCAGGACCACGACGACCTCGCCGGAGCCGAGCCCCGCGGCGAACCTGTCGATCCAGGCGTCGTACGCCCCGAGGTCCGGCGCCCCGCCCTGGGAGGCGCCGCCGCAGTCACGGTCCGGGATCGCGTACGCCACGACCACCGGGACCCGGTCCTGCGCGGCACCGCCCGACGTGACCGCGCGGACCCTGGACGTGATGGTCGCCGGGGCGTAGTCGGCGAACCAGACCGCGGCCGGCCGGTCGGCGATCCGGGACTCTATGACCTCGGCACGCCGGTCGCGCGGGTTGTCCTGCACCCAGTCGAGCACCTGGGAGGAGGGATAGCGGTAGAGGCGGGTGGCGGTGGTGGTCCGGGCCTTCGTGGAGCCGGGGCTCGCCTTCTTGGGGGACGGGGACGCGCTCACCTTCGCCGAGGGCGGGGCAGAGGCGGAGGCGGAGGGCGCGGCCGGCTCGGACGCCGACGGTACGACGGGCAGCGAGTCCGGGCTCGGGGAGCCGCTGACGAGCCCCGGCCGCGCCTCGTCGGAGCCGCCGCGGGCGTCGAGTGCGGAGAGCATCCCGGTCGCGGTGCCGACGGCGACCACCACGGAGGCCGCCGCGACCATCGCGCCGCGGCCCATGGCGCGCCTGCGTGCGGCCCGGCGCGCGGCCAGCCGCTGGGCACGTAGGCCTGACACCCTGTCGCCCCCCCCTCGCACGGCGGGAACGTTCCCCCGTTCTGGGGAAGCGTCGGGCCCGCCGGTACCCCGGCCAGCCTAGGACTGGGACCCTGCCGCTATGGCGCAATTGGAACAGTTCACCACTCCCCTCGACGCGGTCGTCTCCCGTATGCGCGCCCTGGAGGAGGACCTGCCCGACCGGGACGGCGTAGCGGTCTTCAACCGCGTCTACCTCACCGTCACCGAGGCGGTCGACCGGTGCGTCGACGGAGGCCGGTTCGCGGACACCCGGGCCGCGATCACGCTGGACGTGCGGTTCGCCGAGCGTTATCTCGCGGCGGTCGACGCGGTCGCCCGCGACCGCCGTCCACCGGCCTGCTGGCGCCCCCTGTTCCAGTTCCGCCGTCATCCCGGCGTACGACCACTGCAGTTCGCGCTCGCGGGCATCAACGCGCACATCGGCCACGACCTGGCGCTCGCCGTCGTGGACACCTGTCGTAGCCTCGACTGCGAACCCGCCGACGTGGAGGACGAGTTCGACCGCGTGGGTGATCTCCTCGTCTCGCTGGAGGAGCGCATCCGCGAAGATCTGATGCCGGGCCCCGACCTCCTGCAGATCGCCGATCCGCTCACCCATCTGCTCGGCTCCTGGAGCCTGGAGCGCGCCCGCCAGGCCACCTGGACCGCGGCACGGGCCTTGTGGGCGCTGCGCGGACTGCCCGACGTGGCCGAGGAGTTCACCGAGCGCCTGGACACGGCCGTGGGATTCGCGGGACGCATGCTGCTCACTCCGCTGCCGGACTGAACCAACTCACCTGTGACCGGGTTACGTTGGCCGGTGAACCGCTCGATGCGACCCGACACAAAGGAGCGTGCACAGAGTCTCTGGGTCTACGAAGGCGCCCTGTTCCCTGCCCCCCCGACGCAGGGCCTCGGCGGGATGGAGGAAGTCCCCTGGCCCGGCCAGTACCGCGGTGTCCCGGAGGCTGCCCTGGTCACGCTGGCGCCGGTCGTCGCGGGGACCGAGCGGGCCGAACTCGGCACCAGCGTCCTGGTGGCCCCGCTGCACGGCCCGTTCCAACTGGCCAAATCCCTCGCCACGTTGGACGCGGCGAGCGGTGGCCGGGTCGTGGCGGGCCTCGGCAGGGGCTGGTCGACCGACGAGTACGCGGCCGCTGGCGTGGGCCCCTTCGCCGAGCGCGGCCGGGGCCTGGACGAGATCATCGACGTCTGCCGGCCCGTGTGGGGCCCGGAACCGGTGCGGTACGAGGGCCGCCACACGCGGATCGCCTCGGCCGCGGTGAGGCCCAACCGCGCCCGTCCCATCCCGGTCCTGCTGCCCTCCTCCAGCAGGAAGGCGATGCTCCGGCTGGTCGACCGGGCCGACGGCTGGATGCCCATCGCCATGGCCGGACTCCGTCAACTCGCCGAGGCGTGGCGCCAGTTGCGCGACCTCGCCGCCGAGCGCGGCCGTACCCGACCGATCCGGACGTCGGTCCGGGTGAACGCGCGGTACACCCCGAAGGCGTACGACGGCTCCGACCGGGCCCGCTTTCCAGGGCAGCGTCGACCAGATCGTGGAGGACCTGGTCGCGCATGCCGGGATGGGTCTCGAGGAGTTCTTCTTCGACCTCCAGGGCGGGATGCGGGACGCCCGGGAACTCGAGGACATCGCCGCCGAGCTGTACGAGAAGGCGCGCGCCGCCGGGGTCTAGTGCCTCGGCAGGCAGGTTTGCCCGTTGAGGAGCGGCGTCGTGGGGGTCCCCCGCGCCAGCGCAGCCGAGCGTGCTCTCGCATGCCGGCTGGAAGTCCTCGTACCGGACGCACTTGCGCTTTCGGCCGGTGCGGCGAGAGGGCGTGCCGGGCGTCGCGACGGTGCGAACGTTGCCTGCCGAGGCGCTAGTCCTCGGGGAGTTCGACCGGCGCGATCTCGTCGTAGACGTCCCCCGGGCCCGGGTTGGTCGCGTCGGTCTCGCCGCCGAAGTGGTGCATGACGCCCCAGACCGCGTTCAGCGCGGTCTGGATCGCGCCCTCGGCCCAGCCGGCCGTCCAGGAGATGTCGTCGCCGGCGAGGAAGATGCCCCGCTTGTCCTCGGGCAGGCCGTCCTGCATGAAGTGGGTGAACAGGCGCCGCTGGTAGCGGTAGTGGCCGGGCAGGTTGGCCTTGAACGCGCCCATGAAGTAGGGCTCGTTCTCCCAGGAGACGGTCACCGGGCTGCCGATGATGTGCTTCCTGATGTCGACCTTGGGATAGATCTCGCCGAGCGACTTCAGCATGACCTCCATCCGCTCGTTCGCGGACAGCGGGAGCCACTTCAGGCTGTCGTCGCACCAGGTGTAGGAGAGGCAGATGACGGCGGGCCGGTCCGGGCCGTCGTCGAGGAGGTAGGTCCCGCGCGTCATACGGTCGGTGAGGGTCATCGACATGACGTCCCGGCCGGTCGGATTTCCTCTGTCGTCGACGGCCTTGTCCAGCCAGAACGGCCGGTCGACAGGGACGAAGAGCTTCGAGCTCTCCATGTAGTGGGTGCGCTCGATCGCCGTCCAGTGGTCGATCGGGAAGAGCGAGTCGTCGCAGGCGATCTTGGAGAGCAGCATCCAGGACTGGGCGGTGAAGATCGCCGCCGCATAGGTGCGGATGTCACCTCGCGCGTCCGTCACGGTGATCCGGTTGCCGGCCGTGCGGTGCAGACGGGTGACCGCCGGGCGGGGCTCGCCGCCTTGGTGCAGTGTCGCGAGCGAGGTGCCCTGGGCCCAGTGCACGATCTTCTCCGGCTCGCGCTCCCACAGCCTGAGCGGCAGCTGCTGCGAACCCCCCACGATCCCCCGGTGGTGGTCGTCGGCCTCGGTGTAGACGACGCGCAGGATCTCCAGGATGGAGTTGGGGAAGTCGGTGTCCCAGCCGCCGGTGCCGAAGCCGACCTGGCCGAAGATCTCGCGGTGGCGGAAGGACCTGAACGCCTCGGAGTCGCAGAGGAAGCCGTAGAAGGTCTGGTTGTCGAGCTTCTCGACGAGCCGTGCCCAGATCTCGCGGATGCGCGGTACGTCCCGCTCGCGCAGGGCCCGGTTCATGTCGGTGAAGTCGGCGCCCTCTTCGAGGCACCTGTTCCAGGCCTCGGCGACATCGCGGTAGACCTGCGGGAGATCGGCGATCGTCTCGGCGTAGTGGGACTCACCCTTGAGGTCGACGACCGTCGAAGGGGTCGCCTCCGCAAGGGGGTTGGGGAAGGGGCGGGTCTCCAGGCCGACGAGGTCGATGTAGTGCTGGAGCGCCGTCGACGAGGGCGGGAAGCGCATCGCGCCCATCTCGGCGGTGAGTCCCTGGGTGCCTTGGCCCTCGAAGCCCACGGTCCGCAGCCGTCCGCCGATCCGGTCGGCCTCGTACACCACCGGCCTGAGGCCCATCTTCATCAGCTCGTACGCGGCCACGACGCCGGAAAGACCGCCGCCGATCACCGCGACCTCGGTGCCGTGCTCGGTCGCCGGTATCTGACCGAGGCCCGCCGGGTGGGCGAGGAAGTCGTCGTAGGCGTACGGGAAGTCCGGCCCGAACATGGTGATCGGTGGCTGCTGCTCGTCTGCGTGCTCGACGGCGTTGGGCACGGTGGACGTCATGGGGTACGGACTCCTTGAAGCGATGGGGGTGGTTCAGACGTCAGGCGTCAGACGAGGGACCCGTACAGGCCGGGCCGGCGGTCCGTCAGATACGGGTTCGCCGCACGGGAGGCGGCCAGCAGGACGGGGTCGGCATCGGCGAACACCAGCTCCTCGCCGTGTCCGGCGCGGGCCCGGGCCACCCCGTCGGGGCCGGCCAGCGTGGAGAGCCCGACGAACTCGAACTCCCCCTCCTGGCCGACCCGGTTGACGTAGGCGACGTACATCTGGCTCTCCCAGGCGCGCACCGGCACGAGGGACTCGGCGACGAACTGGAACGGGTGCATCTGGGCCGTCGGCACCAGGAGGAGGTCGGTGCCGGCGAGGGCGTGGGCGCGGACGTTCTCCGGGAACTCGACGTCGTAGCAGATCATGAGGCCGACGGTGAGACCGCCCAGCTCCGCCTGGATCACCGGCTGTTCACCGGGCTCGAAGTGGTCGCGTTCGAAGCAGCCGAAGAGGTGGGTCTTGCGGTAGTTCGCGAGACGGACACCGTCGGCGGAGATCAGCTGGGCGGAGTTGTGGACCGCGTGGGAGACGCGTTCGGGATAGCCGTACGCGATCGCGATCCCGTACCGCTCGGCGATCTCCGCGACCGTGTCCGCCGAATCGCCGTCGGCCGGTTCGGCGAGGCGGGCGATGTCGTCGCCGATCGCGTACCCGGTGAGGAACATCTCCGGCGCGGCCAGCAGCGCGGCGCCCGCGGCGGCGGCCCGCCCCGCGGCCTCGTCGAGGACCTTGAGGTTCCCCTCGACGGAGCCGGGGCGGCCGGAGCTCTGGAGCAGGGCGGTGCGCATGCGTGATCCTCACCGGGGCGGAAGGTGGTTGTGGGGGCCACAGAGAGGGGCCACCTAGACGGTACGGGCGGCTCACCAGGGCGGACAAGGAGGAGCCGTTGCGCGCCGGTAAGCGTTTCATTGCGTGCGCGGGCGGTCCCCCGGCGATTCGTTGCGCGCGCCGCCGCCCCGGCCCAGCACCAGCGCCGTCACGAGGTACGGCACCGAGAGGATCACGAACACCGTGCTGTGCGCCAGGGACGCCCCGAGCAGGGTGTACACACCGAACACGGCGACCGTGACCAGTTCCGTGCCCAGGCTCGCCACCGAGGTCAGCGTGGCCCGGCGGGCGTCGTCGATGCGGTGCTGGAGCCGGACGTCGGCGAGCACCTCGGCCAGCTGGAAGCCCGCGAAGGCGAGGCCCACGAGGACGATGCCGGCGGGGGTGCGGGCCCCGGCGCCCACGGCCAGGGCGAGTGCGGCGCCCGCGATCAGGGCGGCGAGGCCCCGGGTGCCGAGGCGCTCGGCCGGCCCGGCGAACAGGCTGCCGACGGTGACGATCGCCCAGACCAGCAGGACCAGCCAGGGCACGGTCGCGTCGGCCACACCGAGGTCGCGGATCAGCAGCGAGACGTACTCGTCGAGCGCGCCCCACACCGCGGCGACGGCCGGGACGAGCAGCAGGGCGGCCCGGACGGTCCGGTCCCCACGGGCGTCGGCGACCCCGGCCCGCAGGGTCGCCGCCCAGCGCGTGCTCCCCTTCCCGGCCGGTACCCGGTGTTCCGGCAGCCGCGTCGCCGTCACCGCGGCCAGCAGACAGGCCAGGACACTGGCCGCGCCCACGGCCTCGTAACCGCCCAGCGCGAGGACCGGTCCGGCGAGACCCATCGCCACGACCGTGGCCAGCAACCGGGCCGCCCGGGTCCGCCCCATCACACGCGCGTACCGCTCGGCGGCCCCGAGCCGCTCCAGCTCGTCGTACACGAGGGCTTCCAGCGCTCCGGACCCGAGCGCGCCTCCGGCACCCCACAGCATGAAGCCCACCGCGAAGGCCCCGTACGACGGGACGCTCACCCACAGCGTGAAGCCGACGGCCGTGAGCAGCGGGCCGATCCACAGCAGCCTGCGTCGCGAGACGGTGTCGGCCCAGGCGCCGGAGGGCACCTCGAGGACGAGGGCCGTGACCGACCACAGGGCGAACAGCGAGGAGATCTGCCAGAGCGGCAGGCCGGTGTCGGCGAACAGCAGCGCGTACACCGGGTAGAGCAGGACGAGGTCGTCGAGGAACGCGTAGCCGTACAGCGTGGTCGTCAGCCGGCGGACGCCGGTCGCGGGCACACGTGCGGGTGAGAGTGTCATGAGGCCTTCCCGGAAGGGCGGTTCGGACGTCGTCGGTACGGCGTCCGAGGCGGCCCTCGGGAGGCACGGCTGGTGGATCAATGTCGCCAGGTCATGGCACCGATGTTAGACAGTCCCGGGCCCGCTGCCCAGCGAAAATGTGCTGATCACCGCGGCGTGGTCGGACGGCCAGTCGTTGTCCTCGACGTCCGGCCAGGTCCGCGGGGTGCCGCTGACGTACGTCCGGGAGTGCAGAACCCGCAGACCGCGGTGGAGGACGAAGTCGATCCGGTCCTGCGGCTCCGGGTGCGCGTGCACCGGCGACCAGGTGTGGCCCGGGTCGCGTACGGCATCGGGACGGGCCTGCCGGAAGGAGTCCCCGAATCCCGCCTCCTCCGCCGCCTTGGTCACCGGCCACTCGACGCCCGGCCGGTCCAGGTGCGAGGGGCTGTTGAAGTCGCCGGCGAGGACGACGGGCGCCGCGCCCGAGATCCGGCGCAGAGTGTCCCGCATCTGCCCGGTCCGCACCTCCTCATGGGCGAGCGGCTCGGACTGATAGGGCCCGTAGTGCTCGGCGTCGAGGTGGGCCGTCCAGACCTCGACCTCCTGATCCCCTACGGCGATCCGGGCCCCGGCGGCCCCGTAGAAACCGACGTCCGGGTCGCCCAGCACGGCCGTGATCGGGAGCCGGCTGATGATGCCGAGGTTCGGTCCCGCGCTGTGGTGGTGCCAGCCGAGCGCCTCGGCGAGCTCCTCGGCGGCGGCGCCGTACGTCTCCTGGAGCCCGACCACGTCCACGTCGGTCTCCGCGATGACCTTGAGCTGCTTGGCCCGGTGGTCGCGGACCTTGGTGCCGCCGTACCAGAGGTTCCAGGTCATCACGCGGAGCCGGTACGGCAGCAGGGCGCGCAGCCTGTCGACGGTGACGCCCTCCAGGCTGGCCAGTACGGTCCGGCCGGGTGCGGCCTCTATGGGGGCGAGCGAGGGCACCGCGAGCACCGCGCAGCCGGCCGCTTCCGCCGAGGCGACGCCGGTCTCCGTGTCCTCCACCGCCACGCAGACCGCCGGATCGACGCCGAGCGCCCGGCACGCGGCGAGGTAGGGGTCGGGGGCCGGCTTGGTGTGTGGCGTGTCGTCGGCGGTGACGGAGACCGCGAAGCGATCGGTGCCCAGCGCGTCGAGCACGGTGTCGGCGACGGCCCGGGGGGACGCGGTCACCAGAGCCGTGGGGACGCCCTCGCGGGCCAGGGCGTCGAGCAGGGCGAGGGCGCCGGGGCGGGGCACGATGCCGGTGCGGACGCGGTCCGCGAACTCCCGGTGGAGGGTGTCGGCGAGGTCCGCGGCCACCGTGCCCGTGATCGCGGCCAGCCAGGCGGCCGTGTACTCGACCGGGCGGCCGAGCACCTCGGGCCGGTCGGCCTCGGTCAGGGACCGTCCGGCGACCTGCTCCACCGCCTCCCACCACAGCCGCTCGGTGTCGACGAGCGTGCCGTCCATGTCGAACAGGACGGCCTGGAGCGGGAGTCGGTTCACAAGTGCCTCTTTCTGGAAGATCAGGAGGTACGTTCGGCCACGAGCACCGGCCGTTCCGGCAGCGACACACTCACCGCGGCACCCGCTGTGAGCTCGGCGGCCACGTGCGCGGGCAGATCGGCCTTCACGGCGGTGCCGTCGGCGAGCCGGACGGTGACACGGACGGCCGCGCCCAGGAAGGACGTGGCGACCACGCGGGACTTCCCGTCGGGCTCGGCCCGTACCCGCACGGCCTCCGGCCGCACCAGCACGTCGATCTCGGTCGCGGACGGTACCGGGCCGTCGACCGGCAGCCGCTGCCCGAGCACGTCGACCGTGCCGTCGGCGAGGCGTCCCGGGATCCGGCTCATCGTGCCGACGAACTCGGCGACGAAGGCGGTGGCGGGGCGGGCGTACAACTCGCTCGGCGCCGCGCACTGTTCGAGCTTCCCGGCGTGCATCACGGCGACCCGGTCCGCCATGGACAGGGCCTCCTCCTGGTCGTGGGTGACGAACAGGGTGGTGATGCCCAGCTCCTGCTGGAGCCGCCGGATCTCCTCGCGCAGGGTGAGCCGCACCTTGGCGTCCAGCGCCGACAACGGCTCGTCGAGCAGCAGCACGCGCGGGCGCAGGGCGAGCGCCCGGGCGAGCGCGACGCGCTGCTGCTGACCGCCGGAGAGCTGGTGCGGGAACCGCCCGCCCTTCTCGGCGAGCCCGACCAGTTCCAGCAACTCGGCGGCCCTGGACCGTCGTTCGGCCGTCCGGACCTTGCGCATCCGCAGTCCGAAGGCCACGTTGTCGAGCGCGTGGAGATGCGGGAAGAGGCTGTACGACTGGAAGACCATCCCGGCGTCCCGGCGGTGGGCCGGGACCCGGGTCACGTCCTCGCCGTCCACCAGCACTTCCCCTGAGTCGGGGTGTTCGAAGCCGGCGAGCATTCTGAGCGCGGTGGTCTTGCCGCAGCCGGACGGGCCGAGCAGGGCGACGAGCTCACCGGGCCGGACGGTCAGGTCAAGGCCGTCGAGGGCGAGGGTCGGGCCGAACTCCCGCCTGATCCCCCGGAATTCGACGGTTGCCGCTGTTTCAAGCATGGATCATCCCCGGGAAGTAGTACGGGTACGGCCGCCGAAGCCGGCCAGGACGAGGAGCAGCACCCACGTCACGAGCAGGCTGAGCACGGACACGGCGACGGACAACTGGGCCTGCGAGCCGCTGACGTTGACGATCCACACGGCGAAGGGCGTGAAGCCCAGGAGCCGGGCCACGGTGAACTCGCCGAGCACCAGGGCCAGCGTGAGGAAGGAGGCGTTGAGCAGGGCGCCGCGCAGATTGGGCAGTACGGCCTGGACGAGGGCCTGCGGCCAGCCGGCCCCGCAGCTGCGGGCGGCCTCCACAAGGGTGCGGACGTCGACGGCGCGGAGCCCGGCGTCCAGTGCCCGGTAGACGAACGGCAGGGCCATCACGACGTAGGCCAGGACCAGGACGAAGGGGAAGTCGGGGTTCTGGATCGCTACGAAGGTCTCGAAGAGCGGGGTGCGGGAGAGGTGGTCGGGCCCCCACTTGAGGACCGTGCCGAGGCCGGCGACGAACGCGATCGGCGGGACGACGAGCGGCAGCGAGCACACCACCTCGACGAGCGGCCTGAGCCGGGGGGCGCCGAGCCGCAGCGCGACCATCGCGGGCACCATCAGCAGCAGGACGACGGCGATGGTGGCGAGGGCCAGCTCCAGCGAGAGCAGCAGGCTGGAGACGAACCCGTCGGTGGAGAGGATCTGTGTGTACGCGTCGAAGGTGATGCCCTGGCCGGGTACGTCGACGGTGAAGACGACGGACGCGGCGAGCGGCACCAGGAAGTACAGCCCGGCGAGGCCGAGCACGCCCCACCGCCACAGGTTCAGGCGAGCCATCGCGCGCTCCTCCGCTGCAGGGGCAGGTACACGGCCATGACCAGGCCTGCGACCAGGACCATGTCGAGGCTGAGGGCGAGCGCCACGTTCTCCTGGCCGACGAGCACGTTGCCGGAGATCGCGTCGGCGATCTGGAGGGTGACCAGAGGGATGGAGCTGCCCACCATCGCGGCGGCGGTGGCGTAGGCGGCGAAGGCGCTGCCGAAGAGCAGCACGAACCCGCCGAGAAGTGTGGGCAGCAGGACGGGCAGGGCGACAAAACGCCAGTACTGCACGCCCGTCGCCCCGTTGTTCTGCGCCGCCTCGCGCCACTGGGTGCGCAGTCCGTCCAGGGCGGGCGTGATCGTGAGCACCATGAGAGGGATCAGGAAGTACAGGTAGACGATGACGAGGCCCCAGAAGCTGTAGAGGTCCCAGCCCTTGTCCGTGAGGTCCAGATCCCGGGTCAGTACGCCGGCGTTGCCGAGCGTGGCGACGAAGGCGAAGGCCAGCGGGACTCCGCCGAAGTTGGCGAGGACTCCGGACGCGGTGAGCACGGCCTCGCGCAGCGCACGGAAGCGGGAGGACACCACGGCCTGGGCCAGCGGCAGACCGAAGAGAGTGGCCAGGGCGGCGGACACGGCCGACAGCTTCACGCTGCCGAGCAGCGCGGTGAGATACGCGCCCTTGAGGGAGGCCGTCAGGTTGTCGACAGTGTACGAAGTCGCCCCGGTGGCAGGGTCCTTGGCGGTGAACGCGCCGTCCAGCATGGCGATCGCGGGCAGCCCGAAGGCGACCGCGACGAACGCGAGCAGCGGGACGACGGCGATCCAGCCGAGGGACGGGCGCCGCCGCTTCACCTGAGCGGCGGGCGCCGTGTCCACCCGTACGGCGGTGGCCGTCATCCGGAGACGGCCTTCGCCCAGCCCTGTCCGAGGACCGTCTTGGCCTTGTCCTGCTGGGCCTCGGTCGGGAAGGACGGGGTGCCGGTGACCTGGGGCAGCTTGGCGGCGGCCGTCTTGTCGAGGGTGCCGGCCTTCTCCATGGCGGTCATCAGGGCCGGGCGGGCGTATCCCTTGAGCCACAGGTTCTGGCCCTCGGTGCTGTAGAGGTACTCCTGCCACAGGCGGGCGGCCGCGGGGTGCGGGGCGTCCTTGTTGACGGCCTGGGAGTAGTACTGCGAGAACTGGCCGTCGCTCGGCACCGACACCTTCCAGTCGACGCCCTTGGACTTGAACTCGTCGGCGTACCCGGCGTTCAGGTAGTCCCAGTCGATGCTGATCGGCGTCTCGCCCTTCTCGACGGTGGCCGGGGTCGACTCGACGGGTGTGTAGTTGCCGTTCTTCTTGATCTTGGCGAAGAAGTCGAGGCCGGGCTGGATGTCGTCGAAGGAGCCGCCGCTCGCGAGCGAGGCCGCGTAGACGCCGCCGAAGGCCGAACCGGACTTGGTGGGGTTGCCGTTGAGGGCGACCTGGCCCTTGTACTGCGGCTTGAGCAGGTCGGCGAAGGTGGTGGGGCAGGTCTTGACCCGCTTGGCGTCGCAGCCGATGGAGATGTAGCCGCCGTAGTCGTTGTACCAGCGGGCCTGCGGGTCCTTCTGCCCGGTGGGGATGTCGCCGTACGACGCCACCTTGTACGGCGCGAGCAGGCCCTGCTGGGCGGCGCTGAGGGCGAAGGAGCTGCCGAGGTCGAGGACGTCGGGCGCCCGGGTCTGCCCCTTGCGCGAGGTCACGGCGTTGATCTCGTCCTGGCTGGTGCCGTCGGGGTTCTCGACGGAGATCTTGATGCCGTACTTCTTCTGGAAGCCGTCGATGAGGGCACCGTAGTTGGCCCAGTCGCGGGGCAGTGCGATGGCGTTGAGCGTGCCCTCCTTCTTCGCCGCGGCGACCAGCTTGTCCATACCGCCGAAGTCGGCGGCTGAGGTGGCGGTGGCGGCGTTCTTGCCGTCGGCGGTGGTCGACGCGGTGTCGGGGGCGGCGCCGCACGCGCTCAGAGCGAGGGCGGCGAGGACACCGAGGGCGGCTGTTCTCGGCAGGGACACGGTCACGGCTTCTCCAGGGGACGCGCGAGGGTGCAGGAGCCAAAGGGGAATCACTTGTCTGAACAAGTTGGCCTCAGTAAGGCTGCCGCTGGTGTCGCGCCGGTAAACACTGGCGAAACGCTGACCCCGAGTTCCCGCACAATCTGAGCCCTCTCCATCGCCCTCGGGATGTCGACTACCCTGGTCACTCTGTGCACAGAGACCGACTCAGAGGGGAAGCATGGGGGCGCGACACGAGGAGATCGCCGACGAACTGCGTCGGGCGATCGACCGCGAGGAGTACACCGTCGGCAGTCTGCTGCCCGCCGAGACGGAGCTCGCGGCGCACTACGGCGTCTCACGCGGGACGGTCCGCCAGGCGGTCGCGACGCTGACCACCGAGGGTCTGATCGGCTCCCGACAGGGGGCCCGTCGCGTGGTCCTGGCCAGCCGCCGCAGCCAGAGCTTCGCGGAGCTCAGGAGCTTCGCCGAATGGGCCCGGGCGATGGGCCGTGCGGCGACCGGCCGGGTGGTGGCACAGGAGTACAGGCCGGCCACGAAGGAGGACTCGGTGCGTCTCCAACTGGCCACGGGCACACCGGTGTTGCATGTCCTGCGGGTGCGCGGGCTGGACGGCGAACCGGTGTTGCTGGAGCGGACGGTGTACGCCGACTGGATCTCCCCGACCGTCGAGTCCATCGAGCCCGAGTGCCCCTCGGTCACCCAACGCCTGTACGACGACACGGGGTTGGTCTTCGCTTACGGGGAACACGTCATCGACGCGGTGGCGGCGGGGGCGCAGGACGCGGACCTGCTGGAAGTCCGCCGCACGAGCCCGCTCCTGAGGGTCCGCCGGGTGACCACCACCCGTGAAGGACGCCCGGTCGAGTGGTCGGACGACCGCTATCGTTCGGATGCGGTGAGCTTCAGCGTGCACAACTCGATCGGCAACAACACGCTGGCGCGGAAGACGGCGGATCAGAGCGTGGAACGCGGCCTCAGAAGCCGCACCACCACCCCCTAGGGAGGTTCCGGTGAACATCGCCGCGTTGCCCCGGATCGACGAGCACATGACCGTGGTCGCGGCCGAAGGCGGTGCCGTCTGGCACGCGCTCGGCGAGACCCTGGAACAGTCCTTCGGCCGACCCCGCTCCACCGGCTACGCCCGCCTCGTCGGCGTCGCCGACCGCACGGCGTCCGGACCCCGGCCCCTCGCCGCGGGGTCGGCCTTTCCCGGGTTCCGGGTGGCCGGCGCGGTCCCGGGACGGGAGCTGGTCCTCGTCGGACGGCACCACTTCTCGACGTACGCCCTGGTCTTCCGCCTGGAGGAGGCCACCCCAGGACGCACCCGGCTGCGGGCCGAGACCCGGGCACGGTTCCCCGGGCCCGGCGGTGCCCTCTACCGGCTGCTGGTCATCGGCACGGGCGCACACGCCCTGCTCACCGGGCGGCTGCTGGCGGCGGTCCGGCGTCGTGCCGAGCAGGTCAGGTAGGCGAGCCCGAGGAGAAGCGGCGCAGCAACGGGGAGAGGACCAGGACCGACTTGGTGCGCTCCACGAACGGCTCCCCCGCGATCCGCTCCAGGACCCGTTCGAAGTGCCGCATGTCGGAGGCGAAGACCTGGACGACCGCGTCGGCCTCTCCGGTGACGGTGGAGGCCGCCACCACCTCCTGGTAGCGCTCCAGACCCCGCTGGATGGTCTCCGGGGAGGTGTTGCGCCGGCAGTAGATCTCGACGAACCCCTCGGTCTCCCAGCCGAGGGCCGCCGGGTCCACCCGTACGGTGAATCCGGTGATGGCCCCGGTGGCGCGCAGCCGGTCCACGCGGCGCTTCACGGCGGGCGCGGACAGACCGACGATCTGCCCGATGTCCGCGTAGGAGCGGCGGGCGTCCTCGGCGAGGGCGTGCACGATGCGTTCGTCGAGATCGTTCAGCACGGTGGGTGGATCAGCCTTCGGGTGTTGCGAGTCGGGAACGGCGATGGCCGTACAGGAAGTAGAACACGAGCCCGACGGCCATCCAGACCCCGAAGACCACCCAGGTGACGGTGGACAGGCTGCCCATCATCCAGACGCAGAAGGCGAAGCCCAGGGCCGGGAAGACCGGCGAGAGCGGGACGCGGAAGGTGCGGGGCATGTCGGGGCGGGTCCGGCGCAGCACCACGACGGCGATGTTGACCAGGGCGAAGGCGAAGAGCGTGCCGATGCTGGTGGCGTCCGCGAGCTGGCC
Source organism: Streptomyces canus (assembly GCF_030816965.1). Classification (NCBI taxonomy): domain Bacteria; kingdom Bacillati; phylum Actinomycetota; class Actinomycetes; order Kitasatosporales; family Streptomycetaceae; genus Streptomyces; species Streptomyces canus. The sequence goes on from NZ_JAUSYQ010000002.1 coordinate 1,781,739, forward strand.
GAGGGGGATGACGGCCGCAAGCACCCCGCAGAACAGGGACACGATCACCGTGTTCGCCCGGGGCGCGCCGGTCTTCGGGTGGACCCGGGCGAACACCTTCGGCGCGAGTCCGTCCCGGGACATCGCGAAGAGAATGCGGGTCTGGCCGTAGAGCACGGTCAGGACGACGCTCGCGATGGCGATGACCGCGCAGAACGCCAGCAGGGTGCCCCAGAAGCTCTGCCCGGTGACCTCGCGCATGATCTGGGCGAGGGCGGCCTCGGAGTCGTTGAAGTGCTGCCAGGGCTTCGCGCCGACCGCGACGGCGGCGACCAGCACGTACAGCGCGGTCACGATGACCAGCGACAGCATGATCGCGCGGGGCAGGTCGCGCTGGGCGTTCTTCGCCTCCTCACCGGCCGTGGAGGCGGCGTCGAAGCCGATGTACGAGAAGAAGAGCGTGGCACCGGCCGCGCTGACCCCCGCCATGCCGAGCGGCATGAAGTGCTCGTAGTTGCCGGAGCGGAAGCCCTGGATTCCGATCGCGCAGAACAGCACCAGCGCGGCGATCTTCACGACGACCATGACGGTGTTGGCGCGGGCGGACTCGCGGGCCCCGCCCAGCAGGAAGGCCATGGCGAGGAGGACGACGATCAGCGCCGGGAGGTTGAAGACGCCGCCGTCGCCGGGCGGGGCGGACAGCGCGTCCGGGATGGTGACGCCGATGGTCCCATCGAGGAGCTCGTTCAGGTATTCGCCCCAGCCGACGGCCACGGCCGCGACCGAGACGCCGTACTCCAGGACCAGGCACCAGCCGCAGATCCAGGCGATCAGTTCGCCCATCGTTGCGTACGCGTACGAGTACGAGGACCCGGCGACCGGGATGGTGCCCGCGAGCTCGGCGTAGGAGAGGGCCGAGAAGAGGGCGGTGAGGCCGGCGATCACGAAGGAGAGGGTGACGGCGGGACCTGCCTTCGGCACGGCCTCGCCCAGCACGACGAAAATGCCGGTGCCCAGGGTGGCGCCGATGCTGATCATCGTCAGCTGCCACAGTCCGAGGGAGCGCCTCAGGGCCCCTCCCTCGCCCTGGCCGCCCTCCGCGACCAGGCGTTCCACGGGTTTGCGCCGCATGAGGCGCGCGCCGAGCCCCGGGGACGTGGGGGCTTCTTGGGTGCGGTGGTGCGTGGGTGCACCTTGGTCGAGCACGCGCTGACTCCTTCGTCGCTGCAGATGAGTACAGCGCAGCACCCTACGAGCCCGGACGTCACAGTCGTAATGCAGCAACCTTGCACGCACTCGCAAGATCGTTGCGTTCCGAGCCGATGGGCGGGCGTTCGTTGCGCGTGCCCCTGCCGGGTGCCGATCAGCCCTCGTCAGCGGTCCTCCGGCTCCCCCGCCACGGCCCGCGCCTCAGCCACGTCCGACTCGTCGAACCCCATCTGGCCGGGCTTGCCGTACGCCTCCCGCTGGGCGTCGATCCAGCGTGTGTGGGCCTCCCACGCGGCCTGTTTGCTGGTTCCCATCGCGGCCCCGATCTGCGACCAGGAGGCGCCGGCCTCGCGGGCCGCGCGCACGGTCAGCTGACGGCCGTAGGACGCCTTGCGGGCCACGACCTCGCTCAGTGCGAGGAGTTCGAGCAGTTCGGCCCGGTCGGGGGTGTCCGTGGCCATCGCCTCCCGCATGCGCAGCTCGTCGAGCCGGGAGACGGCGGTCAGCAGGGTGTACTGCGGCTCGATGCTCTCGGGTGTCGTCATGCTCCCAGATTTCCGTCAAGCAGGCTTGACGTCAAGGTGGCCTGACGAAAGTGCTCGGACGAGGAACGTGCAGGCGTCGACACACTCACGGGTCGTGCCGTCGTGGTCCCGGTACGAGTAGCGGTCCAGGTAGTCGGTCACCGGCCGGTAGCCGAGCCGTGCGTACAGTGCCGCCGCGCGCGGGTTGTCCTGCCCGACCCCGATGCCCACGGTCGTCAGACCCCGCTTGCGGGCCAGTTCCTCGGCGGCCCGGATGAGCTCGGTGCCGATCCCCTGGGAGCGCAGTTCCCGGGGCCGGACCGCGAGGCCGCCGATCTCGGGGCAGTCCAGGGTGACCTCCGGGGCGGCACACCCGATCCAGCGCATCTCCGCGTGCCCCACGGGCCGCCCCTCCAGCCAGGCGACGAGATACGTGCACTCCCCCGCCTCCTGCCGCGCGAACCGCCGGGCGTGGAAGGACGTGGCTCCGGGCGATCCCATGTACCGGTCGAGCAGTGCGACATCGCCGCTCCGGCAGACGCTGATCTCCATACGACGACCGTACGGACCGGGAAGGCGAACGGCCCCCGATTTTCAGCGGGGGCCCCGCACAGCGGACGGACTCAGCTCCAGCTGGCGTGCAGCGGCTTGCCCTCGGCGTAGCCGGCCGCGCTCTGGATACCGACGACCGCCTTCTCGGCGAACTCCTCCAGGGAGCCGGCACCGGCGTAGGTGCAGGAGGAGCGGACGCCCGCGATGATCGAGTCGATCAGGTCCTCCACGCCCGGGCGGGCCGGGTCGAGGAACATCCGGGAGGTGGAGATGCCCTCCTCGAACAGCGCCTTGCGGGCCCGGTCGTACGCCGACTCGTCCGACGTACGGTTGAGCACCGCCCGCGCGGACGCCATGCCGAAGGACTCCTTGTAGAGCCGTCCGCCGGCGTCCTGCTGAAGGTCGCCCGGCGACTCGTAGGTGCCCGCGAACCAGGACCCGACCATCACGTTGGACGCGCCGGCTGCCAGCGCCATGGCGACGTCGCGCGGGTGCCGGACACCGCCGTCGGCCCAGACGTGCTTGCCGTGCTTCCTCGCCTCGGCCGCGCACTCCAGGACCGCCGAGAACTGCGGCCGGCCGACGCCGGTCATCATGCGGGTGGTGCACATGGCGCCGGGCCCCACACCGACCTTGACGATGTCCGCGCCCGCCTCGACCAGGTCCCGCACACCCTCGGCGGCCACGATGTTGCCGGCCACGATCGGGACCTGCGGGTCGAGCGCCCGGACCGTCCTGATCGCGGTGATCATCGACTCCTGGTGGCCGTGCGCGGTGTCGATGACGAGTGTGTCGATGCCCGCGTCGAGCAGCTGCTTGGCCTTCTCCGCGAAGTCGCCGTTGATGCCCACGGCGGCGGCGATGCGCAGCCTGCCGCGGGCGTCCACGGCCGGGGTGTACAGCGTGGCCCGCAGGGCGCCCTTGCGGGTGAGGATGCCGGCGAGGCGGCCGTCCTGGTCGACCGCGGGGGCGTAGCGGCGGTTGGCCGCGTCGAGGCGGTTGAAGGCCTCACGGGGGTCGATGTCCGCGTCGAGGAGCAGCAGATCGCGCGACATGACTTCGGTGAGCTGCGTGAAACGGTCGACCCCGGTCAGGTCCTGGTCGGTGACGACACCGACCGGCCGCTGCTCCTCGTCGACGACCACGCCGGCGTTGTGCGCACGCTTCGGCAGCAGCGCCAGCGCGTCGGCGACGGTCTGGTGCGGGGCCAGCACGATCGGGGTGTCCAGGACGTGGTGGCGGCTCTTCACCCAGGAGACGACCTCGGTGACGACCTCGATCGGGATGTCCTGCGGGATGACCGCGAGGCCACCGCGGCGGGCCATGGTCTCCGCCATGCGACGCCCGGCGATGGCGGTCATGTTGGCGACGACCAGCGGGATCGTGGTGCCCGTGCCGTCCGGGGAGCTGAGGTCCACGCCCTGCCGCGAGCCGACGGCGCTGCGACTCGGGACCATGAAGACGTCGTCGTACGTCAGGTCGTACGGGGGCTGGATGTCGTTGAGGAAACGCACGTGCTGCACATCCCAGTCGATCAGAGGTGGCCCCCGGACAGGTCAGCCAGGGGGAAAGAGCACGTACTTCATTCTCCCATGCCGGCGGATTGGCACCCACGGGCGAATCGTCCAGACCGGCCGGAGGGGCCTTAGGACGAACCTCCAAGGGCGAGCGCCACGGTGAGCGCGGACGCCTGCGCGAACACCTCGCGCGCGGTCGCCCACTCCTCCGGCCGCGCCCCGGCGTACCGGTCCCAGTTCCGTACGACGACGACGGTCTCCGCTTCGACAGCGTCCTCGGAGCCGTCCTCGGACCACAGGCCCGGGTCGGAGAGGACGTCGGCCAGCGCGTCCCAGTTGCGGCCGAACCAGTCCGGCAGCCGCAGGTCCCGGACGCAGCGGTCCATCAGGCCCGCCTTGTCCGCGACCCCGTCGAGGTCCAGCGTGACCACGCGTGCCGTCATCTCAGTACCGCCCTGAACGAGTCGTAGTGATCATCGGTGTAGTAGATCTCCCCACCCTGTCCGGTGACGATGCGCCGGGCCCCGCGATCGCGCGAGCCCGGCGTGGGGACGGTGTATTCGTGGTAGTAACCGCGCTGGTGCGCGGGCAGCAGCCGCTCGAAGTTCCCGAAGACCGAGCCGTCCTTGGCGTACGGGAACGGACCGCCTCTGTCGACGAGTTCGAGTGTCTGCCGGGCCTCGGCGGGGAGCTTCGACTCCTGGACGGTGGCCAGGCCGCCCCGCGCGGGATCGCTGTCGGTGGCCGAACACCCCGTCAGGACCAGTACGCACAGAAGCACTCGGGAGACGAACCGCAGCAGCATGCGCTCGATGCTGCCACGGCGTCCCCTCATGACCTTCCGTCAGGGCCCGTCCGGGTCCGCCCTGTTGAGCGCCGGCTTCGGCGTCGTCCCCGCCGTCATCAGGTAGTCCGCGGCGGAGGTGTCCGTCACCAGGCTGGTGACGAGTCCGGACCGCAGCACCGCGTCGATCGCGGCCGCCTTGCGCTGTCCGCCCGCGATCGCGACGACCTCGGGGATACGGCGGAGCTGGTCGGCCTTGACGGTGATGCACCGCTCGCCCAGGTCCCGCCCGACCCGGCGCCCTTCGGAGTCGAAGAGGTGCGCGGACATCTCGGCGGCGACCCCGAGCGAGGCGTAGTGACCGCGCTCCTCGTCGCTGAGCATGTCGTGCACCGTCGAGATGCCCGGCTCCCAGGAACCGATGGAGACACAGGCGACCGTGACCTTGTCGAAGTACTCGAAGGCCCGGGCGATCCCGGGCTGGTTGCGCAACGCGGCCGCGGTGGCCGCGTCCGGCAGCAGCATCGGCGCGTAGATGGGGTGGGCGTCCCCGCCGGACACCTGGGCGGCCCGACGCACCGCCTCCACCGAACCGCGCTCGGCGGTCCCGGCGTCGTACACCCCCGTCAACTGCACCACCGTGCACGGTGGCAGCCGGTTGAGGGCGGCCGCCATGTGGATGGTGGAACGACCCCAGGCCAGGCCCAGGATGTCGCCCTCGTCGACCAGTTCGCCGAGCAGGTCGGCGGCCACTTCTCCCAGGTTCTCGGGGTCCGGCGAGTCCTGGGCCTCGGCCGGGGACTCCACCACGACGGCGTGCCTGAGGCCGTAGCGGGCGCGGAGCGCGTCGGAGCGCTCGGCGTCCAGCTCGGCCGGCACGCGGATCTCGATGCGTACGAGATCCCGTTCGAGGGCGGTCTCCAGGACCCGGGCCACCTTGAAGCGGCTGACGCCGAACTCCTCCGCGATCTGGATCTTGGACTTGCCCTCGAGGTAGAAGCGGCGGGCCATGGCCGCCGCCTGCACCAGCTCAGCGGGTCCCATCCGCATGGCTGACCGGCCAGCCGACATACCCGACACGGCGATCTCCTCACTGCTGTTCACATTCTGGATTCGCCGTTCATCCTTGCAGATCCGGCGCGCTTGATCAGCCCTGATCGAAGCCGTTCATGTTCCCTTGGCTCAGTGGTCGCAAGCCCACGAAGCCTTGGCAGTCGCCCCCTCCGCCTGATTGCGCAATACACGTACCGCCTCGGCCGGGTCGGACGCCCCGTACACCGCGGACCCGGCGACGAAGACATCGGCGCCCGCGTCCGCGCAGCGCTCGATGGTGGAGGCCGAGACGCCACCGTCGACCTGGAGCCACAGCTCAAGCCCGTGCTTGCTGATCAACTCGCGGGTCCGGCGAATCTTGGGGAGCATGATGTCGAGGAAGGCCTGTCCCCCGAAACCGGGCTCGACCGTCATGATCAGCAGCATGTCGAGTTCGGGGAGCAGGTCCTCGTACGGCTCGATGGGCGTCGCGGGCTTCAGCGCCATGGAGGCCCGTGCACCCTTGGCCCGGATCTCCCGGGCGAGCCGGACCGGAGCGGCGGCCGCCTCCACATGGAAGGTGACGGAGGAAGCCCCCGCCTCTACGTACTGGGGCGCCCAGCGATCGGGGGCCTCGATCATCAGATGGCAGTCCAGCGGGGTGTCCGTCGCACGGGCCAGAGACTCTACGACCGGCACACCGAGCGTGAGGTTCGGGACGAAATGGTTGTCCATGACGTCTACGTGGAGCCAGTCGGCTCCCTCAACCGCCTTCGCCTCGTCCGCGAGGCGGGCGAAGTCGGCGGACAGGATGCTGGGATTGATCTGCGCGGCCATGCCCCAAGCCTCCCATGCCGGGGCGCGAAGGGGCGCGCCGGTCCAGACCTAAGCCGTTCATCGGATGTTGTGGACGGCCTGTGCGTGCCATGCTGGGCGGCTGATCGGCTCGACTGGTGGCGCCGGGGGTGGCCATGACCGGGAATCGGGGCATCGCGCACTTCGTCTGCGGACGGCGTGCCAAGTGGGTCGTGCTGGCGCTGTGGTTGGCGGTGCTGTTCCTGACGGCGCCCCTGGCCTCCAAGCTCACCGACGCCCAGGACAACGACGCGGCCTCCTGGCTGCCCGGCTCCGCGGAGTCGACCCAGGTCCTCCAGCTCTCCGAGGACTTCAGGCCGGAACAGATCCCCGCGGTCGTCGTCTACGCGCGCGAGAGCGGTCTCACGCCGCAGGAGCGCGCCGCGATCGCCAAGGACACGGCCGAGATCAAGCAGCTCACGGCACACGGCGTCCGCGGCTCGGAGACCCGGGGCCCGATCTACGACCGGCGAAGCGACCCGCGCGCGGCCCAGATCCTCGTCCCGATCACCATGGACGAGAAGGGCTGGGAGGAGATCTCGCCCGCCGTCGACTCCATCCGTGACGTCGTGGGCAAGGGCGGCGACGGCCTCGCCGTGCACATCACCGGCCCCGGCGGCACGTCCGCGGACTTCTCCGAGGCCTTCGAGGGCATCGACTCGACTCTGCTGCTGTCGGCGATGGCCGTCGTCATCGTCATGCTGCTCATCACCTTCCGCAGCCCCACCCTGCTCCTGGTCCCGCTGCTCTCCGTGGTCGCCGCGCTGTTCACCGCGCAGGCCTTCATCTACCTGCTCGCCGCGCACGCGGGACTGACGGTCAACGGCCAGAGCGCGGGCATTCTGACCGTGCTCGTCTTCGGCGCGGGGACCGACTATGCCCTGTTGCTGGTCGCCCGCTACCGGGAGGAACTGCACCACCTCGAGGACCGCCACGAGGCGATGGTCCGCGCCCTGCACCGCGCGGGCCCGGCCGTGCTCGCCTCCGGCGCGACCGTCGTCCTGAGCATGCTGGTCCTGCTGACCGCCGAGATGAACTCGACCCGCGGCCTCGGCCCGGTCGCCGCGATCGGTGTCGCGGTCGCCCTGCTGGCGATGACGACCCTGTTCCCGGCCCTGCTGGTGATCTTCGGACGCTGGATCTTCTGGCCGGCCATCCCGCACTTCGGCGCCCCCGACCGCATCGAGACCGGCCTCTGGGCCCGCGCCGGACGACGTATGGCCCTCCGCCCCCGGATGGTCTGGAGCGCCACGGCCGCGGCCCTCGTGATCTGCTCGCTCGGCCTGATCCAGCTGCGTGCCGAAGGCATCAGCAACGCCGACGCGTTCACCGGGAAACCGGACTCGATCGTCGGCCAGGAGGTGTCCGCGGCATACTTCCCGGCGGGCAGCGGCGATCCCCTGGTCGTCGTCAGCAACCAGGCCCAGGCACGACAGGTCGGCGAGGCGGTCGCGGGAACGCGGGGAGTCGTGCCCACGTCCCTCGGCCTGCCACCGGGCACGAAACCGTCCCACGAAGGCAAGGTCCTCTTCGAGGCGACGATGACCGCCCCGGCCGACAGCGAGGCCGCGAAACAGACGGTGGAACGGGTCCGGGACGCCGTCCACGCGGTCCCGGAAGCCGACGCCCAGGTCGGCGGCGGTACGGCCGCCCTGCTGGACATGGACAAGGCGACCACGCACGACAACATCCTGATCATCCCACTGGTGCTCGCGGTCGTCCTGCTGATCCTGTGCGCCCTGCTGCGCGCCCTGATCGCCCCGCTGCTGCTGATCGGGACGGTGATCCTGTCCTTCGCGGCGGCCCTGGGCCTCAGCGCCCTGGCCTTCCGCCACGTGTTCGACTACGCGGGCGAGTCCACGGACTTCCCGCTGTTCGTCTTCGTCTTCCTGGTGGCCCTCGGCATCGACTACAACATCTTCCTGACCACCCGCATCCGCGAGGAGGCGGCCCACGGAGGCACCCGCGCGGGAGTGATCACGGGTCTGGCCGCGACCGGCGCCGTCATCACCTCCGCCGGTCTGGTCCTGGCCGGCACCTTCGCCGCTCTCGGCACCCTCCCGATGGTCGCCTTCGCGGAGATCGGCTTCACGGTGGCGCTGGGTGTCCTGCTGGACACCTTCATCGTGCGGTCGGTGCTGGTGACGTCGTTGTTCCTGGACGTGGGAGCAAAGGTGTGGTGGCCGCACAGCATGGCCAAGGAGGAGCCGGCCGACCCGGGCACGCGGGGAACCCAGCGACCGGCCACAACGGCGCCGCCGACACGCGACTAGATCACCCCGTCCTACGGATGACCGCCAGATACATCGCATCGGTCCCGTGCACATGCGGCCACAACTGAACGTCCGGGCCCTCCCCCAGCTCCGGCACACCGGGGAACAACGACCTCGCATCGACAAGCTCGGCGGACGGCCACTGCTTGAGCACGTCCTCCACCACCGCCCGGGTCTCCGCAAGGTGGGGCGAACACGTGGCGTACCCGACAACCCCGCCGACCCTGACGGAGTCCAGCGCCGTGCTCAACAACCCCCGCTGCAACGGCCCGAACCCCTCCAGATCCTCGGGCCGCCGCCGCCACCGAGCCTCCGGCCGCCGCCGCAAGGCCCCGAGCCCCGTGCACGGCACATCCATCAGCACCCGGTCGAAACTCCCCGGCTGCCACGGCGGCCGGGTCCCGTCCGCGGCGATGACCTGGTACGGCCCGGGATTCCCGGCGAGCGCCTTGGCGACGAGCCCGGCCCGGTGCGGCTGCTTCTCGGAGGCGAGCAGCATGGCCCCACGCTCGGCGGCCAGTGCGGCGAGCAGCGCGGCCTTGCCACCGGGACCCGCACACCCGTCGAGCCACTTCTCGTCCCGGCCCTCGACAGGCGCGTTCGCGAGGGCCAGCGCGACGAGCTGACTCCCCTCGTCCTGCACCCCGGCCCGGCCTTCCCGTACGGCGTCGACGGCACCGGGCTCACCGCCCTCGGACAGCCGTACGGCATACGGCGACCAACGCCCTGCCACGGCGGACTCCTCGCGGAGCAGTTCCTCGGCGGTGGACCGCCCCGGCCGGGCGACGAGGGTCACCTCGGGCCGCTCGTTGTCGGCTTCCAGCAGCCGCTCGATGCCGGCCCGCCCGCCGCCGAGGGAGTCCCACAGCGCGGAGACGACCCAGCGGGGGTGGGAGTGGACGACGGCGAGATGGTCCTCGGGATCGTCCTCGTAGGGCGGCGCCACCTTGGCGATCCACCCGTCGAGGTCGTCCTGCGCGACCTTCCGCAGCACGGCGTTGACGAACTTGGCGCGTCCGTCCCCGAGTACGACGCGCGCGAGCTCGACGGAGGCGGACACGGCGGCGTGCGTCGGGATGCGCGTCCCGAGCAGCTGATGCGCCCCGAGGCTCAGCACGTCGAGCACCGGCGGATCGACCTCGCGGAGCGGCCGGTCGACACACTCGGCGATGATCGCGTCGTACGTCCCCTGCCGGCGCAGTGTCCCGTACACGAGCTCGGTGGCGAGCGCCGCGTCCCGCGCCTCGAAGCCGCCCTTCTCCCGCGCCTTCCGCAACAGCGGCGGCAGGACGAGGTTGGCGTACGCGTCCCGCTCGTCCACGGCCCGCAGCGCCTCGAAGGCGAGGATGCGGACGGGGTCCTTCTGGGGCCGACGGTAGGGCTTGCCGGTTTTGTGGGGCCGACGGGGCTGGTCGCTCACGAAAAAGGTGCTCCGGATTCAAGGTCTGGTGACGCCCCAAGCGTACGTCCGCGGGAGCGACGTCACCCTTCGAGGGCCGGGTGATGCCGAGGCAAGGCGTCACATGCCGGAGCCGGGCTCGCGCCCGATCCCACCGACCACCGCCGCGACGGAGCCTCGACGACCGACGCCGCCAACCGCGACTCCCGCCTCCTGCCCACACGACCCGACAAAGACACAGGCACCCCAAGGACCCAGGCCGCCGACCGCCGACGCAACCACCCACCCGACCCACCGACCACCGCCGCACGACGGGAACCCGGCCCCCGGTACTCCGACGACGGACGCCGCCGACCGCGACTCCTGCCTCCTGCCCACACGACCTGACAAAGACACAGGCACCCCAAGGACCCAGACCGCCGACGCGACCACCGCCCCCGACCCACCGACCACCGCCGCACGACGGGAACCCGGCCCCCGGCACTCCGACGACCGACGCGACCCGACCCGTGGCGCGCCTTCCGGCTTCCCGCCCTCACGCTCGCCGTCCGGACCAGCGTCGGCAGCCTGGTCCGGCGCCACCGGCCCGTGCCGGAGAACGGCGCTCTGCGGCTCGCCGTTGACGACCAACAGGCTGACCGGCCACGATCAGCAACCCGCCCACGCCGTCACCGAGGCGTCACCCGCCGACGGTCTCCCCGTCCGAGATCCTGACGCCCCGCGCCCAGTCCGCGGCCTTCATCGGCTTCTTCCCCTGTGCCTGCACCCACAGCAACTCGACGCCGTACGACCCGGTGCCGACGTGGACGCTGTTCTTGCCGACGGAGAGGGCGCCGGGGGCGAGATCCGTCCGGTCGGGAACCGGCTGGACCTGGATGAGCTTGAGCCGCTCGCCGCGGAAGGTCGTCCAGGCACCGGGCGAGGGGTGACACCCCCGCACGACCCGGTCCACCCGCAGGGCAGGCGCGGCCCAGTCGACCCGCGCGTCCTCGACGGTGATCTTCGGGGCGACGGTGATGCCTTCCGACGGCTGCGGTACCGCCTTCAGCGTGCCGTCGGCGATGCCGTCCATGGTCGCGGCGAGCAGGCCGGCACCGGCGAAGGCGAGCCGGGTCAGCAGGTCACCACTCGTGTCGGTGTGCCGGATCTCCTCGGTGACGGTGCCGTAGACGGGCCCGGAGTCGAGCCCCTCCTCGATGAGGAAGGTCGAAGCGCCCGTGATCTCGTCCCCCGCCATGATGGAGTGCTGCACAGGAGCGGCCCCACGCCAGGCAGGCAGCAGCGAGAAGTGCAGGTTGACCCAGCCGTGGGCGGGGATGTCGAGGGCGACTCGGGGCAGAAGGGCGCCGTAGGCGACCACGGGGCAGCAGTCCGGGGCGATCTCACGAAGCCGCTCGAGGAACTCCGGATCCCGCGGCTTGACGGGCTTCAGCACCTCGATCCCCGCCTCCTCGGCCCGCTCAGCGACCGGGCTCGCGACCAGCCTGCGCCCCCGCCCGGCCAGCGCGTCCGGCCGTGTGACGACGGCGGCGACCTCATGCCGCCCGGAGGCGATGAGAGCGTCCAGAGCGGGAACGGCGACCTCGGGGGTACCGGCGAAGACGAGCTTCATGGGTGGGCAGGGCCTCTCGGACGGGTGACTCGGACGGGTGACGGCGAGCAACACACAAGTCTATGGCGAGCTTCGACAGCCGCACGGCCGGAGAGGGACCCACGGGCGGGGCCCGTGGTCCGGGCCAAGGCGCGAACCCCTCACCCCCGGCGCACGCATATGCCGGTACGCCCCCAATGCGTGACCAGCGGAGCGTAAACGCGTTGGTCAAGAAAGAGTTGACCACAACGGGCCGCGATCGCGGCCCCGTCCTTTTCAACGCCGGTTCGAGAGGCTTGTTCATGGCCGACCACGCAACCCACGACGCCCAGGCTCGGGCCAGCCTGCACTTGCTGGTGCGGGACATCGAGCGGGTCCGCCGGCAGGTGGACGCACTGCGCACCCTGACCGCCCAGTTGGGCAACGTCTACCGCCCGCGCCGCTCCGGCCCCTCCACGGGCTTCGTCGTCTACGGACGCGCCCCAGCCCCCACGGTCCGTCTCGCGCAGGAACTGCGGGACAGTGTCGAGACCCTGGTGACGGCCGCGGTCGACTTCGACCGCTCGCTCGGCTTCTCGTGGGACGCGGTGGGCTCCGCCCTCGGCGTCACCAAGCAGGCGGTCCACCGTCGTTACGGCGCCCGCCGCGCCGCGGCCCAGGCGACAGCCGACGCCGAGCGGGCCACGGAGCCGTCGGGAGCCCGCACGGTCAGTGTCAACACCGGCATCCCCACGGTGCCTGCGGTTCCGACCGTTCCCGCGGCCCGCTCCATGCCGACCCAGCCCACCGCGGGCAGCCCCACCCTCCGCGACGAGGCTCGCCCCAACGCCTTCCCCGGTCCGCGCAACGGCTGACCCACTTCCCCCCTCTCTGCCCTCCCACCCCACGACCGGGAGGGCAGACGCATGTCCTCACACAGCCCCGACCCACGCGCGTCCCGCGGCCACCGCAGATCGCCGCGGCCTTACGGCTGCATCGGAACCGGTGGCGACCGGCTGCGACCACACGATCGCGTGGGCCCCCCGCCCCCGCGTCCAGATCGTCCGGCCCGTCTCTCGCGCCCGCTCCCCGACCGTCACCCGATGTCAGGCGGATCAATCCGCACCCAAACCGCCCCCTCACCACCACTGCCGCCCCGAGCCATCCGCGTAGCCTGCGCCGACTTGAGTGAAGACGCCAACGCCGCGCCCCTTCCCGGCGGCACCCGCACAAGCACCCGCTCCCACCGCTCCCCGACCGGAGGCGCCCCCACCCTCCGAGGCCCCCCCGCCACCGTCACCGGCAACGGCACAGGCCCCAACAACTCAGCCTCACGGGGCAGTTCCACGGCCGCCAGAAACTCGGCAAGCGCCTCCCCCGTCCCGGACACCGCGGCCATCCGCGACACCGGCGGAAAGCCCAACTCGGCCCGCTCCGCCAACTCCCGGACCGCATGCCCCACGGGGTCCCACCGCACCAGCGCCTGCACAGGCCGCAGCGTGGGCTCGGCAACCACCACCACCGTGCCCCCGGCCTCCTGCGCCCGCACCAGCGCCGACGCCCCGATCCACCGCCGTAGCGCATCCTCCCCGGCCCGCAGATCCGGCCGCCCGAGCATGGCCCACCCGTCCAGCAACAGCGCGGCGGCATACCCGCCCTCGGCGACGGGCTCCGCCCCCGGCGTGCTCACCACCAGCGCCGGCGCCCCCGGCACGGTGTCCAGCACATGTTCACGCCCGGACGTCCGCACCGGAACAGCCGGGAACGCCCGCCCCAACTCCTCCGCGGTACGCCGTGCCCCCACCACCTGCGCCCGGAGCCGGAAGCCCCCGCACTCCGGGCAGTGCCAGGCCGCCTCCTCGCGCCCACACCACCCGCACCGCAGCGCCGCCCCGGATTCCTGCCCCTCCAACGGCCCGGCACAGTGCCGACACCGCGCGGGCGCCCTGCAGTTGGCGCAGGCCATCCGCGGCACATACCCCCGCCGCGGCACCTGCACGAGCACCGGTCCGTGCCGCAACCCCTCCCTGACGGCCTGCCAGGCGAGCGTCGGCAGCCGGGCCGCCCGAGCCGCCTCGTCCCGCGCGAGATCCTGGTCCCCCACCGTCCGCACCAGCGGAGCGACGGCCCGCACCTGCTCCCGCGAGGCGACGAGCGGCCGCGCCCACCCGCTCTCCACAAGCTGCGCGGCCTCCACCGTGCAGCTCCAACTCCCCAGCAGGAAGCCGCACTTGTCCTGTGCCGCCCGCAACAGCAGCACCTCACGCGCATGCGGCTGCGGGGCGTGCGGCTCGCTGTGGCTGTCGTCGCCGTCGTCCCAGAGAGCGACGAGCCCCAGATCCCGCACCGGGGCGAACATGGCGGCTCGCGTCCCGACAACCGCCCGCACGGCCCCCCGCCGCACGGCCAGCCACTCCCGATACCGCTTCTCAGGCCCGGCGTCGGCGGTCAGGACCGCATGCCGCCCCTCCCCCAGTACCGAGGTCAGCGCGGCGTCGACCCGCGCGACGGCCCGCCCGTCCGGCACGACGACCAGCGCCCCCCGCCCCGAGGCCAAGGTCGCGGCCACGGCCCGCGCCAGCTCCTCACTCCACTCCGGCCCGGGCAGGGCGTTCCACACCGCGCGCGGTGCACCCCCCGAGGCCAGCGACTCCAGAAACGCGTCCCCCCGCTCGTACCGCCCCCAGGACCCCACCTCGGGCGCCGCGGGCGGCGGCAACGGCTCGGGCGAAGGCCGCTGCTCGGCCCGAGCGCTACGCGGCGGGACGGCGAGCTGCAACACATCCGCCAGACTCCCCGCATACCGGTCGGCTACGGCCCGAGCGAGCCCCAGAAGCTCCTCACTGAGCACCGGCTCCGGCGAGACGACCTGAGCGAGCGCCGCCAGCGGCCCGGAGTAGTCCGACTCGGCAAGCCGCTCGACCAGGAACCCGTCGATCAGCCCCCCGCCCTCACGCCGCCCTTCCCGGACCCGCCCACGCCCGGCCCCGAACCGTACCCGCACCCGCACCCCCGGCTGCGCATCCGCGTCGAGCTCCTCGGGCACGGCGTAGTCGAAGTACCGGTCAAGATGCAGTACCCCCTTGTCCACCAGCACCCGCGCGACCGGCAGCTCCCTGGCCAGCGCGGCCCCCCGCCAGGTCCGCGGCTTGGCCCGCGGCACCTTGGCCTTGCGCACACTCTCCCGAATCAGGGCAAGCTGCTCGGGCCGCGCTCCATCGGCGCCACCGTCCACGGACCCGTTCTCGCTGCTCACGCTTGCATTCTTACCAAACCCCACCGACAACTGACGCCGCCCGAACCCGCAGGTGCCCCTCTCCGGGCCCGTCCAGCGCGAGCCGGCGCTCGTCCGGCCGCTGACGCGCCGAGGCCCGGCGCCCCAAGGGGGCACCGGGCCTCGCGGCAAACCGCAGGGGCTTACTTCAAGGACTTACAGGCCCGCGGCCTTCCGCAGCTCCTCCACGCGGTCCGTCTTCTCCCACGTGAACTCGGGCAGCTCGCGGCCGAAGTGGCCGTACGCCGCCGTCAGGGAGTAGATCGGGCGCAGCAGGTCCAGATCGCGGATGATGGCGGCCGGGCGGAGGTCGAAGACCTCGTCGATGGCCTTCTCGATCTTCTCGGTGTCGATCTTCGCGGTGCCGAAGGTCTCCACGAACAGGCCCACGGGCTCGGCCTTGCCGATGGCGTAGGCGACCTGGACCTCGCAGCGGGAGGCGAGACCCGCGGCGACGACGTTCTTGGCGACCCAGCGCATGGCGTACGCGGCCGAGCGGTCGACCTTGGACGGGTCCTTGCCGGAGAAGGCGCCGCCGCCGTGGCGGGCCATGCCGCCGTACGTGTCGATGATGATCTTGCGGCCGGTCAGGCCGGCGTCACCCATCGGGCCGCCGATCTCGAAGCGGCCGGTGGGGTTGACCAGGAGGCGGTAGTTCTCCGTGTCCAGCTTGATGCCGTCGTCCAGGAGCGCCTTGAGCTCCGGCTCGACGACGAACTCGCGGATGTCCGGAGCGAGCAGGGAGTCCAGGTCGATGTCGGACGCGTGCTGCGAGGAGACGACGACCGTGTCGAGACGGACGGCCTTGTCGCCGTCGTACTCGATGGTGACCTGCGTCTTGCCGTCGGGGCGCAGGTAGGGGATGGTGCCGTTCTTGCGGACCTCGGAGAGGCGCTTCGCCAGGCGGTGCGCCAGGAAGATCGGCAGCGGCATCAGGGTGGGGGTCTCGTCCGTCGCGTAACCGAACATCAGACCCTGGTCGCCCGCACCCTGGCGGTCGAGCTCGTCCTCGTCGCCCTCGACCCGGTTCTCGTACGCCGTGTCGACGCCCTGCGCGATGTCCGGGGACTGCGCGCCGATCGACACCGAGACACCGCAGGAGGCGCCGTCGAAGCCCTTCTTCGAGGAGTCGTAACCGATCTCCAGGATCTTGTCGCGCACCAGCTGGGCGATCGGCGCGTAGGTCTTGGTGGTGACCTCACCGGCGACATGCACCAGGCCGGTCGTGATCAGGGTCTCGACCGCGACCCGGGACGTCGGGTCCTCCTTGAGGAGCGCGTCGAGGATGGTGTCACTGATCTGGTCAGCGATCTTGTCGGGGTGGCCCTCGGTCACGGACTCCGAGGTGAACAGACGACGGGACACAACGCTCCCTGGGGTTGCAGCGGCTGCTGGCTGATCATTGGCGGACGGGCTCGGGGGCTGCGCCCGACATCGTCCGAGAACAGTTTATCGGTCGTGCTCGGCCACCGGCTCCCCCGTCTCGCCTCTCGGGAGTGCTGTGACCTGCGGCACGGGCATTGTGCCCAATGACGAGCGGGCTTGGCCAGGGGCGCCACGCCTCTGTGGCAGAGGTTTGAGGGGACCGAGAAGCGAATGAAACATTCACGTGAGGCGCTGTGCCACCAGATCCCACACGGTTTCGGCCAGGAACTCCTTCGGGCCGTGCGGTACCGGGGTCTCGCTGCCGTCGGCGCCCAGTACCACCGCCTCGTTCTCCTCCGACCCGAAGGTCTTGCGCTCCCCCACCTCGTTGACGACGAGGAGGTCGCAGCCCTTGCGGCGCAGTTTCGTACGACCGTTGGCCAGGACGTCGTCGGTCTCGGCGGCGAAGCCGACTATCACCTGGCCGGGGCGGGCACGTTCGGCCGAGATCTCGGCGAGGATGTCCGGATTCCGCACCAGGACGACCGGCTCGGGGTCCTGACCGACCTTCTTCTTGATCTTTCCGGCCGCGTAGGTCTGCGGGCGGAAGTCCGCGACCGCCGCCGCCATGACGACCGCGTCGGCGTCGGCCGCCGCCTTCAGGACCGCCTCGCGCAGCTGCACGGCCGTCTCCACGGGGACGACATCCACGCCCGCCGGGTCCGGCATACCGGTGTTCGCCGCGACCAGGGTGACCCGGGCACCGCGCGCGGCCGCGGTGCGGGCGAGGGCGTAGCCCTGCTTGCCGGAGGAGCGGTTGCCGAGGAACCGGACGGGGTCGAGCGGCTCGCGGGTGCCGCCGGCACTCACGACCACGTGCCGGCCCTTGAGGTCGGGCTCGGTGACGCCCCGGGCCAGCACCCGGCGACAGACCTCGAAGATCTCGGCGGGTTCCGGCAGCCGGCCCTTGCCGGTGTCGACGCCGGTCAGCCGGCCGACGGCCGGCTCGATCACGATCGCACCGCGTCGGCGCAGTGTCTGCACGTTCTCCTGGGTGGCCGGGTGCTCCCACATCTCGGTGTGCATGGCGGGCGCGAAGACGACCGGGCAGCGGGCCGTCAGGAGGGTGTTGGTGAGGAGGTCGTCCGCCAGGCCGTGCGCCGCCTTGGCGAGGGTGTCCGCGGTAGCCGGGGCCACGACCACCAGGTCGGCGTGCTGCCCGATACGGACGTGCGGGACCTCGTGGACGTCGTCCCAGACCTCGGTCGAGACCGGCTTGCCGGACAGGGCGGACCAGGTGGCGGCGCCCACGAAGTGCAGTGCGGAGGCGGTGGGGACGACGCGGACGTCGTGACCGGACTCCGTGAGCCTTCTGAGCAGCTCACAGGCCTTGTACGCGGCGATGCCGCCACTGACCCCCAGCACGACCTTCGGCTTGTCCACCGTCTCTCCCCGGCTCGGCAACGTACGACTGCGACGTACGGGTCCATCACACACCACAGGCCCGACAGTCGCGCTGCCGGGCCTGTGGATAAGTCAGCGAAAAGCTGAAAGTACTACTACTGCGCCGGGCCCTCGACGGCCTCGGACGTCAGCAGACCCGCGTTGATCTCGCGCAGGGCGATCGAGAGCGGCTTCTCGTGGACATGGGTGTCCACCAGCGGACCGACGTACTCAAGCAGGCCCTCACCGAGCTGCGAGTAGTACGCGTTGATCTGGCGGGCCCGCTTGGCCGCGTAGATCACGAGGCTGTACTTCGAGTCCGTGGCCTCGAGGAGCTCGTCGATCGGCGGGTTGATGATGCCCTCGGGCGCGGAGATGGAAGAGGACACGCTCTACCTTCCGATGGATGGGAAAGATTCAGTGCGATTGATCAAGCCTCGATGAGCAGGCGAGATCACACCACATCCATCAAGGCTAGCAGCTCGCGCGCCACGTCCTCGACGGAGGTGTTGACCAAGGTCACATCGAACTCGGGTTCAGCCGCCAGTTCGACCTTCGCCGCCTCCAGGCGGCGTTCGATCACTTCGGGCGGCTCGGTGCCACGTCCGGTGAGTCTGCGCACGAGCTCCTCCCAGGAGGGAGGAGCCAGGAACACCAACTGGGCGTCCGTCATGGACTCACGGACCTGTCGGGCACCCTGGAGGTCGATCTCCAGCAGGACGGGCTCACCCGCCTCCAGCCGCTCCAGCACGGCCGCACGCGGCGTGCCGTAACGGTTGCCGGCGAATTCCGCCCACTCCAGC
The DNA here is from genome assembly GCF_030816965.1 of Streptomyces canus. Classification (NCBI taxonomy): domain Bacteria; kingdom Bacillati; phylum Actinomycetota; class Actinomycetes; order Kitasatosporales; family Streptomycetaceae; genus Streptomyces; species Streptomyces canus. The sequence goes on from NZ_JAUSYQ010000002.1 coordinate 1,800,318, forward strand.
AGCTCACCGTTGGCGATCAGCTTGTCCATTTCCTCGTCGGTGACGAAGAAGTACTGGACGCCGTGCTTCTCGCCGGGGCGGGGCTTACGGGTCGTCGCCGACACCGAGAGCCAGACCTCGGGGTGTTCCTTGCGCATATGGGCGACGACCGTGCTCTTGCCGACCCCTGAGGGGCCGGAGAGCACGGTCAGCCGCGGACGTTCACTCATGCAGCGATTATTCCAGCAATCCCGGAGTGCCCGGGACTCCCTTCCCGGAGTGACCCGGTTCAGGAACCGGTGCTGCCGAACTCACGCTCCAGCGAAGCGATCTGGTTGGAGCCGAGGCCGCGTACACGACGGCTCTCGGAGATGCCGAGTCGCTCCATGATCTGCTTGGCGCGGACCTTGCCCACGCCCGGCAGGGACTCGAGCAGGGCGGAGACCTTCATCTTGCCGATGACGTCGTTCTCCTGGCCCTGCTTGATGACCTCGTGAAGGGAGGCGCCGGAGTGCTTGAGTCGATTCTTGACCTCGGCCCGCTCCCGGCGAGCCGCGGCGGCCTTTTCGAGCGCGGCTGCGCGCTGTTCAGGGGTAAGGGGCGGAAGAGCCACGCCTACGTCACCTCGGATGTCGAACTTGTCGGATACGGACCGGTGAGGAACCTAGTCGCCCCACACCTGGGGAGCCACGAGCAACACGCTTGCCCGTTCACTCTGCGTCGGAGACTAGCGGGCAAGTCCGCCAGAGTCAGCGAGAACAGCGGAAAAGTCCTGGTCAGCCTCCGTCAGGTCGGACATTCCTGACATATTGCCCCGGATTTGAGGATGTATTCAGACTCAAGCGGGCCTCGAGCCACGCGTCGGAGGACTCGAACGGGGGTGCCGAACATCCGCGACGACCGTCGCGCACGCCTCATCCGGTCCTCGACGGACGCCTCACCCCGTCGGCAACGCGGACCTGATCTCGTCCGCGAACCGATCAGCGGACGCGCGCAGCGCACCGACGTCGGGACCGTGCCGCAGCAGGCCCCGGCTGACGTTCGGGACGACATTGCGGATCGCCGCTCCGAAGACCCCGGGAAGATCGGCCGGAGTGGCCCCCTGGGCCCCGACGCCGGGCGCGAGGAGCGGACCGTTGATGTCCAGGTCGTACGACGACAGATCGCCGAGCGTTGCCCCGACGACGGCACCGAAGGACCCCAGGGGCTCCTCCCCCGTGTTCTCGGCGGCCAGATGGGCCAGCATGGTCGCGCCGACGTTCCGGCCGTCCGCGCGGACGGCGTGCTGGACCTCGCCGCCCTCCGGGTTGGACGTCAGCGCGAGCACGAACAGCCCCGCGCCGCTCTCGCGCGCCAGCACGATGGCCGGCGAGAGCGAGCCGTAGCCGAGGTACGGCGACACGGTCAGCGCGTCCGAGAACAGCGGGGAGTCCTTGCGCAGGAAGGCCTCGGCGTACGCGGCCATGGTCGAGCCGATGTCACCGCGCTTGGCGTCCATGAGGACCAGTGCGCCGGCCGCGCGGGCCTCATGGACGGTCTTCTCCAGTACGGCGACACCGCGCGAGCCGAAGCGCTCGAAGAACGCGCTCTGGGGCTTGAACACGGCGACCCGGTCGGACAGCGCCTCCACGACCGTGCGGCTGAACCGCTCCAGACCGGCCACGTCGTCGTTCAGGCCCCACTCGGTGAGCAGTGAGGCGTGCGGGTCGATCCCCACGCACAGCGGGCCGCGCTCGTCCATGGCTCGGCGCAGGCGTGCGCCGAAGGGCTCGGTCATGCCGTCTTCCTCACGTCTGCGCCGACCGCGTCGGCGAGGGTGGCGTACGGGCTCGTGCGCAGGCGCGCGGCGAGCCCCTTGTGGATGGCGCGGGCCCAGAAGGGACCCTCGTAGATGAACGCGCTGTAGCCCTGGACCAGCGTGGCACCCGCCAGGATGCGCTGCCAGGCGTCCTCGGCGTCCTGGACGCCACCGACGCCCACCAGGGTGATCCGGTCGCCCACGCGCGCGTACAGGCGCCTCAGGACCTCCAGGGAGCGTTCCTTGAGGGGTGCTCCGGAGAGGCCGCCCGACTCCTTCACCAGGGCGGGTCCGGATGTCAGTCCGAGTCCCTCGCGCGCGATGGTCGTGTTGGTGGCGATGATGCCGTCCAGGCCTAGCTCGACGGCCAGGTCGGCGACCGCGTCGACGTCCTCGTCGGCGAGGTCGGGCGCGATCTTCACCAGGAGCGGGACGCGACGGGAGGCCACCCTGCGGTCGGCGGCCTCGCGGACGGCGGTCAGGAGCGGACGCAGATGGTCGACCGCCTGGAGGTTGCGCAGGCCGGGCGTGTTGGGCGACGACACGTTCACGACCAGGTAGTCGGCGTACGGCGCCAGCCGCTCCGCCGACTTCACGTAGTCGCCGATCGCCTCGGTCTCCGGGACGGCCTTGGTCTTGCCGATGTTGACGCCCACAACGGTCTTGAAAACCGGCTCGCGGGAGGCCAGGCGGGCCGCCACGGCCAGCGAGCCCTCGTTGTTGAAGCCCATGCGGTTGATGAGCGCGCGGTCCTGGACCAGGCGGAACAGCCGCTTCCTGGGGTTACCGGGCTGGGCCTCCCCGGTCACCGTGCCGATCTCGACGTGATCGAAGCCCAGCATCGTCATGCCGTCGATCGCGACCGCGTTCTTGTCGAAGCCGGCGGCGAGTCCGAAGGGGCCGTGCATGCGCAGCCCGAAGGCCTCGGTGCGCAGCTCCTTGTAGCGGGGTGCGAGAGCGGCCGCGACGAACGTGCGCAGCACGGGAAGACGGGCAGCCAGGCGGATCCACCGGAAAGCCAGGTGATGGGCCTTCTCGGGGTCCAGGCGTTTGAAGACGAGGTTGAAAAAGATCTTGTACATGGTGTCCTCACCAAGAGGGGGACACCGTTTCCGGTGTCCCCCTCAGGGCTGCTAGTCGCGGGCCGCGGTCAGGTGTTGCGCGTGTTCCTGGAGCGAACGGACGCCCACATCACCGTGGTTGAGGGCGTCGATGCCCTGGACGGCGGCGGCGAGCGCCTGGACCGTCGTGAGGCACGGGACCGACCGCGCCACGGCCGCCGTACGGATCTCGTAGCCGTCGAGGCGGCCGCCGGTGCCGTACGGGGTGTTGACGATCAGGTCTACCTCGCCGTCGTGGATGAGCTGGACGATGGTCTTCTCGCCGTTCGGGCCGGTGCCCTCGGACTGCTTGCGCACGACGGTGGCGTTGATGCCGTTGCGCTTGAGGACCTCGGCGGTGCCGGAGGTGGCGAGCAGTTCGAAGCCGTGGGCGACCAGCTCGCGCGCCGGGAAGATCATCGAGCGCTTGTCGCGGTTGGCGACCGAGATGAACGCACGCCCCTTGGTCGGCAGCGGACCGTAGGCACCCGCCTGCGACTTGGCGTACGCCGTGCCGAAGACGGAGTCGATGCCCATGACCTCGCCGGTCGAGCGCATCTCCGGGCCGAGGACCGTGTCGACGCCGCGGCCGTGGATGTCGCGGAAGCGCGACCACGGCATGACGGCCTCCTTCACGGAGATCGGCGCGTCCAGCGGGAGTTCGCCGCCGTCGCCGTTGGCCGGAAGCAGGCCCTCGGCGCGCAGTTCGGCGACGGTCGCGCCCAGCGAGATCCGGGCGGCGGCCTTGGCGAGCGGCACCGCGGTCGCCTTCGAGGTGAAGGGGACGGTGCGGGACGCGCGCGGGTTGGCCTCCAGGACGTAGAGGATGTCACCGGCCATGGCGAACTGGATGTTGATCAGGCCCCGGACGCCCACCCCGCGCGCGATGGCCTCCGTGGAGGCCCGCAGGCGCTTGATGTCGAACCCGCCCAGCGTGATCGGCGGCAGCGCGCACGCCGAGTCGCCGGAGTGGATGCCGGCCTCCTCGATGTGCTCCATCACGCCGCCCAGGTAGAGCTCCTGGCCGTCGTAGAGGGCGTCGACGTCGATCTCGATGGCGTCGTCCAGGAAGCGGTCGACCAGGACCGGCCGGGAGGGGCTGATCTCGGTCGACTCGGCGATGTAGGACTCCAGGCGGGTCTCGTCGTAGACGATCTCCATGCCGCGGCCGCCGAGGACGTAGGAGGGCCGAACGAGGACCGGGTAGCCGATCTCGTCCGCGATCGCCTTGGCGCCGGTGAAGGTGGTGGCGGTGCCGTGCTTGGGGGCCGGCAGGCCCGCCTCGGCGAGGACACGGCCGAAGGCACCACGGTCCTCGGCGGCGTGGATCGCCTCGGGAGGCGTGCCGACGATCGGAACGCCGTTGTCCTTGAGCGCCTGCGCCAGACCCAGCGGGGTCTGCCCGCCCAGCTGCACGATCACGCCCGCGACCGGACCGGCCTGCTGCTCGGCGTGGACGATCTCCAGGACGTCCTCGAGCGTGAGCGGCTCGAAGTACAGCCGGTCGGAGGTGTCGTAGTCGGTGGAGACGGTCTCGGGGTTGCAGTTGACCATCACCGTCTCGTACCCGGCGTCGGACAGCGCGAAGGAGGCGTGCACGCAGGAGTAGTCGAACTCGATGCCCTGGCCGATGCGGTTCGGACCCGAGCCCAGGATGATCACGGCGGGCTTGGTCCGGGGCGCGACCTCGCTCTCCTCGTCGTAGGAGGAGTAGAAGTACGGCGTCTTCGCGGCGAACTCGGCCGCGCAGGTGTCGACGGTCTTGTAGACGGGGCGTACGCCGAGTGCGTGCCGCACCTCGCGCACCACGTCCTCGCGCAGGCCGCGGATCTCGCCGATCTGCTGGTCGGAGAAGCCGTGCCGCTTGGCCTCGGCCAGCAGGTCGGCGTCCAGTCGCTCGGCGGCGGCCAGCTCGTCCGCGGTCTCCTTGATCAGGAAGAGCTGGTCGACGAACCAGGGGTCGATCTTCGTGTACTCGAAGACCTCCTCCGGCGTGGCGCCCGCGCGGATGGCCTGCATGACGGTGTTGACGCGGCCGTCGGTGGGCCGTACGGACTCCTCCAGGAGGGCGGTCTTGTCGCCGGGCTCGCCCACGAAGGTGAACTGACTGCCCTTCTTCTCCAGCGAGCGCAGTGCCTTCTGGAAGGCCTCGGTGAAGTTGCGGCCGATCGCCATGGCCTCGCCGACCGACTTCATGGTGGTCGTCAGCGTCGAATCCGCGGACGGGAACTTCTCGAAGGCGAACCGGGGGGCCTTGACCACCACGTAGTCGAGCGTCGGCTCGAAAGAGGCCGGGGTCTGCTCGGTGATGTCGTTCGGGATCTCGTCCAGCGTGTAGCCGACGGCGAGCTTCGCGGCGATCTTGGCGATCGGGAAGCCGGTCGCCTTGGACGCGAGCGCCGAGGAGCGGGACACGCGCGGGTTCATCTCGATGACGATGACACGGCCGTCCTCGGGGTCCACCGCGAACTGGATGTTGCAGCCGCCGGTGTCGACGCCGACCTCGCGGATGATCGCGATGCCGACGTCGCGCAGCACCTGGTACTCGCGGTCGGTCAGCGTCATCGCGGGGGCGACGGTGATCGAGTCGCCGGTGTGCACGCCCATGGGGTCGAAGTTCTCGATGGAGCAGACGACCACGACGTTGTCGTGCTTGTCGCGCATCAGCTCCAGTTCGTACTCCTTCCAGCCGAGGATGGACTCCTCCAGGAGCACCTCGGTGGTCGGCGAGAGCGTGAGGCCCTGTCCGGCGATGCGGCGCAGTTCCTCCTCGTTGTGCGCGAAGCCGGAGCCGGCGCCGCCCATGGTGAAGGACGGGCGGACGACGACGGGGTAGCCGCCGAGCGTCTCGACGCCCTGCAGGACGTCGTCCATGGAGTGGCAGATGACCGAGCGGGCGGACTCGCCGTGCCCGATCTTCTTGCGGACCTCCTCCACGACGTCCTTGAACAGGTCGCGGTCCTCGCCCTTGTTGATCGCCTCGACGTTGGCGCCGATCAGCTCGACGCCGTACTTGTCGAGGGTCCCGGCGTCATGCAGCGAGATCGCCGTGTTGAGGGCCGTCTGGCCGCCCAGGGTGGGCAGCAGGGCGTCGGGGCGCTCCTTGGCGATGATCTTCTCGACGAACTCCGGGGTGATCGGCTCGACGTAGGTGGCGTCGGCGATCTCCGGGTCGGTCATGATCGTCGCCGGGTTGGAGTTGACCAGGATCACCCTGAGGCCCTCGGCCTTCAGGACCCGGCACGCCTGTGTGCCGGAGTAGTCGAACTCGGCGGCCTGGCCGATGACGATCGGGCCGGAGCCGATGACCAGGACGGACTGGATATCGGTGCGCTTAGGCACGCTGGCCCTCCATCAGAGATACGAAGCGGTCGAACAGGTAGGCGGCGTCGTGCGGACCCGCTGCCGCTTCGGGGTGGTACTGGACGGAGAAGGCCGGCTGGTCGAGCAGCTGGAGCCCCTCCACGACGTCGTCGTTCAGGCAGACGTGGGAGACCTCGGCACGGCCGAACTCGGTCTCGCTGACCTTGTCGAGCGGCGCGTCCACGGCGAATCCGTGGTTGTGCGCGGTGACCTCGACCTTGCCGGTGGTCCGGTCCTGCACGGGCTGGTTGATGCCCCGGTGGCCGTACTTCAGCTTGTAGGTGCCGAAGCCGAGCGCGCGGCCGAGGATCTGGTTGCCGAAGCAGATGCCGAACAGGGGCGTCCTGCGCTCCAGGACGGCGGTCATCAGCGCGACCGGGCCGTCGGCGGTGGCCGGGTCGCCGGGCCCGTTGGAGAAGAAGACTCCGTCGGGGGCGACGGCGTAGACGTCCTCCGCGGTGGCCGTGGCCGGCAGTACGTGCACCTCGATGCCGCGCTCGGCCATGCGGTGCGGGGTCATGCCCTTGATGCCGAGGTCGATCGCGGCGACCGTGAACTTCTTCTCACCGACCGCGGGGACGACGTACGCCTCCTTGGTGGCGACCTCCTCGTAGAGCGAGGCGCCCTTCATGTGCGGCTGGGCCTGCACGCGTGCGACGAGCTCGGACTCGGCGGCGATCGCCTCGCCGGAGAAGATCCCGGCGCGCATGGAGCCGCCCTCGCGCAGGTGCCGGGTGAGCGCGCGGGTGTCGATGCCGGAGATCCCGACGATGTCCTGCGCGACCAGCTCGTCGTCCAGGGAGCGCTTGGAGCGCCAGTTGGACGGCACGCGCGCGGGGTCGCGCACGACGTAGCCGGAGACCCAGATGCGGCTCGACTCGTCGTCCTCGTCGTTCCACCCGGTGTTGCCGATCTGCGGGGCGGTCGCGACGACGATCTGGCGGTCGTACGACGGGTCGGTCAGGGTCTCCTGGTAGCCGGTCATGCCGGTGGAGAAGACGGCCTCGCCGAAGGTCTCCCCCACGGCCCCGTAGGAACGGCCGCGGAAGATCCGGCCGTCCTCCAGGACGAGTACCGCAGGAGCCTTCGAGGCCCCCCTTGTGGAGGTGGTCATCGTGCGCCTTCCGTTTCCGTCTTGTTGATCATGGAGTTAATGGCGTCGACCCAGTCGGTGTGCTCGGCCGCGTGGTCGGAGCGGAACCCTGAGTCGATCAGACGCTCACCGTGGGCCCAGGTCACCACGAGGAGCCCGCCCTCGGTCAGGACCTTGCCGGCGATGCCCTTGCCGAGCACCGCCTCCCGCAGGGCCTCGCGCGGGATGAAGAAGTCGGTCGCGCCGGGGCGTACGACGTCCAGTCCCGCGTCCGTCAGCGTGAGCTCGACCCGGCTGCGGGCGCCCAGGCCGTGCGCCACGATCCGGTCGAGCCACTGCCCCGCGGTGGTGGAGCCGTGGTAGCGGCCGCTCATGCCCAGTCTCGCGGGGCCGGGGGCGTCCGGCGCGGTGGGCAGCTCGGGCAGGTCGCCCTGGAGCGTGCCGCGCCACTTCCAGCCCTCGCGCATCAGCCAGTAGACGAGCGCGACGAAGAGGGCGAGGCCGACGAGCCAGCCGACGCGGGCGGCCCAGTCGGTGACCTCGGCCGACTTCTTCTCGGCGGCAAGGCCGGTGGCGAGTCCGTTGGCGAGCAGAGTTGCAGGTGTCACGTGAGCTTCCCGTCGACGAGCGTGGCCTTGCCCCGGAGCCACGTGTGCGTGACACGGCCCGGCAGCTCACGCCCCTCGTACGGAGTGTTGCGGCTGCGCGAGGCGAAGCCCGCGGGGTCCACGGACCCACGGTATTCCGTGTCGACGAGCATGAGGTTGGCGGGCTCACCAGCCGAGACGGGACGCCCGTGCCCCTTCGCCTGCCCGATCTCGGCGGGCTTGAAGGACATGCGCTCGGCGACCCCGGCCCAGTCGAGGAGCCCGGTGTCCACCATGGTCTCCTGCACCACTGACAACGCGGTCTCCAGGCCGACCATGCCCATGGCGGCCGCGGCCCACTCGCAGTCCTTGTCCTCGTGCGGGTGCGGGGCGTGGTCGGTGGCGACGATGTCGATGGTGCCGTCGGCCAGGGCCTCGCGCAGGGCGAGCACATCCCGCTGGGTGCGCAGCGGCGGGTTCACCTTGTAGACCGGGTTGTACGACCGGACCAGCTCGTCGGTGAGCAGCAGGTGGTGCGGGGTGACCTCGGCGGTGACGTCGATGCCGCGGGACTTGGCCCAGCGGACGATCTCGACGGATCCGGCGGTCGAGAGGTGGCAGATGTGGACGCGGGAGCCGACGTGCTCGGCGAGCAGGACATCCCGGGCGATGATCGATTCTTCGGCCACCGCGGGCCAGCCGCCGAGCCCCAGCTCGGCGGAGACGACGCCCTCGTTCATCTGGGCGCCCTCGGTCAGCCGCGGCTCCTGCGCGTGCTGGGCGACGACCCCGCCGAAGGCCTTCACGTACTCCAGTGCGCGCCGCATGATCACGGCGTCGTCGACGCACTTGCCGTCGTCGGAGAAGACGGTCACACCGGCGGCCGACTCGTGCATGGCACCGAGTTCGGCGAGCTTGCGGCCCTCCAGGCCGACGGTGACCGCTCCGATGGGCTGCACGTCGCAGTAGCCGTGCTGCTGGCCGAGCCGGTAGACCTGCTCGACCACACCGGCGGTGTCGGCGACCGGGAAGGTGTTGGCCATGGCGAACACGGCGGTGTAGCCGCCGGAAGCCGCCGCGCGCGTGCCCGTCAGCACCGTCTCGGAGTCCTCACGGCCCGGTTCACGCAGATGGGTGTGGAGGTCGACGAGACCCGGGAGGAGCACCTTTCCGGCCGCGTCGACGACCTCGGCGCCCTCGGCGGCCTCGTCCGAAATCTCCGTTCCGACCGCCTCGATGACCGAGCCGTCGATCAGCACGTTCTGCGGCTCGCCGCCGAGGACCTTCGCACCACGGATCAGGATCTTGCTCATGTGACTTACTTCTCCTCGATACGGGTGTGGGAGACGGCGGGCTCGTTGCCACCGAGCAGCAGATACAGAACGGCCATCCGGATGGAGACTCCGTTTGCGACCTGCTCGACGACGGTGCAGCGGTCGGAGTCGGCGACCTCGGCGGTGATCTCCATGCCGCGGACCATCGGGCCGGGGTGCATCACGATGGCGTGCTCCGGCATCCGCGCCATGCGGTCGCCGTCCAGGCCGTAGCGCCGCGAGTACTCGCGCTCGGTCGGAAAGAAGGCGGCGTTCATCCGCTCGCGCTGCACGCGCAGCATCATCACCGCGTCGGACTTGGCGAGGGTGCTGTCGAGGTCGTACGCCACCTCGCAGGGCCAGGTCTCGACGCCGACCGGCACCAGGGTGGGCGGGGCGACGAGGGTGACCTCGGCGCCGAGGGTGTGCAGCAGGTCGACGTTGGAGCGAGCGACCCGGCTGTGCAGGATGTCACCGACGATCGTGATGCGCTTGCCGGAGAGGTCCCGGCCGATCCCCGCGTCCCGGCCGACGAGCCGGCGGCGCATGGTGAACGCGTCCAGCAGGGCCTGGGTGGGGTGCTGGTGGGTGCCGTCACCGGCGTTGATGACGGCCGCGTCGATCCAGCCGGAGGTGGCGAGGCGATACGGCGCCCCCGAGGCGCCGTGGCGGATGACGACGGCGTCGACGCCCATGGCCTCCAGGGTCTGGGCGGTGTCCTTGAGGGACTCGCCCTTGGACACGCTGGAGCCCTTGGCGGTGAAGTTGATGACGTCCGCCGAGAGACGCTTCTCGGCGGCTTCGAAGGAGATACGCGTGCGCGTGGAGTCCTCGAAGAAGAGATTGACGATCGTGCGGCCGCGCAGGGTCGGCAGCTTCTTGATCGGCCGGTCGGCGACCCGGGCCATCTCCTCGGCGGTGTCGAGGATCAGGACGGCGTCGTCGCGGGTGAGGTCGGCGGCCGAGATGAGATGACGCTGCATCTTTCAGGCTCCGTAAGGCAGTTCAGGATCGGGAGATTCCGGGCAGGCGAGGGCACGCCGGAAGGGGCGTACCCGGTCCGTCTGCTGCTAGGTCTGCTTCACACCGAGCAGCACGGTGTCGCGACCGTCCTCCTCGGCGAGCTGGACCTTGACCGTCTCCCGCAGCGACGTGGGGAGGTTCTTGCCGACGTAGTCGGCGCGGATGGGCAGTTCGCGGTGGCCTCTGTCGACGAGGACCGCGAGCTGCACCGCGCGGGGGCGCCCGATGTCGTTCAGGGCGTCCAGGGCGGCGCGGATGGTGCGGCCGGAGAAGAGCACGTCGTCGACGAGGACGACCAGACGGCCGTCGATGCCGTCACCGGGAATTTCGGTGCGGGCCAGCGCACGCGGCGGGTGCATGCGCAGATCGTCGCGGTACATGGTGATGTCGAGCGAACCGACCGGAATCCTGCGGTCGGTGATCTCCTCGAGCTTGACGGCGAGCCGCTGGGCGAGGAAGACGCCTCGGGTGGGGATGCCGAGGAGCACCACGTCGTCGGCACCCTTGGCGCGTTCGACGATCTCGTGGGCGATACGGGTCAGTACGCGCGCGATGTCGGGGCCTTCGAGAACGGGCCGGGCATCGGACGCCTGGTGGTCGGAAGTGTCCTGCTTGTCCATACGAAACGGACCTCCTTCTCCGCCTCACGGGACGGACCTTAAAGGACGTCGGATTTGCGCCATCCACGGTAGCAGGCCGGAAGGACGTCCCCGATCACCCCCTTGGCCCAATCAGCCACCACTCTCGCGGAAGAGTCGGTGTGGACCATTCGGCTTGACGCGGAAGAGTCACGCTGCGTAACCTCACAGTGAGTTACCAGACGCGCGGCTCGAAACCACTGCGGCCGCGTCGATCCAGTGTCCGGGGAGCTATATGTCCAGCGAATACGCCAAACAGCTCGGGGCCAAGCTTCGGGCCATCCGCACCCAGCAGGGCCTTTCCCTCCACGGTGTCGAGGAGAAGTCCCAGGGACGCTGGAAGGCGGTCGTGGTCGGTTCGTACGAGCGCGGCGACCGCGCGGTGACGGTGCAGCGTCTTGCCGAGTTGGCGGATTTCTACGGCGTTCCGGTGCAGGAGCTGCTGCCCGGCACCACTCCGGGCGGTGCCGCCGAGCCGCCGCCGAAGCTGGTCCTGGACCTGGAGCGGCTGGCCCACGTCCCGGCCGAGAAGGCCGGCCCGCTCCAGCGGTATGCGGCGACCATCCAGTCCCAGCGTGGTGACTACAACGGCAAGGTGCTCTCGATCCGACAGGACGACCTGCGCACACTCGCCGTCATCTACGACCAGTCCCCGTCGGTGCTCACCGAGCAGCTGATCAGCTGGGGTGTGCTGGACGCGGACGCGCGTCGCGCGGTGTCCCACGAGGAGAGCTGAGCCGCTCCCAGCCTCAGCAGAAACGTGCCGCCGGGGTGGCCGGAACTTCACGGTTCCGGCCACCCCGGCGGCTTTCTGCGCGCCTTGTGGGGCCTGCGCGTACGCAGACGCCTGAGGGCCCGCAGCGGTCTCGCTGCGGGCCCTCAGGCGTTTCGCGCTCTTGCGCGTCGTGCCGACGCGGTCCTCTACGCCTCGTCCCGGCGCAGCGACGGCTTCAGTTCCTTGAGCCGGCCCAGCAGGCCGTTCACGAACGAGGGCGACTCGTCCGTGGAGAACTCCTTCGCCAGCTGCACCATCTCGTCGAGCACCACCGCGTCCGGGGTCTCGTCGGCCCAGATCAGCTCATGGGCGCCCAGACGCAGGATGTTGCGGTCGACGACCGGCATCCGGTCCAGCGTCCAGCCGACCGAGTACTGCGCGATCAGCTCGTCGATGCGCTTCGCGTGCTCCGCGTAGCCCTCGACCAACTGCATCGTGTACTCGCTCACCGGCGGCTGCCGGGTGTCTTCCCGGGAAAGCCGGATCCAGTCCGCCAGGACCGTCAGGACGTCGACTCCGCGCTGGTCGCCCTCGAAGAGGATCTGGAAGGCGCGCTTGCGGGCCGTGTTGCGGGCAGCCACGGTTAGCTGTTCACCCGGCCGAGGTAGTCGCTCGTGCGGGTGTCGACCTTGATCTTCTCACCGGTGGTGATGAAGAGCGGGACCTGGATCTGGTGACCGGTCTCCAGGGTGGCGGGCTTGGTGCCGCCGGTGGAGCGGTCGCCCTGCAGGCCGGGTTCGGTCTCCTGCACGACGAGCTCGACGGCGGCCGGCAGCTCGACGAAGAGCACCTCGCCCTCGTGCTGCGCCACGGTGGCGGTGAAGCCCTCGATCAGGAAGTTGGCGGCGTCGCCGACGGCCTTGCGGTCGATCATCAGCTGGTCGTAGGTCTCCATGTCCATGAAGACGAAGTACTCGCCGTCCATGTACGAGAACTGCATGTCGCGCTTGTCGACAGTGGCCGTCTCGACCTTGACGCCGGCGTTGAACGTCTTGTCGACGACCTTGCCGGACAGCACGTTCTTGAGCTTGGTGCGCACGAATGCAGGGCCCTTGCCGGGCTTGACGTGCTGGAACTCGACGACGGACCAGAGCTGGCCGCCTTCGAGCTTGAGCACCAGGCCGTTCTTGAGGTCGTTCGTGGAAGCCACGGTTGCGGAATCTCCTGGACTGACGTGGACGACCCCGGCGCACGCACTTCCTACAGCGCGAGCAGCTCCTTGGTCGTGATGGTGAGTAGCTCGGGTCCGCCGTCCGCCTCGGGGCGTACGACGAGCGTGTCATCGATCCGGACGCCGCCCCGTCCCGGGAGGTGGACCCCCGGTTCGACGGTGACCGGCACGCAAGCGTCCAGTTTACCCATGGCCGCGGGGGCCAGCTGCGGGTCCTCGTCGATTTCCAGTCCCACACCGTGTCCGGTGAGGATCGGGAGGCCCTCGTGGTGGCCCGCGGACTGCAGTACCTGACGGGCCGCACGGTCCACGTCACGGTAGGCAGCACCGGGTGTCAGCGACTCGCGTCCGGCCCGCTGAGCGGCGAAGACGAGGTCGTACAGCTCGATCTGCCAATCGGCGGGGGACGTACCGATGACGAAGGTACGGCCGATCTCGCAGCGGTAACCGCGGTAACTCGCGCCCAGGCAGACGGAGAGGAAATCGCCCTCCTCGACACGGCGGTCGGTGGGACGGTGGCCGGGGCGGCCGGCGTTCGGACCGGTACCCACGGACGTGGCGAAGGCCGGGCCGTCGGCGCCGTGATCGACGAGACGGCGCTCCAGTTCGAGGGCGAGATGTCGCTCGGTGCGGCCGACGAGGATGGACTCCAGGAGTTCTCCCAGTGCCTGATCGGCGATCTCGGCGCCGATGCGCAGGCAGGAGATCTCCTCCTCGTCCTTGATCACGCGGAGCTGTTCGACCGCGCCCGCGAGGTCTGCGAGGCGCAGCCGCGGGACGACCGAGCGGATGGCTCTGTGGCGGTCGACGGTGAGGTGGTGTTCCTCGACGGCGAGGGAGCCGGCGTGCTGTCCCGCCGCGAGGTCGGCCGCGGCGACGGCCGGGTCGCCGGCGGTGCCGGGGAGGGTGTGGATCCGCAGGGCCTCGTCGGGACGGCCGTCCATGCGGTCGTCCAGCGGACCGGGACAGAGTAGGACGTCCTCACTGGCACCGAGCAGGAGGACGGCGCCGCGGGGGGCGGTGCCCGCGAGGTAGCGGACGTTGGCGGGGCGGGAGATCAGCGCGGTGGCGCTGCCGCTGGCTTGACAGCGGGCCCTGAGCTTCGTTCGGCGGGTGACGTACACCTCTGACATGACACGAGCGTAGGAGTGATACGAGTGCGGCGCCGTTCGGGAGAGGCCGAGTGGGGGTTCGTGGTCCGCTGCGGGTCGGTGGGAGCCTGTCGCGCAGTCCCCGCGCCCCTGGGCAGGTGCGGATCCCCTGCGATCACCAGCTCGGTGGGCTCGCGATCGACCGTGCCAGCACCTCGTCCAGCACCCTCGCCGTCTGGGCCACGTCCATCTGACTGTTGTCGATGATCGGCAGGCCCGAGCCGTACCACCCGGCCATCCGGCCATGGATCCGGGCGACCTCTTCGTCGGTCAGGCGGCGGTTGCCCGAGCGTTCGGCGTTGCGCTCCAGGACGATCTCCAGGCCGGGCAGCAGGACCACCGGCAGCAGTCCCGGACCGACGTGCCGCTTCCAGCCGCCGAGGCCGACCACCGGACGGTCGGGGAAGACGGCGTCGTCGAGGATGCAGGAGATGCCGTTGGCCAGGAAGTTGCGGGCGGCGAAGCCGCAGGTGCGGCGGGCGAGGCGGTACTGGGCCTCGGAGTGGTCGTTCCAGCCGGACTGGGGGTCGGCGAAGCCCGAGCGGACCCACTCCCGCACGTCGTCGAGGCTGATGTGGGCGGTGGGGACCCTGCGGTGGTCGGCCCAGTATTTGGCGACGCTCGTCTTGCCGGCGCCCGCCGGGCCGATGAGCAGCACGGCGAGGGTGGTGCCCGCCGGATCGGGCACGGCGGCGGGCGGGTTGCTGGGGGCGCCCACGGGGGCCCCGGGCGGCAGCGGCACATGGCCGGTGGTGTCCGGCACCGGCGCGGGTGAGTGCTGCGGTGCGGGCGGGACCGGAGAGTGCGGCGGCGTCGGCGGAACCGGGGCCGGGGTGAAACCGGGTGCCGGAGGCGGTGGGGGCACCGGGGCGGAACCCTGGTGCGCACCCGGGTGATGCGGTCCCGGGTGGTGTGCGGCCGGCGACCAGCCGGCGGCGGGTCCGTGCCCCGGCTGGTGGGGCGGCGGCAGCGGAGAACCCACTGCGTGCTGCATCCGGTGCCACTCCGTCTCGTCTTTTCGGCTTGCTCGCCTCCGGGGCGCTCGCGTCGGTGCCGGGAGCCCGAGCGTGCTCGGCCCGAAGGCCTGTGCTCGCTCGTCCTCTCGTCTCCGACGCGCCCCTCCGGCTCACTCGCGGCAGGCTGATCGGCGCTGGTTACGGGGTGGTGCATACCCCGCTCGTCACCGAACGGTACCGCCCCCGGCCTTCCTTTGGTGAAACGGCCGGGAGCGCCCCGAAGTGCCCCTGTCGCAAGGCGAATCAGGCGGAACGCCCGTCGCGGGACTTACTGGCCGACCTCGCCGTACGCGGCGAGCAGGACCGCGGGGTCCGGGCCCTCCAGGACCGTGGGCTTGCCCAGTCCGTCGAGGACGATGAACCGCAGCAGATTGCCGCGGGACTTCTTGTCGACCTTCATGGTTTCCAGCAACTTGGGCCACTGGTCGTAGCGGTAGTGCAGCGGCAGGCCGACCGATTCGAGGACGGTGCGGTGGCGGTCGGCCGTCGCGTCGTCCAACCGGCCCGCCAGACGGCCCAGTTCGGCGGCGAAGTGCATGCCTACGGCGACCGCGGCACCGTGCCGCCACTTGTACCGCTCGTTCTTCTCGATGGCGTGGGCGAGCGTGTGACCGTAGTTGAGGATCTCCCTGAGGCCCGACTCCTTGAGGTCGGAGGAGACGACCTCGGCCTTGACCCGGATCGAGCGCTCGATGAGCTCGGCGGTGTGCGGCCCCGCCGGGGTGCGCGCGGCCTGCGGGTCGGACTCGATGAGTTCCAGGATCACCGGGTCGGCGATGAAGCCCGCCTTGATGATCTCGGCGAGTCCGGAGACGTAGTCGTTGACGGGCAGGGAGTCCAGCGCGGCCAGGTCGCACAGGACGCCGGCGGGCGGGTGGAAGGCGCCGACGAGGTTCTTGCCCTCGGCGGTGTTGATGCCGGTCTTGCCGCCGACGGCCGCGTCGACCATGGCGAGCACCGTGGTCGGGATGGCGATCCAGCGCACCCCGCGCAGCCAGGTCGCGGCCACGAACCCGGCGAGGTCGGTGGTGGCGCCGCCGCCGACGCCGACGACGACGTCGGTGCGGGTGAATCCGGACTGTCCGAGCGCCTTCCAGCAGTAGGCGGCGACCTCGGCGGTCTTGGCCTCCTCCGCGTTCGGGACCTGGATGGCGACGGCCTCGTACCCCTGTCCGGCGAGGTCGGCGCGCAGCGCGTCACCGGTGTCGGCGAGCGCCTCGGGGTGGATGATCGCGACCCGCTGCGCCTTCTCCCCGATCAAAGCGCCGAGCTCACCCAGGAGTTGACGTCCCACCAGGACCTCGTACGGCTCGCTGCCCGCGG
This sequence comes from Streptomyces canus, assembly GCF_030816965.1. Lineage (NCBI taxonomy): Bacteria > Bacillati > Actinomycetota > Actinomycetes > Kitasatosporales > Streptomycetaceae > Streptomyces > Streptomyces canus. The sequence goes on from NZ_JAUSYQ010000002.1 coordinate 1,816,648, forward strand.
TGCCGCCGACCTGGATGCGCGTCACTGCCTCGCTCATGCTTCCTTCAACTCCAGTGCGTCCAGCGCGATTCGGGTGACTTCTTCGGGTGTACGGCCGTCCGTGGCGACCACCGTCGTGGCGATCGATTCGTACAGGTGGCGGCGGGCCTCCATCAGCTCGCGCCACTGCTTGCGCGGGTTGACCGCGAGCAGCGGACGCGCGGCGTTCAGGCCGGTGCGCTTGACCGCCTCCTCGACGTCCATCGAGAGATACACCACCTGCTGCCCGGCCAGCAGCGCGCGCGTGTCCGCGTCCAGGATCGAGCCGCCGCCCAGCGCGAGGACACCGTCGTGCTCGGCGAGCGCCCGCGCGACGGCTGCCTTCTCGATCGCCCGGAAGACCGGCTCGCCCTCGTCGACGAAGATCTCCGCGATCGTGCGGCCCTGCTCGGCGACGATGTCGTCGTCGGTGTCCCGGTAGCCGACACCGAGCCGCTCGGCCAGCAGCTGCCCGACGGTGGACTTGCCCACGCCCATCGGACCGACCAGTACCACCTGGGGACCGGTCATCGGATGGCCAGGTTCTCGAGGTAGGACCGCACATTGCGGCGGGTCTCGGGCACGCTGTCGCCACCGAACTTCTCCGCCACCGCGTCCGCCAGGACCAGGGCGACCATGGCCTCGGCGACGATACCGGCGGCCGGGACCGCGGACACATCCGAGCGCTGGTGGTGGGCCTGCGCGGCCTCGCCGGTGGTCACGTCGACGGTCTGCAACGCGCGCGGCACGGTCGCGATCGGCTTCATCGCCGCCCGCACCCGCAGCAGCTCACCCGTGGACAGCCCGCCCTCGGTGCCGCCCGAGCGGCCCGACGTGCGCCGGATGCCCTCGGGCGAGTTCACGATCTCGTCGTGCGCCTTCGACCCGGGCACCCGCGCCAGCTCGAAGCCGTCGCCGAGCTCGACACCCTTGATCGCCTGGATGCCCATCAGCGCACCCGCCAGACGGGCATCCAGCTTGCGGTCCCAGTGCACATGCGAGCCCAGGCCCACCGGCACCCCGTAAGCCAGGATCTCCACCACACCGCCCAGGGTGTCGCCGTCCTTGTGGGCCTGGTCGACCTCGGCCACCATCGCCTTCGACGTGTCCGCGTCCAGGCAGCGCAGGGGGTCGGCGTCCAGCCTCTCGACGTCGGCCGGGGTCGGATACACACCCTGCGGGGCCTTCACCGAACACAGCTCGACGACGTGCGAGACGATCTCGATGCCGGCCGTCTCCTTCAGGTACGAGCGGGCCACCGCGCCCAGCGCCACCCGGGCCGCCGTCTCCCGCGCGGAAGCGCGCTCCAGGATCGGCCGGGCCTCGTCGAAGCCGTACTTCTGCATGCCCGCGAGATCGGCGTGACCGGGCCGCGGCCGGGTCAGCGGCGCGTTGCGCGCCAGGCCCGCCAGGATCTCCGGATCGATGGGGTCGGCCGACATGACCTGCTCCCACTTGGGCCACTCGGTGTTGCCCACCATGATGGCGACCGGGGAACCCAGGCTGAGGCCGTGCCGGACACCGCCCAGGAAGGTGACCTCGTCCTGCTCGAACTTCATCCGGGCACCGCGGCCATAGCCCAGCCGACGCCTCGCCAGGTGGTCCGCCACCATCTCCGTGGTGATCGGCACGCCGGCGGGAAGGCCCTCCAGCGTCGCGACGAGTGCGGGACCATGGGACTCCCCCGCGGTCAGCCAGCGCAACCTGCTCAACGATGCTCCTCGATGCTCGCGCCCTGGTACTGCCCTGCTTACGCGCGTCCTCGCGTACGGCAACGGCGCGACCAGGTGCGCGGCCCCGGCCCGCCACCTCCGATCCTCCCACGTTCGGCGCCGGGAGCCGGTCACAGGTCCAGCAGACGGACGTGGGCATGTGTACAGCCCTCAGGCCATCCGCTCGGCCGCGCTCAGTACGACGCTGTCAAAGGACCACTGCCACGCTTCACCGAAGAGGCTCAGCGAGCCGCCAACGCATGCTCGCCCGCCTTGCGCATGGTCTCCACCGGCGCGGGCCTGAGACCCGTCATCTGCTCGACCTGGAGCACCGCCTGGTGCACCAGCAGGTCGAGGCCGCTGACCACGGCCCCGCCGATCATCGACCAGCGGGCCGCCAGCTCGGTCGGCCACGGGTCGTAGAGCACGTCGAAGAGGGCCGCGGGGCGCTCCGGTACGGCGTGGGCGAGAGCGTCCGTCGCCCCGGCCGGGGTGGTCGCGATCACCAGAGGGGCGTCCAGGGCCTCGGCCGCGTCCGCCCAGTCCGCCGTGCGCACCTCGACGCCGAGACGCTCGCCCCACTGCCGCATCTCGGCGGCCCGGGCCTCGCTGCGCACATAGGCGACGACCTCGCCGGTGCAGATCCGGGCCAGCGCGGCGAGCGCGGAGGAGGCGGTGGCGCCGGCGCCGAGGATCGCCGCCGAGCCGACCTGTTCGATGCCCCGCTCCCTGAGGGCGGCGACCATGCCCGGGATGTCGGTGTTGTCGCCGAGGCGGCGGCCGTCCTCGGTGAACACGACGGTGTTGACCGCCTCCACCGAGGCGGCCGTGTCGCTGATCTCGTCGAGCAGCGGAATGACCGCCCGCTTGAGCGGCATGGTCACCGACAGCCCGGCCCACTCCGGCCCGAGTTGCCCGACAAACCCGGGCAGTGCGGCCTCGTCGAGCTCGAACCGGTCGTACGACCAGCCCGTGAGCCCCAACTCCTCGTAGGCGGCCCGGTGCAGGACCGGGGAGAGGGAGTGGGCGATGGGCTTTCCGAGGACGGCGGCCCGGCGGGCGTCAGCTGCCCGTGCTTGCATCGAACTTGTCCTTGAGCCTCAGGAATTCAGCGTGGGTCTTGGCGAATTCGGTGGTCTTCAAGCCGTCGGTCGCGACGAAGTAGTACCAGCCGTCGTCGGTCGGATCCAGCGCGGCCTTCAGCGCGACGTCGCCCGGATTGTCGATCGGGCCGGGCGGCAGACCCTTGTTCGTGTACGTGTTGTACGGGTCCTTGTTGCTCTTGATCTCCGACTCGGAGATGCGGATGTCGCTCTCGTTCTTCAGGTAATTGAAGGTCGAGTCGAACTGGAGCAGGCCGTAGGTCTCGGGGTTGGCGAGGTTGAGCCGGTTGTAGACCACCTCCGCCATCTTGCGGTAGTCGTCCTCGGTTTTCCCCTCGGCCTCGACGAGGCTGGCGACCGTGATGACCTGCAGCGGGCTGTCCAGCTTGAGCGCCTTGGCCTTCGCCTCCAGGTCGTACTTGCCGTAGGTCTCGGCGGCCTGGGTGACCATTTCCTTCAGCACCGTCTCGGGCTTCATGCCCTTCGCCGCGGGATAGGTACCCGGATAGAGGAAGCCCTCCAGCGGGTCCTTGATGTCCTCGTTGTCGTTCGCCCAGCTCGGCAGCCCGAGGCTCTTGTATTTCTTTTCGGCGATCTTCTTCGTGGTGCCGGAAGCAAGATCGAGTTTCTCGTCGATCCTCTTGTAGACGATGAGGTTCCGCAGTCCCGGAGCGACCAGCACGTTGTTCTGGCTCTTCCGGTCGAGCATCATCACGACGGCGCTTTCGGCGGACATCTCCTTCTTCAGCAGATAGGCGCCGGCCTGGATCGCCTTCCCCTTGGGGTTCTGCTCCTGGGCGGACACAAAGGCGTCGACGCTCTTCACGACACCCGCGTCCTTCAGCAGTCGGCCGATCGCGTACCCGCCCGCACCCTTGGGGACCTGGACGGTGACCATCTCGCTCGTCCCGTCCCCGGCATAGTCCGGGGCCGCGCCGAAACGATTTTGGTAGAACTGGTACCCGAAGTAGCCGACGCCTGCGGTGCCACCGCCGAACACCAGCAGGACCACCAGACAGGCGCATCCGCTCTTGCGCTTCTTGCCGCCCTTGTCGCCGCGCCCGCGCCGGTCGCCGCGGCCGCCTTTCGGGTCGTCGGAGTCGTCCTCGCTGTCGTCGCCGCCCGCGAAGAAGGCGTGCTCTCCCTGGTCCGGGCCCGGATCCCAGTCGATCTGCGGCTCAGGATCGGCCCGTCGACGGCTCGGCGGCTCCGGCGGCGGGTACGCGTCCGGGCTGCCGTAGTGGTCCTGCTGCTCAGCGCCGTACGCGGCCGCCTGCTGTCCGTACGGGTCCGAGGGATCGGCGGGGTACGGCACCTGCGCCTGCGTGCCTGTCGCCCAGCCGTTGCCGTTCTGGTCGTACGACTGCTGCTGGCCGTGGTACGCCTGCTGGTCGTACTGCTGCTGATGCTGGTCGTACTGCTGCTGGTTGTACTGCTCCTGCTGGTCGTACTGGCCGTCGTGCTGCGGGTACTGCTGCTGCGCCTGACCATAGGCGTCCTGCCGGCCGTCGCCCCAGCCACCGTTGTCGTACTGCGGCTGCTGCTGCGGATAGTGCTGCGGCTGGCCGCCGTAAGGGGACTGCTGACCCGCGTGGGCCTGCTGCCCTTCCCATCCGCCGTCCCCGTACAACGGGTCCTCGGGATGCCACGGTTCGGAGCCTTCGCCCCGGCCATACTCAGTCATCGATCCCCTAGAGCCGCGAGGCGGCGGTCTCCTTCACTCACCATCCGGCTACCGTTTCGCCTCTTTCTGTGCGGTGACTGTTCGAATGTCGCCGCATCGCGCGGAACGCTACCGTACCGCGATCAGATGACCACTTCGACGCCCTCGCCGGGTGCTTTACCTGACACCCGTTCGGATTCCAGCGCCTGCTGAAGAATGATCACGGCGGCTGCCTGGTCGATGACCGATCTGCCCTTTTTGGATTTCACTCCGGATGCGCGCAGTCCCTGACTGGCCGTCACGGTGGTCATCCGCTCGTCGACGAGCCGGACCGGGACGGGCGCGATCCCCCGGGCGAGCTCCTGGACGAAGCCGCGGACCTTGGCCGCGGCCGGGCCCTCGCCCCCCTTGAGGGAGCGAGGGAGGCCGACGACGACCTCAATCGGTTCGTACTCCTCGACCAGCTGCTTCAGCCGACGATGAGCTGCCGGGACGTCCCGGCCCGGGACCGTCTCCACCGGAGTGGCGAGAATCCCGTCGGGGTCGCACGAGGCGACACCGATGCGGGCGTCCCCGACGTCGATCGCGAGCCTGCGGCCTGTGCGCATTACTTGGCCGTCTCCCCGACCATGCGCTCCACGGCGTCCACGGCCTCACCGATCGCGGCCGGGTTCTGGCCACCGCCCTGCGCGACGTCCGGCTTGCCGCCACCGCCGCCGCCGAGGGTCTTGGCGGCGGCCCGGACCAGGTCACCGGCCTTGAGCCCGCGCCCACGGGCGGCCTCGTTGGTGGCGATGACCGTGAGCGGCTTGCCGTTGTTCACGGTGAAGAGGGCGACCACGGCGGCGCGTCCGCCTTGGATGCGGCCGCGCACGTCGAGGACCAGCTTGCGCAGGTCGTCGGGGGTCGTGCCGTCCGGGACCTGCCCGGTGACGACCGCGATCCCGCGGACGTCCTTGGCGGACTCGGCAAGACCGGCGGCGGCCTGCAGGACCTTCTCCGCGCGGAACTTCTCGATCTCCTTCTCGGCGTCCTTCAGCTTGCCGAGCATGGCGGAGACCTTCTCCGGAAGCTCCTCCGGACGGCCCTTGACCAGCTCCTGGAGCTGGGCGACGACGGTGTGTTCACGGGCGAGGAAGTTGTACGCGTCGACACCGACGAGCGCCTCGATACGGCGGACCCCGGAGCCGATGGACGACTCGCCGAGCAGCTTCACCAGGCCCAGCTGGGCGGTGTTGTGCACGTGGGTACCGCCGCACAGCTCCTTGGAGAAGTCGCCGATGGTCACGACACGGACCCGCTCGCCGTACTTCTCGCCGAACTCGGCGATGGCACCCTGCTTCTTGGCCTCGTCGATGCCCATGACGTCGGCGCGGACGTCGAGTTCGCGGGCGAGCACCTCGTTGATCTTCTGCTCGACGTCGGTCATCACGGCCGTCGGAACGGCGGACGGGGAACCGAAGTCGAAGCGGAAGCGGCCGGGCTGGTTCTCGGAACCGGCCTGGGCGGCCGTCGGGCCGAGCGCGTCACGCAGGGCCTGGTGGGTGAGGTGGGTGGCCGAGTGGGCGCGGGCGATGGCCGTACGGCGGCGGCTGTCGATCGAGGCGTGGGCCTTGGCCCCGACGGTCACCTCACCGAACTGCACGACGCCCTTGTGGACATAGACGCCGGGAACCGGCTTCTGGCAGTCGCGGATCTCGATGACGGCACCGGAGTCGACCTTGATCTTGCCGGTGTCGCCGATCTGGCCGCCGCCCTCGGCGTAGAACGGGGTGCGGTCCAGGACGATCTCGACCTCGTCGCCCTCGGTGGCGGCCGGGGAGGAGGCGCCGTCGACGAGGATGCCGACGATGGTGGACTCGCCCTCGGTGTCGCTGTAGCCGATGAAGTCGGTCTCACCGACCTTGTCCGCGATCTCGCGGTAGGCGCCCGCGCCGGCGTGACCGGTCTTCTTGGCCTGGGCGTCGGCCTTGGCGCGCTCCCGCTGCTCCTTCATCAGGCGGCGGAAGCCCTCCTCGTCCACGGACAGGCCCTGCTCGGCGGCCATCTCCAGGGTGAGGTCGATCGGGAAGCCCCAGGTGTCGTGGAGCAGGAACGCCTTGTCGCCGGCGAGGACCGTGCCACCGGACTGCTTGGTCTCGGTGACGGCGGTGTCGAGGATGTTGGTGCCGGCCTTCAGCGTCTTGAGGAAGGCGTTCTCCTCGGCGACGGCGACCTTTTCGATCCGCTCGCGGTCGGTGACGAGCTCGGGGTACTGCTGGCCCATCATGGCGATCACGGTGTCGATCAGGTCGAGCACGACCGGGCCGGTGGCACCGAGCAGGCGCATGTTGCGGATGGCACGGCGCATGATGCGGCGCAGGACGTAACCGCGGCCCTCGTTGCCGGGGGTGACACCGTCACCGATGAGCATCACGGACGTGCGCATGTGGTCGGTGACCACGCGCAGCGAGACGTCCGAGTCGTGGGCGTCGCCGTAGGCCACGCCGGTCAGCTCGGTGGCCTTCTTGATGACGGCCATGGAGGTGTCGATCTCGTACATGTTCTGCACGCCCTGCAGAATCATCGCGAGGCGCTCAAGTCCGAGGCCGGTGTCGATGTTCTTGCTGGGGAGCTCGCCGAGGATCTCGAAGTTGTCCTTGCCGATGCCCTCGCCGCGCTCGTACTGCATGAAGACGAGGTTCCAGATCTCCACGTACCGCTCGTCGTTGACGGCGGGGCCGCCCTCGACGCCGAACTCGGGGCCGCGGTCGTAGTTGATCTCGGAACAGGGGCCACAGGGTCCGGGGACGCCCATGGACCAGTAGTTGTCCTTCATACCGAGGCGCTGGATGCGCTCCTTGGGCACGCCGATGATCTCGTGCCAGATACGCTCGGCCTCGTCGTCGTCCTTGTAGACGGTGATCCAGAGCTTCTCCGGCTCCAGGCCGTAACCACCCTTGTCCTGGGGGCTGGTGAGCAGCTCCCAGGCGTACTTGATGGCGCCTTCCTTGAAGTAGTCGCCGAAGGAGAAGTTGCCGCACATCTGGAAGAAGGTGCCGTGCCGGGTGGTCTTGCCGACCTCTTCGATGTCGGGCGTGCGCACGCACTTCTGCACGCTGGTGGCGCGCGACCACGGGGGCTTGACCTCACCGAGGAAGTACGGCTTGAAGGGCACCATGCCGGCGGGGACCAGGAGCAGAGTCGGGTCGTCCGCGATGAGCGACGCCGAAGGGACGACGGTGTGCCCGCGCTCCTCGTAGAAGCTCAGCCAGCGGCGGCGAATCTCGGCCGACTCCATCAGTGGTCCTCATTCCGGTTGTACGAATGCGTTGTGTACGTCGAGTTCTCGATGGCGGCGATGCGCCTGGGTGCGGGGAGTTCGGGGCTGTCGTGGATACCGAGGGCATCCGTCAACTCGGCCTCCCGCTGGGCCATGTTGTCCCGGACGTCGAGCGCGAAGCCGACGGCGCGGTCCTTGAGACGGGCACCCGTCTCGATCGCTTTGTTGGCCGCGGTCACGGCGAGGTTCTCGGGGGTCAGCTGCTTCAGCTTGCGATTCACCTTGGTGGTGGCCCAGACACCCGCGGCCACGCCCGTGGAGAACCAGAAAGTACGGCGGAACATCTCTTGAGCCTCAGTCCTTCTTCCCGCGGCCCCGGGAAACCGCCCGGCCCACGATCACGGTACGCCGGGGCGTCTTTGCGGGCACGTCGTCCTTGCGGCCGCTGATCGCGCGGCGCACGCCGTAGCCGAAGGCCGCGACCTTGACCAGGGGGCCGCCGAAGGTGGAGGCGACGGTGGTGGACAGCGCGGAGGCGTTCGACGTGACCTCCTGGACGTCCGAGGCGATCGCGTCGACCCGCTCGATCTGGGTCTGCGCGGAACGCACCGCGGTGGAGGCATCGGCCAGCAGCGGGACGGCCTGGTCGGTCACGTCCGCCACGAGCTTGGTGGTCGCCTTGAGCGTCTGGGCCAGCCTCGCCAGCGCGACGGCGAGGAAGGAGACCAGGATCGCCCAGAAGACGGCCACCAGGATCCCGGCAACCTCTCCACCGGACACTGTGTGCACCCGCTCCCTGAAACGTGCTGTCTATGAAAAAAGTCTCCGCCGAGCCTATCGCGCCGGGGACGGCGCTCCGCACCGGACAACCCCTCACCCGCACGCGGGCCGCCCACGGCGGTCGTACGGAGCGAACACACTTCAGTACGCTCCGTGTTACCGGTCGGCGCGCGGAACTTCCGGGGCCGGCACGGGCGCTCGCCACCTCACGGCTGGTGACAGGCCGCGGAGCTATCGGCAAGTCCCGGCTCGCGGCGCGGGCTGCGAGCGGGCGGTGCGCGCCGGCCGACGGGGGGTGGCGCGGACCCGCACGCGGCTGCCGCGCGAGAGGCTCCTCGTGCACCCGCGCACGCCTTCCACGACCTGCTCGGCTCGGTCCTGTCCATCGCGTTGCTCGCTCTGGTCACCGTGACCGTGGGCGATCCGGCCGAGGCCGCCGTGCTGCAGCCACGCAGAACGGCCTTGCCGGCCTGCCCCTGTTCGGTTCGGCCTACTACAACGCCCCGCACGAGCTGTGCGAGGCGACGGCCCGGAGCTGGGCGCTGGGCGGGACGCCGCGGTGTCCCGGGCGCCCGGGCCGCGCCCGCCCGATCGAGGGACTGCCGGCGCCGCGGGGTTCCGTGCGGCTCGCGCGAGTGACCCTCGACATGCGGCAACCCGCCGCCTCGCCCACCCGGAAGGGCGGGGAGACGGCGGGCTGAAGTGGTGCGGGTGCTACGGCCTGCCGGTGATCAGCGGGCGTAGTACTCGACGACGAGCTGCTCGTCGCAGATCACCGGGATCTCCTTGCGGTTCGGCTCGCGGTCCAGGCGGAAGGCCAGGGCGCGGAGGTTCACCTGGAGGTAGCGCGGGGTCTCGCCGTCGGGGGCGAAGCCGCCCTCACGGGCGATCGAGAAGAGGGTCTTCTCGCGGCTGCGCTCGCGGACCATCACGACATCGTCGGGGCGGACGCGGAAGGACGGCTTGTCGACCTTCTGACCGTTGACCTCGATGTGGCCGTGGACGACCATCTGGCGGGCCTGGTAGATCGTGCGGGCGATGCCCGAACGCAGGACCAGCGCGTCGAGACGGCGCTCGAGCTCGATGACCAGGGCCTCACCGGTCTTGCCCTGGGTCTTGGCGGCACGCTCGTAGGCGCGGACGAGCTGACGCTCGGACACGTCGTACTGCGCGCGCAGACGCTGCTTCTCGAGCAGACGGACCTTGTAGTCCGAGTTCTGCTTGCGGCCACGGCCGTGCTCACCCGGGGGGTAGGGACGGGCCTCGAAGTACTTGACGGCCTTCGGGGTCAGCGCGATGCCGAGGGCACGCGACTTCTTGACCTTGGGGCGGGGCTGGTTCGCCACAATCTCTCATCTCTTGGTGTTCGGCTCGTCAGAGTTATGGGAGGTCGCATCCGCAGCCGGGGAAACCCGCCGGGTCCTCGAGGAACCTGGTGGGCAGCCGCTCCCCTGGTCTGGGCACATATGTGCAGCACGCGAGTGGCCCACCTACCGCTGGCGGTGGTGGGCTGCCCGCGACACCATTCGAACGGTGCGCGACGCTCCTGGAACCCCACTGGGGGGTTCCGGCTGACCGTCCCGTTCTGACTGCACGGGACACAGCGCTTCGAGGATTCTACAGGGTGCTCAGGACCGCTTGCGACCGAGGTGTTTGCGGGTCCACTCCACGGCGTCCGCGTACCGGGCCTCGGCGCCGTGCCGGGTGGGTTCGTAGTACTCGCGGTCCTTGATGGCGTCCGGGGCGTACTGCTGCTCGGCGATCCCCTCGGGCAGGTCGTGCGGGTAGACGTACCCCTGCGCGTGCCCGAGCTTGGCGGCACCCTTGTAGTGCCCGTCACGCAGATGCGGCGGCACCGGCCCGGCCAGCCCCTTGCGCACGTCCTCCATGGCGGCGCCGATCGCCGTCGTCGCGGCGTTGGACTTCGGGGCCAGCGCGAGGGCGATGGTGGCGTGGCTCAATGTCAGCGCGGCCTCGGGGAAGCCGATCATGGCCACGGCCTGGGCGGCGGCGACCGCGATGGGCAGGGCGTTCGGGTCGGCGAGGCCGATGTCCTCGCTGGCGGAGATCATCAGCCGGCGGGCGATGAAGCGGGGGTCCTCACCGGCCTCGATCATGCGGGCCAGGTAGTGCAGGGCCGCGTCGACGTCGGAGCCCCTGATGGACTTGATGAGGGCGCTGGCCACGTCGTAGTGCTGGTCGCCGTCGCGGTCGTACGTCACGGCCGCGCGGTCGACCGTCTCCTCCAGCGTGGTGAGGGTGATCTCCGGCTCGCCCTTGTCGAGGGCGGCCCCGGCGGCCGCCTCCAGGGCGGTCAGGGCACGGCGGGCGTCGCCGCCGGCGATCCGCAGGAGGTGGTCCTCGGTGTCCTCGGGGAGGGCGACGGCGTCCTTCAGGCCCCGCTCGTCGCTCAGCGCCCGCTTCAGCAGTCCTCTGACGTCGTCGTCGGTGAGGGGTTCGAGGGTCAGCAGCAGGGACCGGGACAGCAGCGGGGAGATGATCGAGAAGTACGGGTTCTCGGTGGTCGCCGCGATCAGGGTCACCCAGCGGTTCTCGACCGCGGGGAGCAGGGAGTCCTGCTGGGCCTTGCTGAAGCGGTGGATCTCGTCGAGGAAGAGGACGGTCTCCTTGCCGAAGCCGCCGGTGGCGCGGCGGGCGCCGTCGATGACCGCGCGGACCTCCTTGACGCCGGCGGTGATCGCGGACAGCTCCACGAAGCGCTTGTTGGTTGCCTTGGAGACGACGTACGCCAAGGTCGTCTTGCCGGTGCCGGGCGGACCCCAGAGGATCACCGAGGACGGTCCGGCGGGACCTCCGCTGCCCTCGCCGACCAGTCGACGCAGCGGCGAACCCGGCTTGAGCAGGTGCTGCTGGCCCATCACCTCGTCGAGGGTGCGCGGGCGCATCCGGACCGCCAAGGGGCTGCCGGCCGGGTCCTTCTCCTGGCGTTCTTCTGCCGCGGCGGTGAACAGATCGGGCTCCACGTTCAAAACCCTATGTCACGCCACTGACAACGCCGTCGGCCGTCGGTCAGGCCCAGAGCTTGTCGCCCCAGCGGGTCAGGATCAGCATGACGATGATGCCGCAGTGGGTGACCGGCAGGACCCAGGTGAACTCGGAGAGGAAGCGCTTGAGCCAGCCCGGGGACGGCAGCAGGTCGTTGCGGATGTTGAACGAGGTCACGTACCAGAACATCGTGATCGTGGCGACCCAGGCCAGCGAGCACCACAGGCACAGCGCGTTGATCCGGTACAGCGACTGGAACTGGAGCCAGGTGCAGAAGGCCACTCCGAAGAGCGTGCCGAAGTTGAAGGTGAGCCAGTACCAGCGCGGGAAGGTGGCGCGGGCCAGCAGGGTCATGCCGACGCAGATGACGATGCCGTAGCAGACGAGGCCGAGCATCGGGTTGGGGAACCCGAAGGCGGCGGCCTGCTTGCTCTCCATGACGCTGCCGCAGGAGACGATCGGGTTGAGGGAGCAGCTCGGCGTGAACGTCTTGCCGCTGACCTTGCCCTCGAGGATCTTGAACTTGTCGATCGTGATGACCCACGCGGCGAGCAGTCCGGCGGCGCCGGTGATCACCAGCAGCAGCGCGAAGGCACGGCTGCCGCCCACCGTCCGGGGCGCGGCGTCGTCGCTCGCCGACGAGGGCTCGGGCTCCGTGGAGACGTGTTTCACTGTGGTCTTGCTCATCACGCCGATCCGTCTGCTGGAGAGTTGGACCTTCTTCGGGCACGGGCCATTGTGCCGCACCCGAGGCTTGTCCACCGTTCGGTGGACATAAGGAAGTACGCACGGTCGTCCCTGAACGTTCGGTTCCGGCTGATGCTCACAGGCATGACCACACACGCGAACGAACTCGCGGTGGACGTTCGGGGGCTGCGCAAGCAGTACGGCGACGTGACCGCGGTCGACGGGATCGATCTCGGTATCCGCAGGGGCGAGGTGTTCGGCCTGCTCGGGCCCAATGGCGCGGGCAAGAGCACCACGGTGGAGATCCTCCAGGGCAACCGGGACCGGGACGCGGGTGAGGTGTCCGTGCTCGGCGCGGACCCGGCGCACGGCACGCGCGCGTGGCGTGCAAAGGTCGGAATCGTCTGGCAGGACGAATCCGCGCCCGCCGAGTTGACGGTCGCGGAGACCGTCCGGCATTTCGCCCGCTACTACCCGCGGCCACGGGACCCCGAGGAGGTCATCGGGCTGGTGGGCCTGGAGGGCAAGGCGGGCAGCCGGATCAAGGCCCTGTCGGGGGGGCAGCGGCGGCGGCTCGACGTGGCGCTCGGTGTGATCGGCGGCCCCGAACTGCTGCTCCTGGACGAGCCGACGACCGGATTCGACCCGGCGGCCCGGCGCCAGTTCTGGGACCTGATCCGCAATCTGTCCGACGAGGGCACGACGATCCTGCTCACCACGCACTACCTGGAGGAGGCCGAGGCGCTCGCCGACCGGCTGGCCGTGATCTCCCGGGGCAAGGTCGTCGCCGAGGACGAGCCCGCTGCTCTGCGGGAGCGGTACGGCAGAGGCGCCACCGTCGAGTGGACCGAGCCGGACGGCGCCCCGCGTACGGAGCACACCGACACCCCGACCAGGACGGTCGCCGCGCTGATGCGCCGCTTCGACGGCGAGATCCCGGGGCTCCAGGTCAGCCGCCCCACGCTGGAGGACGTCTACCTCCGGCTCACCGGACAGGAGGACGCGCGATGACCACGACCGCCGTACGGTTCCGGACCGATGCTGGTGCCGCAAGGCTGCCCGGAGTCTGGGGGCTCGGGCTTCGGCGGGGTGCCCTGGAGATCAGGCAGTTCTTCCGCCAGCGCGACCAGGTGGTGTTCACCTTCGCCTTCCCGGTGGTCTTCCTGTTCCTGTTCGCGTCCATCTTCAGTGACGACGTGGAGGGTGCGGGCATCAAGGCCTCGCAGCTGTACGTGCCGGCGATGATGGCCGCCGGCATCATGTCGACGAGCTTCCAGTCGCTCGGCATCTCGATCGCCGTCGAGCGGGACGAGAAGGTGCTGCGCAGGCTGCGCGGGACCCCGATGCCGCCGGCGGCGTACTTCCTCGGCAAGATCTGGCTGGTTCTGGTCACCGGCATCCTGGAGACGGCGATCCTTTTGCTCGTCGGCACGACGCTGTACGACGTCGATCTGCCGTCGGACGCCGGCAAATGGTTCGCGTTCGCCTGGATCTTCGTGCTCGGTCTCACGGGGTGCGCGCTGCTCGGCATCGCGATCAGTTCGGTGCCCAAGTCCAGCAAGAGCGCGAGCTCCGTGGTCGTCCTGCCCTTCCTGGTCCTCCAGTTCATCTCCGGGGTGTACATCGCGATCGACACGATCCCCGACTGGATGCTGAACATCGGCGCGCTGTTCCCCCTGAAGTGGATGTGCCAGGGGCTGCGCGGGGTGTTCCTGCCGGACTCGGCGCAGGTCCTGGAGCAGGCCGGCGGCTGGGAGTTCGGACGCACCGCCCTGGTGCTGGGGGCGTGGTGCGTCGGAGGATTGCTGCTGTGTCTGCTGACCTTCCGGTGGAAGAACCGGCGCGACGGATGAGCGGTCCGGCGGACGCCGTGGGCGCGTACTCGTGGGACCGTTCCTTCCGGCTCTGGGACACCTACTTCGCGCTGATCTGGCTGGCCACCCTGGTGTTCGTGCTGGGTGCGGGACACCCCGGGTGGCCGGTCCGCGTCACGGCGGCGACGCTGCTGGTCCCGCTGGTTCCGCTCTTCGTACGGGTCGGGCGCCCCCTGCTCCGGCAGGATCCGCCCGACGCGCGCAAGGCCCTGGCCTACCTCGGCGCGATGATGGCGCTGTTCCTTCCCTCGGCGATCCTGGTCGGCGAGACCCGGCTGATGACCTTCGCTCTCGTCCCCCAGTGCTTCATGACGCTGCGGATGCGGTGGGCTCCGACCGCCGTGGCGGTGATCAATCTCGCTCCCGTGGCGGGCTGGGCGCTGCTGTGGCGGCCGAGCGAGCAGGACGTCTTCTTCAACGGCCTGTTCGCCGTCGTCACCCTGGTCTTCTCGGTGGCCGTCGGCAGCTATGTCATCCGGATCATCGAGCAGAGCCAGGAACGGGCGGCTCTGATCGCCGAGTTGGCCACGAGCCGGCACGAGGTCTCGCGGCTGTCCGCGGCGCACGGGGCACTGACCGAGCGACAGCGGATGGCCCGGGAGATCCACGACACCCTCGCACAGGGCTTCACCAGCCTGCTGATGCTGATCCAGGCCGTCGAGGCCGAGCTCGACCACGACATGCCGCAGGCCCGCCGTCATCTGGCCCTGATGGACGAGACGGCCCGGCTGAACCTCGCCGAGGCGCGGGCCCTGGTCGCCGACGGCACCCCCGCCGACCTGGACGGCGCGACGCTGCCGGACGCCCTGTTCCGGCTGACGGCCCGGCACTCCGCGAAGCTCGCCGTGACCGGCCAGGTCCGTCCGCTGCCCGCGGGCGCCGAGGTCGTCGCCCTGCGCTCCTGCCAGGAGGCACTCACGAACTGCCGTAAACACGCGGGAAGTTCGGCGACCGTGACCATCGACCTCGACTACGCCGACGAGAGCCTCACCCTGTCCGTACGGGACGACGGTCACGGCTTCGACCCGGGGGCCGCCCGTGACGGCTACGGTCTGGCGGGGCTCCGCGCCCGCGCCACCGAGGTCGGCGGGACGGTGCGGGTGCACAGCGCGCCCGGCGGCGGCACCACGGTCACCGTTCGTCTGCCCGTGCCGCCCCCGAGGAGCTGTTCATGATCCGGATCATCCTGGCCGACGACCACCCGGTCGTACGGGAGGGCCTGCGAGCGATGCTGAGCGCGGAACCGGACCTGGAGGTGATCGCGGACGCGACGAGCGGGCCGCAGGCGGAGGCGCTGGCGGCTGAACTCCGGCCCGACATCGTGCTGATGGACCTGCGGATGCCGGGCGGCTCGGGCGTGGATTCGATCGTACGGATGACGGAGGCGGGACTGCCCTGCCGGGTGATCGTCCTGACGACGTACGAGACGGACCGGGACATCCTGCGGGCCGTGGAGGCGGGGGCCGCCGGCTATCTGCTCAAGGACCTGCCCCGGGGCGAACTGGCGGAGTCCGTACGGGCCGCCGCCCGGGGCGAGACCGTCCTGGCGCCGACCGTCGCGGCCCGCCTGGTCGACCAGTTGCGCACCAGGCCGGAGCGGCCCCGGCTCTCGGAGCGCGAGACAGCGGTGCTGCGTCTGGTGGCGGAGGGCTGCACGAACGCGGAGATCGGGCGCAGGCTGTTCATCGGCGAGTCGACGGTCAAGACCCATCTCCTGCGCGTCTTCGGCAAGTTGGGAGTCGACGACCGCACCGCCGCGGTGACCTGCGCGATGCGCCACGGCCTCCTCGACCAGTGAAAGAAGGGCGCCGGCCACGTGACCGGCGCCCTTCTCCTGGAGTACTGCTAACCGAGCCTGGACTCCAGCTCCGCCACGATCTCGTTGACCCCGATCGCCGACTGCTCCCCGGACTCCATGTCCTTGAGCTGTACGACGCCCTCGGCGAGGTCGCGTTCACCGGCGACGATCGTGTAGCGGGCGCCGCTGCGGTTGGCGTTCTTCATGGCGCCCTTGAGGCCCTTGGCGCCGTAGGAGAAGTCCGCCGCGATACCCACCTTGCGGAGTTCGGTGACCTTGGCGAAGAGGATCCGGCGGGCCTCCTCTCCCAGCGGGACCGCGAACACACTGGTCGTCGAGGGGAGTTCGAGCTCGACGCCCTCCGCCTCCAGGGCGAGGACCGTGCGGTCGACGCCCAACGCCCAGCCCACGGACGGAAGGGCCGGGCCGCCGATCATCTCCGACAGGCCGTCGTAGCGTCCGCCGCCGCCCACAGCCGACTGGGAGCCCAGACCGTCGTGGACGAACTCGAAGGTCGTACGGGTGTAGTAGTCCAGGCCGCGCACCAGCTTCGGGTCGTCCTCGAAGGCCACGCCCGCCGCGGTGATCAGCTCGCGGACCTCCTCGTGGTACGCCTTGCAGGCGTCGCAGAGGTAGTCGCGCAGCAGCGGGGCGTCCCCGAGCTGCTTCTGGACCGACTCCCGCTTGTCGTCGAGGACGCGCAGGGGGTTGATCTCGGCGCGGCGGAGCGTGTCCTCGTCGAGGTCCAGGCCGCGCAGGAAGTCCTGGAGCGCGGCCCGGTACACCGGACGGCACTCCTTGTCGCCCAGGCTGTTGAGCAGGATGCGGAAGTTGCGCAGCCCCAGCGAGCGGTACGCCTGGTCGGCCAGGATGATCAGCTCGGCGTCGAGCGCCGGGTCCTCCGCACCGATCGCCTCGGCGCCCACCTGCGAGAAGTGCCGGTAACGGCCCTTCTGCGGACGCTCGTAGCGGTAGTACGAGCCGGAGTACCAGAGCTTGACCGGCAGGTTGCCCGTCTTGTGCAGGTTGGCCTCCAGCGCCGCGCGCAGGACGGAGGCCGTGCCCTCGGGGCGCAGGGCCAGCTTGTCGCCGCCCTTGGTCTCGAAGGCGTACATCTCCTTGGTCACGATGTCGGTGGACTCTCCGACGCCGCGCGCGAACAGCTCGACGCTCTCGAAGCCGGGCGTCTCGATGTAGCCGTAGCCGGAGGCGCGCAGGGGCGCGGCGATCGCCTCACGGACCGCCAGGAACTTGGCGCTGTCTGGCGGGATCAGGTCGTACGTGCCCTTGGGGGCCTGAAAGGTGCTCACGGAAGTCTCTCGTCACATTCCTCGTCGGGGAGGGGTGTTCGCACCCTCTCCCTGGCCGGCGGCCACTTCCCGCAGATACGGGTTGGTGGCGCGCTCCTGGCCGATGGTCGTCTGGGGGCCGTGGCCGGACAGCACCACGGTCGAGTCGTCGAGCGGCAGGCACACGCGGGCCAGCGAGTCGAGCATCTCGGCCATGTCACCGCCGGGCAGGTCGGTGCGTCCGATGGAGCCGGCGAAGAGCAGATCCCCCGAGAAGAAGACCGAGGGAATCTCGGCCGTCTCGGGCATCCGGAAGGTCACCGACCCCTTGGTATGGCCCGGCGCGTGCGCGACGGACAGGTCCAGGCCCGCGAGCTCCAGCCGCACACCGTCGGTCAGCTCCTTGACGTCGTCCGGCTCCCCCACGGTGATCTCGCCCATGAGCGGCATCCCGATGGAACGCCCCAGACCCATCGACGGGTCCTTCATCATGTAGCGGTCCTCGGGGTGGATCCACGCGGGTACTCCGTGCGCGCCGCACACGGGGACGACCGAGGCCACGTGGTCGATGTGGCCGTGGGTGAGGACGACGGCGACGGGCTTGAGCCGATGCTTCTTCAGCGTCTCCTCGACTCCCTCGGCGGCCTGGTGGCCCGGGTCGATGATCACGCACTCCTCACCGGCGGCGGGGGCGACGAGATAACAGTTCGTCCCCCAGGCCCCGGCGGGGAACCCGGCAATGAGCACGATCGTCCTCGGTTTGTCTAGGTACGGGCGGTCTTCCGGGCGGCTGCCCCAGTGGTCAGAGCCTACCGGCGCTGCCGATTTCTCAGCGAACCCATATACGGTACGGGGCACACGCAGGCGGTCGGTTCATAGGACGCATGCGTACCGGTCGGCGTACGAGACGCATGAGGAGAGAACCCCGTGGTCACCCAGGAACAGCGGAAGCGGCAGCTCGCGCGGGAGAAGTTCTTGCGGCAGCAGCAGCGGCGCACGGCCGCGCGCCGCAAGGCCCGTGTACGCAACTCTGTGATCGCGTCGGTGCTCGGCGTGGTCCTGGTGGGCAGCCTGGCGCTCTACACGTCCGGGGTCATGAAGGACGACGACAAGGCCAGCGCGAGCGCGCAGACCACTCCCAGCGCGGCGGCGACCAGCAAGGCGCCGGACCCGTGCGACAAGGCCGCCGCCGGCAAGGTCAAGACGGAGACCTGGAAGAAGGAGCCGGCGATGTCCATCGACAAGTCGGCGAAATACACCCTTGGCCTCGCCACGACGTGCGGTGAGATCGACATCGCGCTGAAGGCGTCGGCGGCCCCGCACACCGTGAACTCGTTCGACTTCCTGGCGAACAAGGGCTTCTTCGACCACACCAAGTGCCACCGGCTCACCACCAACGGCATCTACGTCCTGCAGTGCGGCGACCCGACGGGCTCCGGCAGCGGCGGACCGGGCTACACCATCCCGGACGAGAACCTGAAGGACAAGAGCCTCAAGAGCAACGTCTACCCGGCGGGCACCGTCGCGATGGCGAACACCGGGCAGGCGCACACCGGCGGAAGCCAGTTCTTCCTCGTCTACCAGGACAGCCAGCTCCCTCCGAGCTACACCCCGTTCGGCACCATCTCGGAATCCGGTATGAAGGTGCTGAAGAAGATCGCCGCGGCCGGTGAGAGCACCGGCGCGGGCGACGGCGCGCCGAACGCGACCGTCGTGATCAACAAGGCGACGGTCACCAAATCCTGACCGCCAAGTGCGAAATTTCGGTCGCGCGGGATGCGGACAGGCAACCCGCCGGTCGCCTATGTTGGCCGTGACGAAACTGTGGACGATGCCCGGGGGCGCTGACGCCTCTCGGCATCATGTGGAGGAGGCGCTGTGAGCAGCGACCCGTGGGGCCGCGTCGACGAGACGGGGACCGTGTACGTGCGTACGGCCGACGGCGAACAGGTCGTCGGTTCCTGGCAGGCCGGCTCCCCCGAGGAAGCCCTGGCCTACTTCGAGCGCAAGTACGAGGGCCTGGTTGTCGAGATCGGCCTCCTCGAGAAGCGAGTCAAGACCACCGACCTGTCGGCGAAGGACGCTCAGGCAGCCATCGACCACATCCGCGAGCAGGTCGACGCGCATCACGCGGTCGGCGACCTGGACGCGCTCAAGGTGCGGTTGGACAAGCTCGTGGAGACCGTCGACAAGCGCCGCGAGGAGCGCAAGCAGCAGCGCGCGAAGCAGTCCGACGAGGCCCGGCACGCCAAGGAGGCGCTGGTCGTCGAGGCGGAGGAGCTGGCCCAGTCCGACCAGTGGCGGGCCGCCGGTGAGCGGCTGCGCGCACTGGTGGACACCTGGAAGGGTCTGCCGCGCCTGGACCGCAAGTCGGACGACGAGTTGTGGCACCGCTTCTCGCACGCGCGCTCGGCGTTCTCCAAGCGCCGCAAGGCCCACTTCGCGTCGTTGGACGCGCAGCGGGAGGACGCCCGCCGGACCAAGGAACGCCTGGTCGGCGAGGCCGAGGCGCTGTCCGGGTCGACGGACTGGGGTCCGACGGCCGCTCGCTACCGTGAGCTGATGGCCGAGTGGAAGGCAGCCGGCCGCGCCCAGCGCGAGCACGAGGACGACCTGTGGAACCGCTTCCGTGGCGCCCAGGACGTGTTCTTCGCCGCCCGCAGCTCGGTGTTCGCCGAGCGGGACGCCGAGCAGACCGAGAACCTCAAGCTGAAGGAGGAGCTCGCCGAGGAGGCCGAGAAGCTCCTGCCGATCGGCGACCTGAAGAGCGCCCGAGCCGCCTTCCGCGCGATCAACGAGCGCTGGGAGGCCATCGGTCACGTCCCGCGGGACGCCCGTCCGAAGGTCGAGGGCCGGATGCACGCCGTCGAGCGCGCCCTCCAGGAGGCCGAGGAGACCGAGTGGCGCCGGACCAACCCGGAGGCACGCGCGCGTGCCGCGGGTCTGACCGGCCAGCTCCAGGCCGCCGTGGACAAGCTCAGGGGCCAGATCGACCAGGCGCGCGCCCAGGGCAACAACGCCAGGGCCGACAAGTTGGAGCGTGAGCTGGAGGGCCGCCAGGCGCTCCTGGACCAGGCGCTCAAGGGTCTCCAGGAGTTCGGCGGCTGAGGCCGCATGGGAAAGGGCCCCGCACCTTGGGTGCGGGGCCCTTTCCCATGTCTTCTACGACCGGTTCCGCGCCGAGGTCACGCGGTACACGTCGTACACGCCCTCGACCCCCCTGACCGCCTTCAGGACGTGACCGAGGTGCTTCGGGTCGCCCATCTCGAAGGTGAAGCGGGATGTGGCGACGCGGTCGCGGGAGGTCTGGACGGCCGCGGAGAGGATGTTGACGTGCTGGTCGGACAGGACGCGGGTGACGTCCGAGAGGAGCCGGGAGCGGTCCAGGGCCTCGACCTGGATGGCGACCAGGAAGACCGAGGACTGCGTGGGCGCCCACTCGACCTCGAGGATGCGCTCGGGCTCGCGGGACAGTGACTCCACGTTGACGCAGTCGCTGCGGTGAACCGATACGCCGCTACCGCGGGTGACGAAGCCGATGATCGGGTCGCCCGGGACGGGTGTGCAACAGCGGGCCAGTTTGACCCACACGTCGTCGACGCCCTTGACGACGACGCCCGGGTCGGTGTTGGAGCGCCGCTTGCGACGCCCGCGGCTCGGCGGGACCGCCTCGTCGATCTCCTCGGTGGCCGCCTCCTCGCCGCCGAGCGCGGAGACGAGTTTCTGCACGATGTTCTGCGCGGAGACATGTCCCTCGCCGATCGCCGCGTACAGGGCGGAGATGTCGGAGTACCGCATCTCGTGCGCGAGCGTGACGAGCGAGTCGCCGGTGAGGATGCGCTGGATCGGCAGGTTCTGTTTCCGCATCGCCCGGACGATGGCGTCCTTGCCCTGCTCGATCGCCTCGTCCCGGCGCTCCTTGGAGAACCAGGCGCGGATCTTGTTGCGGGCCCGCGGCGACTTCACGAAGTTGAGCCAGTCCCGGGACGGTCCGGCCCCGGGTGCCTTGGACGTGAAAACCTCGACGAGGTCGCCGTTGTCCAGGGTGGACTCCAGCGGTACGAGACGGCCGTTGACGCGGGCTCCTATGGTGCGGTGGCCCACCTCTGTGTGCACCGCGTACGAGAAGTCCACCGGAGTGGCGCCGGCCGGCAGCGCTATGACGTCGCCCTTGGGGGTGAAGACGAAGACCTCGTTGCGGGAGAGGTCGAAGCGCAGGGACTCCAGGAACTCGCCGGGGTCCTCCGTCTCCTTCTGCCAGTCCAGGAGCTGGCGCAGCCACGCCATGTCGTTGAGGTGGTCGTCCTTGCCGGTGGTCCGCGGCTGGTCCGAGCGCACCTTGGAGGTACCGGCGACGGCCTCCTGCTTGTACTTCCAGTGCGCGGCGATGCCGTACTCGGCGCGGCGGTGCATGTCGAACGTACGGATCTGGAGTTCGACCGGCTTGCCGTTGGGGCCGATGACCGTGGTGTGCAGCGACTGGTACATGTTGAACTTGGGCATCGCGATGTAGTCCTTGAACCGGCCGGGGACCGGGTTCCATCGCGCGTGCACGGTGCCGAGGGCGGCGTAGCAGTCGCGGACGGTGTCGACGAGGACTCGGATTCCGACCAGGTCGTAGATCTCCGCGAAGTCGCGGCCGCGGACGATCATCTTCTGGTACACGCTGTAGTAGTGCTTCGGTCGCCCGGTGACGGTGGCCTTGATCCGGGCGGCGCGCAGGTCGGACTGCACCTCGTCGGTCACTATGGCCAGGTACTCGTCGCGCTTGGGCGCCCGCTCGGCCACCAGCCGTACGATCTCGTCGTACATCTTGGGGTAGAGGATCGCGAAGGCGAGGTCCTCCAGCTCCCACTTGATGGTGTTCATGCCGAGGCGGTGGGCAAGCGGAGCGTAGATCTCCAGCGTCTCGCGCGCCTTCTTCTCCTGCTTCTCCCGCTTCAGGTAGCGCATGGTGCGCATGTTGTGCAGGCGGTCGGCGAGCTTGATGACCAGGACGCGGGGGTCCTTGGCCATGGCTACGACCATCTTGCGCACGGTCTCGGCCTGCGCGGCCTCGCCGAACTTGACCTTGTCCAGCTTGGTGACGCCGTCGACGAGCAGGGCCACGGAGTCACCGAAGTCGCGGCGGAGCTGGTCGAGGCCGTACTCGGTGTCCTCGACGGTGTCGTGCAGCAGGCCGGCCATCAGCGTCGCCGGGTCCATGCCGAGCTCGGCGAGGATCGTGGTCACGGCGAGGGGGTGGGTGATGTACGGGTCGCCGCTCTTGCGCTTCTGGCCGCGGTGCCAGCGCTCGGCGACCTGGTAGGCGCGCTCGATCTGGCGCAGTGTCGCGGTCTCGATCTTCGGGTCGTTGCTGCGCACTATCCGCAGCAGTGGCTCCAGGACCGGGTTGTACGGGTTGGAGCGCTGGACGCCGAGACGGGCGAGACGGGCACGGACGCGGTTGGAGGAGCCGGTACGGGCGGGCTGGCCCGCGCTCGGACGGGCCGCGGGTGTCGCCGACGTGGAGGGCTCGGCAGCGGCGGGCTTGGGCCGGGGCGGTTCGGCCGGCTTGTCGACGGGCGCCGACTGGGCGTGCTCGACCGGCCCGCGGGCGTCGCTCGTCGCGCTCTTCGCGTCCGGCGCGGGCTTGGCCGCGGGCGCCGAGGCGGGCTCGGGCTTGGCGGCTGGGGGTCCCCCCAGGCGTTCAGCACTGGGGGCGAGTGGCTGGGCCTCGTCTGGCAAGAGGACTCCTCGTGCGCGATCCGGGTCCCCCGGTCAGGCTCCGGAGACCCCATGGTAGCGATCCTGCGCCCGGGGATCGCCTTCAGCCCGATGTGAGGGACGTCTACACGTGCAACAAGAGGGGCTCCCGCGTGATTCCTGAGGGTGACCCGGGGATGTGCGGTGCGGGGCCTGTGGGTGGCCTGGGACGGCGGGGAGGCCGGGCCGAAGCGAGTGGATGCGCCGGGACGGGGCGGGCACGTGGGCGGTGGGGGCGGGCGGTCCTGGGCGGTGGCGGCCGGCGAGAATTTCACCGACGTGAGAGTTTCTGAATGAGGTGTGGCCGGCGCGGGAGGCCGCGGTCCCTCGCACAGGTACGAGTGCCGCGGCGCACAGCGCCCGGCTCACCCGCATGTGCTGCGCGGCTCGCGCCGAGGCCACGTGGCTCCACCACCCGTGCCTGGTTCACATGCGAACGGCCGTCCCCGAAGAGGGACGGCCGTTCGTGCGGGGCTTGCTGTGGGTCAGACCTTGAGGAGTGACTCCAGCGGGGCTCCGGCCAGGGCCGGCTCCAGGCGGGCCCGGCCGCCCAGGAAGCCCAGTTCCATCAGGACCGCGAGGCCGACGACTTCGGCGCCCGCTCGGCGGATCAGCTCGATCGAGGCCTCGGCGGTGCCGCCGGTGGCCAGAACGTCGTCGACGATCAGGATGCGGTCGTCGGCGGACAGGTCCTCCGCGTGCACCTCGATCTCCGCCGAGCCGTACTCCAGGTCGTACGCCTGGCTGAGGGTTGCCCCGGGGAGCTTGCCCGCCTTCCGCACGGGGATGAAGCCGAGGCCCGCGCGGATCGCGACCGGGGCGCCGAGGATGAAGCCCCGGGCCTCCAGACCGACGACCTTCGTGGCGCCGGTGTTCGCCGCGACCGCCGCCAGCGCGTCGGTGAGCGCCGAGAACGCCGCCGGGTCCGCCAGGAGCGGGGTGATGTCCTTGAACATCACCCCCGGCTCCGGGTAGTCGGCCACGTCACGGATACGGCTGAGCAAGAGCGCTGTGACGTCGGTGAGTTCGGTCATCGGCGCTTCCCCGAAGGACGGCCCCGGCCCCGGCCCCGGGACGCGGGCTGGGTGCGCGGACCGACGACCGCGGGGGTGGCGTCGTCGTCCGGCTCGTCGGAGACGGGGCGCGCGTCGGCCGTCTCCTCCTCGACGGACGCCTGGGCACGCTTGGCCAGGACCCGCTTCCTGAGGGCCTTCATCGCCGGCTCGCGCTCCTTGAGGTCGGCGACGAGCGGCGTGGCGATGAAGATCGAGGAGTACGCACCGGCGGCGAGACCGACGAACAGCGACAGCGAGATGTCGTTGAGCGTGCCCGCGCCGAGGAAGCCGCCACCGATGAACAGCAGGCCCGCCACCGGCAGCAGCGCGACCACCGTGGTGTTGATCGAGCGGACCAGGGTGCTGTTGATCGAGCGGTTGGCGATGTCGCTGTAGGTCCAGCGGTTCTGCTTGGTGATGTCCTTCGTCTGCTCCTTGAGGGAGTCGAAGACGACCACCGTGTCGTAGAGCGAATAACCGAGGATGGTCAGCAGACCGATCACCGTGCCCGGCGTGACCTCGAAGCCGACGAGGGCGTAGATGCCGACAGTGATGGTGATGTCGTGGATCAGGGCGACGAGCGCCGCGATGGCCATGCGCCATTCGAAGGCGATCGCCAGATAGATCACGACGAGGACCATGAAGATCGCCAGACCCTGCCAGGCCTTGTTGGCGATCTGATCGCCCCAGCTGGGTCCGACCAGGTCGGCGGCGATGGTCTCCGGGTCGACCTTGAAGTCCTTCGCGAGGTCGTTCTTGATCTCGTCGGACTGCTTGGTGTCCATGCCGGCGATCTGGATGCGCAGCGTGCCGTTGCCGAGCTTCTGCACGACGGCGTCGTGGCCGGAGGCTTCCTTCGCGTAGTCCTCGGCCTGGGAGACCGAGACGCTGGTCTTCTCGGTGGTGAAGACCGCGCCGCCCTGGAAGTCGATGCCCATGTTGAGGCCGCGTACCGCGAGGCCCAGGATCGCCGTGATGGTGATCAGGATCGAGATGCCGTACCAGAGCTTGCGGTGACCGATGAAGTCGTAGCTGATCTCGCCACGGTGCAGTCGGGCGCCGAGGTTGCCGAGTTTCGACATGCTCACGCCTCCTTCGTCTCAACGGGGCCGGAACGGCGGGTGCGGCGCAGCGGCGGCTTGGCACCCAGACTCTTCGGGTCGAGGCCGGACCACTTGCTGCCGCTCGCGAAGAACTTCCGACGGGCCAGCAGCGTCATCAGCGGCTTGGTGAAGAAGAAGACCACGACGACGTCGAGCACGGTGGTCAGACCGAGCGTGAACGCGAAGCCCTGGACCTTGCCGACCGTCACGGTGAACAGCACCGCGGCGGCGAGGAACGACACGAAGTCGGAGACCAGGATGGTGCGCCGGGCACGCGGCCAGGCCCGCTCGACGGCGGGGCGCAGCGAGCGTCCCTCTCGGATCTCGTCCCTTATACGTTCGAAGTACACGATGAACGAGTCCGCGGTGATACCGATGGCGACGATGGCACCGCACACGGCCGGCAGGTTCAGCGCGAAGCCGATGGCCGGGCCGAGCAGCGCCATGAGCACGTAGGTGAGGATGCCGGAGACGAGCAGCGAGGCCATCGCGACGAGGGACAGGCCCCGGTAGTAGGCCACCAGGTAGATGACGACCAGGAGGAGGCCGATGGCACCGGCGAGGAGACCGGCGTGCAGCTGGTCACCGCCGAGCGCCGCGGTCACCGTGGTCACGCTCTGCTCCTGGAAGGAGAGCGGGAGGGCGCCGTACGACAGCATGTTGGCGAGGTTCTGGGCCTCGTCCTGCGTGAAGCTGCCGGAGATCTGGGCGTTGCCGCCGGTGATCGAGGAGCTGACGTAGGGGCTGGAGACGACCTCGCCGTCGAGGACGATGCCGAACTCGTTCTGCGGCTGGGTGTTCTTCGCGAGCTGGGCCGTGATGTCCGCGAACTTCTTGGAGCCCTTGCCGTTGAAGGTCATGGTGACCTGCCAGCCGGCGGCGGTCTGGGTGTCGAAGACCGCCTGGGCCTTCTTGACCTCGGTGCCGTCGACGGCGGCCGGGCCGAGCAGGTACTTGTACCAGACGCCGGAGATCTCGCCGCAGCCCAGAGTGGTGTCGGCCGGCTTGGCCCCCTCGCCCGCGGTGGTGCGCTGCGCCTTCTTGGAGCAGTCCAGAGCGGCGTACTGGGCCTGGAGCTTGGCCTCGGAGGAGGAGGTGTCGGTGCCGCCGGTCGCGGGGGCCGACGGGGACGCGGAGCTCGACGCGCTCGCGGACGCCGACGGCGTGGAGTCCACTTTCAGCGCGTCGGTGACGGCGCGGCCCTGCGAGGTGGCGGAGGCCGACGGGGAGGACGACGAGGTCGCCTTCTCACCGGTGGAGCCGGACTTGCTCGCGGAAGGGCTCGGCG
Source organism: Streptomyces canus (assembly GCF_030816965.1). Classification (NCBI taxonomy): domain Bacteria; kingdom Bacillati; phylum Actinomycetota; class Actinomycetes; order Kitasatosporales; family Streptomycetaceae; genus Streptomyces; species Streptomyces canus. Next base: position 1,843,031 of record NZ_JAUSYQ010000002.1, read on the forward strand.
AGGCGGTCGAGGAGCCGCTGGCGGACGGGCTCGGCGAGGTGGCCGCGGCGCTGCCGGTGGCCTCCTGGGCCAGGACCGGACGGAAGTACAGCTTCGCGGTGGTGCCGACCTGGTCGCGGGCCTCCTTGGAGTTGGTGCCCTTGGGGATGTTCACGATGATGTTGCGATCACCTTGGGTCTGCACCTCCGCCTCGGAGACGCCCAGGCCGTTGACACGGCGGTTCATGATGTCGACCGCGGTGTCCATGTTGGCCTTGTTGATCGCGGACCCCTGGTCGGCCTTGGCCTCCAGCGTGATGCTGGTGCCTCCGGCAAGGTCGATGCCGAGGCGCGGGGTGGTGTGTCCGGAGAGGAACATTCCACCGGTGAGCGCCACGATGGCGATCAGGATCAGGGCCAGCGTGCGCCCTGGCTTGCTCTGGGCACTCGCGCTCCGGCCCCTTTTAGGTGCTGCCACCTTCTCGTACTCCCTCTCGGGCCGCTCTCGCGCCGGGTCGGCGGGCGGGCGGCCATGACTGGTGTCGGGATCCCGTGCGAGCCGCGCAGATCCGGGGCGCGCGGAGCTGGTCCGCGCGCCCCGGAGTGCGACTACTTCGCGCCGGACTCGCCGTCGGTCTTCTTCGGCTCGTCGTCCGACTTCGCCTCGGCTGCCTCGGTCTCGGCGTCGGCCTTGGCGGGCGCGTCGTCGGCGGGCTCCTCGGCCGTGTCCTTCTTACCGAGGTCGACGGACTTCTCGTCGGAGGCGGCGGCAGCTTCGTCGGCGGACTCGTCGGTCTCGGTGTCGGTGAGGGAGGAGGCGTCGTCCGGGACGACGTCGGAGTCGGACTTCAGGTCGTGCTCGATGCCGTGGACGATGCGGTTGTACTCGTCGTCGGACAGGACGGCACCGATGGCGTTCTTCGCGAAGAGAAGATCGATGCCGGGACCGGCGTCGAGGAGGACCGTGTCCTCGTTGACCTCCTTGACCGTGGCGTACATGCCCCCGATGGTGCGGACGCCACTGCCGGGCTGCATGTCGTTCCGCATGCTCGCGGCCTGCTGCTGCTTCTTCTTGGCCGAGCGGGTCATCAGGAACATGGCCCCGATGAGCACGATGAACGGGAGGAGGGTCACGAGACTCACGGGTCGGTACTTCCTTCACGCGACCGCGAGGTGAGCGGCCTGATGGTTGGGGGTATGTCTGCCGCCGACAAAGGCGGCATCGGCGGAGTCTAAGCGAGTCCGCGCGCAGTGAACAACGCTCAGCATGGCACCAGGGTTCCTGACCGGGCCAATGCCCGCGCCGTCACGATCGCGTCACGCCCCGAACAGGTCTTGTTGTCCGTTTCCTGTGGACGCCGAGCGGGGCGGGGTGAGGCCGAGATGCGCCCATGCGGCGGGAGTGGCGACCCGTCCGCGCGGCGTGCGGGCGAGGAGACCCTCGCGCACGAGGAAGGGTTCGGCGACCTCCTCGACGGTCTCGCGCTCCTCCCCCACCGCGACCGCGAGGGTGGACAGGCCGACGGGGCCGCCGCCGAAGAGCTTGAGCAGGGCCTCCAGGACTCCCCGGTCGAGGCGGTCGAGGCCGCGGGCGTCGACTTCGTAGACCTTGAGCGCTGCCGCCGCGATGTCGCGCGTGATGACTCCGTCGGCCCTGACCTGGGCGTAGTCCCGGACCCGGCGCAGCAGACGGTTGGCGATACGGGGCGTGCCGCGGGAGCGGCCTGCGATCTCGGCGGCACCGTCGGAACCGATCTCGACGTCGAGCAGGTTGGCCGAGCGGTGGATGACGCGCTCCAGCTCGGCGGGTTCGTAGAACTCCATGTGCGCGGTGAAGCCGAAGCGGTCGCGCAGCGGAGGCGGCAGCAGGCCCGCGCGCGTGGTGGCGCCGACCAGCGTGAACGGGGGCAGCTCCAGCGGGATGGCGGTGGCGCCGGGGCCCTTTCCGACGATGACGTCGACGCGGAAGTCCTCCATCGCCATGTAGAGCATCTCCTCGGCGGGCCGCGACATGCGGTGGATCTCGTCGAGGAAGAGGACCTCGCCCTCCTGGAGGGAGGAGAGGATCGCGGCGAGGTCGCCGGCGTGCTGGATGGCGGGGCCGCTGGTGATCCGGATCGGGGCGTTCATCTCGGCCGCGATGATCATCGACAGGGTGGTCTTGCCGAGGCCGGGGGCGCCGGAGAGCAGCACGTGGTCGGCGGTGGCCTCCCGCGCGCGTGCCGCCCTGAGCACCAGGTCGAGCTGTTCGCGCACCTTCTCCTGGCCGATGAACTCGTCCAGGTCCTTGGGGCGCAGGGCGGCCTCCACCGCCTGGTCCTCACGGTCGGCGGACGCACCGACAAGCCGCTCGGAGGCGGTCGCGTCGGTGGTGTCGTCCCAGTTCATGTGGTGTGCCTCTGTGTCGGGTGGGTCAGCGGGCGCGGTTCAGGGTCTGGAGGGCCGCCTTCAGCAGTTGGCCGACCTGGGGGGTGCCCTCGGCCGCCTCCGCCTGCGGGGTGACGGCGGTGACGGCCTCGTCGGCCTCGCGTGTGGCGTATCCGAGGCCGATCAGGGCGGCGTGCAGCTGGTCGCGCCAGCCCTGGGTGACCGGAGCGCCGATCGCGGGCGCGCCGATCGGCTCGCCCAGCCGGTCCTTCAGCTCCAGGAGCAGCTTCTGGGCGCCCTTCTTGCCGATGCCGGGCACGGCGATGAGCGCCTTCTCGTCGCCCGTGGCCACCGCTCGGCGCAGCGCGTCGGGCGCGTGCACGGCCAGCATGGACTGGGCCAGCCGCGGGCCGACTCCGCTCGCGGTCTGCAGCAGTTCGAAGACCTGGCGCTCGTCGTCGTCGACGAAGCCGTAGAGGGTGAGGGAGTCCTCCCGTACGACGAGGGAGGTGGCGAGCTTGGCGGGTTTGCCGAGGCGGAGCGTAGACAGCGTGTTCGGCGTGCATTGCACCGCCATGCCGACACCGCCGACCTCGACCACGGCGGCGTCGGGAGCGAGTGCGGCGACCGTGCCGCTCACAAAGGCGATCATGCCGTACGGCCTTTCCGTGCTGTTGCTGCCTGCAGGGCGACGGCCTGCTGGAGTCGGTTCTGGGCGGGCGCGCGCCAGATGTGGCAGATGGCGAGCGCGAGGGCGTCGGCGGCGTCGGCCGGCCTGGGCGGGGCGTCGAGCCGCAGCAGACGGGTGACCATGGCGCCGACCTGGGCCTTGTCGGCGCGTCCGCTGCCGGTGACGGCGGCCTTGACCTCGCTCGGGGTGTGCAGGGCGACGGGGATGCCGCGGCGGGCGGCGCACAGCATCGCGACGGCGCTGGCCTGGGCGGTGCCCATCACCGTACGGACGTTGTGCTGGCTGAACACCCGCTCCACGGCGACGCATTCGGGCCGGTGCTCGTCCAGCCACTGCTCGATGCCCTGCTCGACGGCGACGAGCCGCTGCCCCAACTCGGCGTCCGCGGGCGTGCGTACGACCCCGACGCCGATCATCGTGAGCGGCCGGCCGGCGACGCCTTCGACCACACCGACACCGCACCGCGTCAGTCCGGGGTCCACCCCGAGTACGCGCACCGCGCCCCCCTCCTTCGATCGCCTGTTTGTGCAGGCTATCGGGTGCCACTGACAACGACTTGCATCAACGCCCGGCAAAGCGACGGGCCGACGGGGGTGTCCCGTCGGCCCGTTCGAAGCTGAGCGTGGGCTCAGGCGTCTACCTTCTCCATGACCTCGTCGCTGACATCGAAGTTGGCGAACACGTTCTGCACGTCGTCGCTGTCCTCGAGGGCGTCGATCAGCTTGAAGATCTTCCGGGCACCTTCCTCGTCGAGCTCGACCTGCATGGTCGGGACGAAGTTGGCGTCGGCGGAGTCGTAGTCGATCCCGGCGTCCTGGAGGGCGGTGCGGACCGCGACCAGGTCGGTGGCCTCGGAGATGACCTCGAAGGACTCACCGAGGTCGTTGACCTCCTCGGCACCCGCGTCCAGGACGGCACCGAGGACATCGTCCTCGCCCAGCTCGCCCTTGGGGACGATCACGACGCCCTTGCGGTTGAAGAGGTACGAGACCGAGCCCGGGTCGGCCATCGAGCCGCCGTTGCGGGTCATGGCGACGCGCACGTCGGAGGCGGCGCGGTTGCGGTTGTCGGTGAGGCACTCGATGAGCACTGCGACGCCGTTCGGGCCGTAACCTTCGTACATGATCGTCTCGTAGTCGGCGCCACCGGCCTCGAGACCGGCACCGCGCTTGACCGCGGAGTCGATGTTCTTGTTCGGTACCGAGCTCTTCTTGGCCTTCTGGATGGCGTCGAACAGCGTCGGGTTACCGGACACATCGGCGCCACCGGTACGGGCCGCGACCTCGATGTTCTTGATCATCTTCGCGAAGAGCTTGCCGCGCTTGGCGTCGATCACGGCCTTCTTGTGCTTCGTCGTAGCCCATTTAGAGTGGCCGGACATCTGCCTGTCTCCTTCGCGTAACCCAACTCTTTACGAACGCCAGAGATCCTACTAGGACCCCGGCGCCCGGTTCGCGCGCACCATGTCGACGAACAGGGAGTGCACGCGGTGGTCGCCGGTCAGTTCCGGGTGGAACGACGTGGCGAGAGCGTTGCCCTGGCGGACCGCGACAATGTGACCCTCGTGCTCGGCGAGCACTTCGGTCTCAGCGCCCACGGACTCGACCCAGGGGGCGCGGATGAAAACGCCCTCCACAGGATCGCCCTCGACGCCCTTCACGTCGACCGCCGCTTCGAAGGACTCGTTCTGCCGTCCGAAGGCGTTGCGTCGCACGATCATGTCGATGCCGCCGATCGTCTCCTGGCCGGAGCGCGGGTCGAGGATCTTGTCGGCCAGCATGATCAGGCCCGCGCAGGTGCCGTAGACAGGCATTCCGGCACGTACACGCGCGCGTAGCGGCTCCATCACGCCGAACAGGACCGCCAGCTTGGAGATGGTGGTGGACTCGCCGCCTGGAATGACGAGGCCGTCCACCTCGGCGAGTTCGTCGGGGCGCCGCACCGGCCTGGCCACGGCGTCGGCCGCGGCCAGGGCCACGAGGTGCTCCCGGACGTCGCCCTGGAGGGCCAGGACGCCTATGACAGGAGTGCTCATGAGTGGTTACCAGCCGCGGTTGGCGTAGCGCTCGGTCTCGGGGAGGGTGTCGCAGTTGATGCCGACCATGGCCTCGCCGAGGTTGCGGGACGCGTCCGCGATGATCTTCGGGTCGTCGTAGAAGGTGGTGGCCTTCACGATGGCGGCGGCGCGCTTGGCCGGGTCGCCGGACTTGAAGATGCCGGAGCCGACGAAGACGCCCTCGGCGCCGAGCTGGCGCATCAGGGCGGCGTCGGCCGGGGTGGCCACGCCACCGGCGGAGAACAGCACGACCGGGAGCTTGCCGAGTTCGGCGACTTCCCTGACGAGCTCGTAGGGGGCGCGCAGCTCCTTGGCGGCGGCGTACAGCTCGTGGTTGTCGTAGCCACGCAGCCTGGCGATCTCGTTCTTGATCTGACGCAGGTGACGGACGGCCTCGACGACGTTGCCGGTGCCGGCCTCGCCCTTGGAGCGGATCATGGCCGCGCCCTCGGCGATGCGGCGCAGGGCCTCGCCCAGGTTGGTGGCGCCGCAGACGAAGGGCGTCGTGAAGGACCACTTGTCGGAGTGGTTGACCTCGTCGGCCGGGGTGAGGACCTCGGACTCGTCGATGTAGTCGACGCCGAGGGACTGCAGGACCTGGGCCTCGACGAAGTGGCCGATGCGGGACTTGGCCATGACCGGGATCGAGACGGCCTCGATGATGCCCTCGATCATGTCCGGGTCGGACATCCGGGCCACGCCGCCGTCCTTGCGGATGTCGGCGGGGACCCGCTCCAGGGCCATGACGGCGACGGCGCCCGCGTCCTCCGCGATCTTCGCCTGCTCCGGCGTGACGACGTCCATGATCACGCCGCCCTTGAGCTGCTCCGCCATACCGCGCTTCACGCGCGCGGTGCCGGTCTCGGGAGCCTGGTTCTCGGTGCTGGGCACGGGTTGACCTCGCTGAAGTGAAAGGGACTGCTGCAGCACCGAGGAAACGTCACCGGACCAGGCCACAGCAAGGGCCAATGGAGAGGCGGTGGATCGTTTTGCTGCTCAAGGGTGCCGGGGGACGCCGCCGTGGTGGCAGGGCTGCGCCTCGTGGACGAGGCCGGCCGGTGCCGCTGGACCTACGCTGCCCGGTCGACCAAGGCCGCGGGCGGCTCGTCGTCCATCTCGAAGGCCATCGGGAAGGGGGCGTGACCGGCCAGGCGGAACCAGCGGACCTTGCGGTGCTGACGCAGGCGGCGGGCGGCGCCGACCGCGTCGTTGTGGAAGCGGCGAGCCATCGGGACCCGTCGTACGGCCTCGGTGAGTTCGTGGGCCGCCGCCTCTCCCCCGGGCGCCTCACGGACCGCCTCCACCTGGGCCGGCTCCGCGAACACGGCCCGCAACGCCTGGCTCAGCTCGCTCTCGGCGACCTCCCGCTGTTCCTCCTCGGCCTGCCGGGCGGCGTGCGCGGCCTCGTACAGGACGATCGACGCGGCCGGGTCGAGCACGCCCGAGGTGGCCAGCTCCTGGGCCACGGAGGCACGGCGGAGCAACTGCGCGTCCAGGCCCGCGCGCGTGGCGTCGATCCTGGCGTGCAGCCGGTCGAGACGGCCCGCGGTCCAGCTCAGATAAAGGCCGACCGCGACGAGCGCGACGAGAATCCAGATGAGGGTGGGAGTCACGGGCAGCAAGGCTATCGGGGTGGGTTCGAGCGGGGCGGGGCAGGCACGGGACGGATGCGGGCGGCCCGCCCGAGGGTGTGCCTCACCGACGCGAGATCGGTCGGCGGTGAGTGGGGCCGCCCGGCGCGACAGAAGCTCGAGGCGGGCCAGGCGCGGGGCGGAACCCGTCGCCGGCGAGCCCGGCCCGGGACGCGGGACGAGGTCGTGGCCGGAGAGAGGAGACCCCGCACGGCACGAAGTTGTCCACGGCGGGACGAGACCCGACACGGGGAGGAGTCGGTCTCGGCGAAATGGGCCCCGATGCCGCACGAACCGCCCCTGGCGGGACCCCGGGCCAGCACCCCAGCACAGCCCCAGTCCTCAGCCGGTGATCGTCCTTCCGGCCCCGCACCACGGCCCCGGCCGAGCCCGCAATCCCCTGCCCGGCCGTCGGTGAACCAGGCACTCCCGCACACCGGCCCCGCCCACGCCGGCAGCCCTACCGGCCGACCGCAGGCGAACCCGCGATCGTACGCCCTGCCGGTCCACCGCAGGCAAACCGCGACACCGTGCCCCACCGCTCCACCGCGGGCGAGGCGCCGGTCTCGGGCAGCCGCGGCGTGTCCGTCGTACCGTCGCCCGTCAGTGCCCCGCCAACCCCAGCGGCGCCCGCGCGGCGGTCAGTCGCGGGCGAGTCCGAGTCGGGCGCGCAATCCCGGGCCCCGGTCGACATCCGCCGCGGCCACCGCCGCGGCGCCCGCCGTCACCGTCTCGTAGACCGACAGGATGTCCGCCCCGACGGTCGACCAGTCGAACCGCCGGACGTGCGCGCTGCCGCGCTCTCGCAGTTCGGTCAGCCTCGCCGGGTCACCGAGGAGCCGCAGCGCCGCGGCCGCCAGTGCGTCCGCGTCCTCGTTGGCGAAGAGTTCGCCCGCCGCGCCGTGGTCGAGCACCTGGGCGAAGGCGTCGAGGTCGGAGGCGAGCACCGGAGCGCCCGCCGACATGGCCTCGACGAGGATGATCCCAAAGCTCTCGCCGCCGGTGTTGGGGGCGACGTACAGGTCGACGCTGCGCAGGAAGCGGGCCTTGTCCACGTCGCTGACCATGCCGAGGAACTCCACACGCGCGCGCAGCTCCTCGGGGAGCGACTCCACCGCCTCCTCCTCGTCGCCGCGTCCAGCCACCAGCAGCCGGGTCCGGGGGCGCTCGGCGAGGATCTTCGGCAGGGCCTTCATCAGCACCGGCAGGCCCTTGCGTGGCTCGTCGATGCGCCCCATGAAGCCGATCGTGTCGCCCTGCCACTCGGGCTTCGGCTCGGCCTTGGCGAAGAAGTCGACGTCCACGCCGTTCGGGATCACCACCGCGTCGCCGCCGAGGTGCTCGACGAGCGTGCGGCGGGCGTACTCGCTGACGGCGATCCGGGCGCTGATCTTCTCCAGGGCGGCCTGGAGGATCGAGTACGCGGCGACCATGACCCGGGAGCGCGGGTTCGAGGTGTGGAAGGTGGCGACGATCGGGCCCTGCGCGGCCCAGCAGGTCAGCAGGCCGAGCGACGGCGAGGACGGCTCATGGATGTGGACCACGTCGAACTCGCCGTCGTGCAACCAGCGGCGCACCCGTGCCGCCGACAGGAAGCCGAAGCTCAGCCTGGCCACCGAGCCGTTGTACGGAACCGGAACCGCGCGGCCGGCCGAGACGACGTACGGCGGCAGCGGGGTGTCGTCGTCGGCCGGGGCGAGGACGGACACCTCGTGGCCGAGGCGGATGAAGTACTCGGCCAGATCACGGATGTGGAACTGGACGCCACCCGGCACATCCCAGGAGTACGGGCAGACGATGCCGATTCTCACGGGCGGGCCCCGTCCGACGGGCGGGGCTCGAGGTCCTTCAGCCACAAGCGCTGCAGCATGTGCCAGTCCTCCGGGTGGTCGGCGATCCCTGTGGCGAAGGCATCGGCCAGCGCCTGTGCCATGACAGACGTCTTTTCGGCCCGCGTACCTGTCTCGGGCACCTCGACCGGGGGATGCACCCTTCCCTGCATGACCGGCGAGTCGTCGTACCAGAGTGTCACCGGCAGCAGCAGCGCGCCCGTCTGCTGGGCGAGCAGGGCCGGGCCCGCGGGGATGCGGGTCGCCTCGCCGAAGAACCGCACCTCGACCCCGGACGACGACAGGTCGCGCTCGGCGACCAGACAGACCAGGCCGCCGTCCCGGAGCCGCCGGGCCAGCGTGCCGAAGGCGGTGCCGCCGCTGTGCGGGAGCACCTCCATCCCGAGGCCCTGGCGGTAGGCGACGAAACGGTCGTACAGCGTCTCCGGCTTGAGCCGCTCGGCGACCGTCGTGAACGGCGTCTCCAGCTCGGTGGTGACCCAGGCGCCGGCGAGGTCCCAGTTGGCCATGTGCGGCAGCGCGAGAATGACGCCTTTGCCGGCCGCGAGCCCCTCGGTCAGATAATGGAGATCCTTCGGGTCGAAGCCGCCCTTTATGCGTTCCTTGCTCCAGGCGGGCAGCCGGAAGGATTCCATCCAGTAGCGCAGATACGAACGCATGCCCGCGCGCGAGAGCTCGGCGAGGCGCTCGGGGCTCGCGTCGGGCACCACGCGCGCGTAGTTGCTCTCCAGTCGGAGCACGCCCTTGCCACGCCGTTTCCAGGCCAGGTCGGCGATGCTCCGGCCGAGGCGCACGGCGACCGGCTCGGGGAGTTTCTTGACCACGCCCCAGCCGAGACCGTACAGCGAGTCCGTCAGCCGCTCCTGGGCGCTCACTTCGCGGCCTCGCTCCCCTGTTCCTGCGACTTCTGCCTCTCCTCGGCGGCGGCCGACTCGGCGCCCCCCGCACGGGCTCCGTCCGAACCCACGCCATCCCGCCCGACGGCGTCCGACTCCGCCGCTTCCGACGAGGCAGCACCAGGCTCAGCGGCGTCGGCCTCGGCCTCGGCCTCCGCCTCCGCCGACTCCCGGCGGACCGTGACGACCCGCTGGATCAGCGTGACCAGGCTGCCGACGGCGACGATCCACAGCGCGATCGGCAGCAGGTACTGGATACCCGGCACACCGAACTTGTGCAGGCCCGCCAAGCCGGCCGCGACCAGTGAGATGACCAGCCGCTCGGCGCGCTCGACGAGGCCGTTGACGGCGACCGGCAGCCCGATCGACTCGCCACGGGCCTTCGTGTACGACACCACCTGGCCGCTGGCCAGGCAGAAGATGGAGACCGCGCACAGCGCGATGTCGTCGCCGCCCCCGGCGTACCAGAGGGCGAAGCCGCCGAAGATCGCGCCGTCGGCGACGCGGTCGAGGGTGGAGTCGAGGAAGGCGCCCCAGCGGCTGGAACGGCCGAGCTGGCGGGCCATGTTGCCGTCGACGAGGTCGGAGAACACGAAGAGCGTGATCACGACCGTGCCCCAGAAGAACTCGCCCACGGGGTAGAAGACCAGCGCGCCCGCGACCACTCCGGCGGTGCCGAGGAGCGTGACCGTGTCGGGGCTGACGCCCCTTCTGATCAGAAATGTGGCGAACGGCGTGAGAACACGCGTGAAGAATGCACGCGCGTACTTGTTCAGCATGGCCTTCCCGACGGTCGGTGTGGCCGGCTCGGCCCCTGCTGGCCACCGGCTGGCCCATCGTAGCCACGCGCGCGCGTGGGCGACGGCCGGGCACCCGGAGCCCGTGTCACGGGCCGTGCCATCCGGGTCACGGCGCGATCACGTCCTTCGTATGGACGCACCGTGACGGGAGTGGAAAGCTCGAAGGACCGCGGGCGTCACCGGAGCCGCACCGCACGCGGGTCCGCATGTCCGCGCCCACAGAGACCTCACCGTGCACGGGAGGCAAGGCCATGGGCGACAAGGCGAACGCACACCCCGGAGCCGCCGGCAGGGCAACAGCGGCCGACCACCCCGCGTCCGTACGGAATGTGGTGCTGGTCGGCCACTCCGGTTCGGGCAAGACGACATTGGTGGAAGCTCTCGCGCTGACAGCGGGGGCAGTGAACCGGGCGGGCCGCGTGGAGGACGGCGGCACCGTCTCCGACTACGACGAGATCGAGCACCGGCAGCAACGCTCGGTGCAGCTCTCCCTGGTGCCCGTCGAATGGGACGGGTACAAGATCAATCTTCTGGACACCCCCGGATACGCCGACTTCGTCGGGGAACTCAGGGCCGGTCTGCGAGCGGCGGACGCGGCCCTTTTCGTCGTCTCGGCCTCGGACGGGGTGGACGGTTCCACACGCATGGTGTGGGAGGAGTGCGCGGCTGTCGGCATGCCCCGGGCGATCGTCGTCACGCATCTGGAGGCCGCCCGGGCGGACTTCGAGGAGATGACGCGGATCTGCGCGGAGGCCTTCGGCGGCGACGACCCCGACGCCGTACTCCCGCTCTATCTGCCGCTGCACGGCCCGCAGGGGCCCGACGGGCACGCGCCCGTGACCGGGCTGACCGGTCTGCTGTCGCAGAAGCTGTTCGACTACTCGTCCGGGGAGCGCAAGGAGGCAGAGCCGGGCGAGGACCTGCTGCCGGGCATCGAGGAGGCCCGCAACCGGCTGATCGAGGGGATCATCTCGGAGAGCGAGGACGAGACCCTCATGGACCGCTATCTCGGCGGCGAGGAGATCGACTTCAAGACGCTCGTGGAGGACCTGGAGCGGGCCGTCGCACGCGGGGTGTTCCACCCTGTCCTGGCCGCCGCCCCCGCGGCCGAGGGCGCCAGGCAGGGGCTCGGCACGGTCGAACTCCTCGAGCTGGTCACCGGCGGTTTCCCGACGCCGTTCGAGCATCCCACGCCGGGTGTCACGACGATCGACGGCAAGCCGCGCGAGATCAAGGCGTGCGACACCGAGGGGCCGCTGGTCGCGGAGGTCGTGAAGACCGCCTCCGATCCGTACGTCGGCCGGATCTCGCTGGTGCGGGTCTTCTCCGGCACCCTGCGCCCGGACGCGACGGTCCATGTCTCCGGTCACGGGCTCGCCGACCGCGGTCACGAGGACCACGACGTCGACGAACGCATCGGCGCGCTGTCCGCCCCCTTCGGCAAACAGCAGCGCTCCCTCACGCACTGCATCGCGGGCGACCTCGCGTGCGTGGCGAAGCTGAGCCGCGCGGAGACCGGCGACACCCTCTCGGCCAAGGACGACCCGCTGCTCATGGAGCCGTGGGAGATGCCTGACCCGCTGTTGCCGCTCGCCATCCAGGCGCACAGCAAGGCGGACGAGGACAAGCTCTCGCAGGGCCTCGCCCGGCTGGTCGCCGAGGACCCGACCATGCGCCTCGAACAGAACCAGGACACCCACCAGGTCGTCCTGTGGTGCCTGGGCGAGGCGCACGCCGACGTGGCACTGGAGCGACTGCGCAGCCGCTACGGCGTGCAGGTGGACGTCGTACCGCACCGGGTCTCCCTGCGCGAGACGTTCGCCGACAAGTCGAGCGGGCGCGGGCGCCATGTGAAGCAGTCCGGAGGGCACGGGCAGTTCGCCATCTGCGAGATCGAGGTGGAGCCGCTGCCCGGCGGCTCGGGTATCGAGTTCGTGGACAAGGTCGTCGGTGGCGCGGTGCCACGGCAGTTCATCCCGTCCGTGGAGAAGGGCGTACGGGCACAGGCGGCCAAGGGGGTCGCCACCGGCCATCAGCTCATCGACGTGCGGGTGACGCTGCTGGACGGCAAGGCGCACTCCGTGGACTCCTCGGACGCCGCGTTCCAGACGGCCGGGGCACTGGCCCTCAGGGAGGCCGCGGCCGACGCGAGGATCCATCTGCTGGAGCCGGTGGCCGAGGTGTCCGTGCTGGTCGGCGACGACTACGTGGGTGCCGTGATGAGCGACCTGTCGGGGCGGCGCGGCCGCGTGCTCGGCACCGAGCAGACCAACGGCGGGCGCACGCTGGTCAAGGCCGAGGTGCCCGAGATCGAGATCGGGCGGTATGCGGTGGACCTCAGGTCCCTGTCGCACGGCACCGCGCGCTTCAGTCGGTCCTACGCGCGGCACGAGCCCATGCCGCCGCAGATCGCAGAGAGGATCCGTGAAGAGGCGCGCGACGCCTCGTAGTGCCTCGGCAGGCAACGTTTTCGCCCGTTGAGGAGCGACCTCGTGGGGGAGCGTGATCCCGGCATGCCGGCCGGAAGTCCTCGTACTGGAGGTACTTGGGCTTTCGGCCGGTGCGGTGAGGGGGCGTGCCGGGCGTCGCGACGGGGTGAACGTCGCCTGCGGATGCACTGGTTGGCACCGGGTCACGGACAAGTGGCCGTCCACGCCGCACACGCGGTCGCCGGCGCCGCACAAGTGGCCTCCGGGGCCGCGCACATGGCGTTCTGCGCCCCACAAGTGACGTTTGTGGAGCGCTCTCCTCCGCATCGGCGGGCGGCTTCGGTCGTCCGCCGACGAATGTCAGCACCTACGGATACGCTGATGACCTGATCAACAGGTGTGCGAAGCAAGGAAGTCGGGAAGGCCGCAGTGGGTGACACCAGCGGCGATCGGGGGCGGGAATGACCGTTGACAGCGGTTACGCGGACTTCTTCGGTCCGCAGGTGCCGCGCACGGGCGACGAGGCGCAGACGGCGACGTTCGCCCTGGCCTCGGCGGCCTATCGGGACAATCCGGTGGAGGAGATCCTCAAGGCCAACAATGAGTGGCACGCGTCGGCCGTCAAGGGCGGCCGCAGCTGGGCGAAGATCTTCCGCCCCAACCTGGGCGAGGCCTTCTCCACGGCGGTGATCACCCGCATGCTCGGCAAGGGCCGCAAGCCCCTCATCCAGTCCTTCGGCGCCGAGCCGCAGGTCGTGGTCGAGCACTGCCTCGCGGCGAACAACATCCGCCGGGACCGGGACAACTGGCTGACCGCCGTGATGGTGCTGTGCGGGGTGCTCTTCCTGCCGGGGCTGCTCGTCTGGCTGCTGGTCTTCACGCTGCGCACCAACATCGCCAGGCGCGAGGACAAGCAGGCCGGAGCGCTGGCCACCGCGCTGCTCGTCGCGATGGGCGCGCTCGCCGTGCTCTTCCTGATCAAAATGCCGTTCGGAGGGTTCTGGGGCTGGTACGCACGCGCGTGCGTGGCCCTCCCCGTCGTCGGCTGGTTCTGGGCCAAGCAGATCTGCGAGCGCACGGCGCAGGATCTGCGGGGCCGCTGGGACAGTCTGCTGTCGGGCGGCAGCGTCGGCGCCAAGGTGCCCGAGGCGGTGCCGAGCAGCCCCGGCGAGACCGCGGCCGAGCAGCTGCGCCAGTCCCTGGCGAAGCTCAGCGCCGAGCAGCAGTCCAACTCGGTCTTCTACGCCGGTCCCAAGGGGATACTCGGCATGGGCACCCGCTGGGGCAGCTGGCAGCTGGCCGAGAACCTGGTGTCCGCCGACCCCACCCGGGAGATCCACCCCTTCCGCAGCTGGGACGTCATCCGCGCCATCCACGATCAGCTGCGCATGCTGGAACGCAACACGATCAACACCGGCGGCTTCCCGAAAGCCTCCGTACGCCACTGGGTCGTCACTCCCATCGCGGAGGGCGCGAAGGAGGTGTCACGGCCCGAGGGCACGGACGTGGACGCGTACCAGGTCAAGACTCACGCGATACAGGACATCTGCAACAAACAGCAGTTCGGCGGCGGCGACCGGCACTACCTGGGCGTCCAGTGGACGCTCTGGGAGGGGCAGCTGGTCCTCACCATGCTCATCACGGTGACCGTGCTGCACGAGACGCTGCGCATCGAGGTCACCGGACACGCCCTGGGGCCCGTGCACGGGCTGTTCACCTCGAAGCCGGCGGCCAAGGAGAAGGAAGTCGCCAAGCAGCTCAGGTTCTGGGAGACCAAGAAGATCAAGCTCCCGCTGGTCGACGCGGACGAGGTGGTCCGCCTCACCGCCCGGGCGCCCCTGACCCGCTACCCCCCGCTGCTCAACTGGCTCGGCGGCTCGCTCACCCTTCCCGAGCCCTTCGGTCTGCGGCACGCCTGGGCGGACCGGCCGTGGCGGCACCGCTTCATGGCCGACGACGCGCTGCGCGCGGCGACCCCGGTACTGCGGGTCGTGCACTCCGCGGCGATCCGGGTCCTGGCGGACAACGGCGTGGACACGGAGCAGTTCGGCACGCGGGCGGGCTTCCTGAGCACGCAGGTCCAGGACGTGTCACCGCGAAAGGCGGACGTGTACGACGCGTAGGTGCGAGGAGGGGGCCGCGCATTCGCCGGCCCCCTTGCGTCACTCGCTGGGCCAGGCCTCCGCCAGCATCTTGCGGGTGTCGCCCAGCAGCTGCGGCAGCACCTTCGTGTGGCCGACGACCGGCATGAAGTTCGTGTCGCCACCCCAGCGCGGGACGATGTGCTGGTGGAGGTGGGCGGCGATGCCCGCCCCGGCGACCGTCCCCTGGTTCATGCCGATGTTGAAGCCGTGCGCCCCGGAGGCCGTCCGCAGGGCAGTCATCGCCTGCTTGGTCAGCCCGGCCAGCTCAGCGGTCTCCGGATCGGTGAGGTCGGTGTAGTCGGCCACATGACGGTAGGGCACGACCATCAGATGGCCGCCGGTGTAGGGGTAGAGGTTGAGCACCGCGTACACCAGCCGGCCGCGCCGGACGACCAGGCCGTCCTCGTCGGATTTGGCCGGAATCGAGCAGAAGGGACAGCCGTCGTCGGCACCCGGGCCGGTCGGCTTGTTCTCGCCCTGGATGTAGGCCATCCGGTGGGGGGTCCACAGACGCTGGAACGCGTCCTGCGTCCCCACTCCCAACTGCTGCTCCGGCTCACTCGTCATGCAGTGCAGCATATGGCTTCGCCCGTTCGCGCCGTGTCGGTGGGGTTGTGGGAAAAGCGGCCCGCGCCAAGCTGGACGGGTGGACGACGAAAGCTGCGGAGCCGACAGCGCGGACACCGGCGGGACCGAAGGCACCGAGGCTTACGAGACGGACGGCGCCGACATCCGCGAGCCTCGCACGACCGACGCTCACAGGCCCCCTCGCGTGCCTCCCACCACCGACGCTCACGAGGCCGACGCCGGCCCCAACAGAACCAACACCACCGACGCCCACAGGACCGGCAGCGCCCACACCCACACGCCCCACGCCCCCGTCCTCCACGACCCCGACAGCCGCCAGGCCCGCTGGGAAGCCCGCACCGAGTTCCCCCTCGCCCTCGCCTCCCTGGCCTTTCTCACGGCGTACGCACTCCAGGTCCTGGCCCCTCTCCACAAGGCCGCGCTCGATCTCTGCCTGGCGGTGACACTGGCCGCCTGGGCGCTGTTCGCCGTCGACTACGCGGTGCGTTGGCACCTGAGCGGGCAGCGCCTGCGCTTCGTACGGACGCACATGCTGGACACCGTGGTGCTGTTCCTGCCGCTGCTGCGCCCGCTCAGGGTCGTGAAGCTGTACGAGACCGTGCAGCGCCGGCACGGACGGCCCCGGCTCGCCCTGCACGCGCGCGTGATCGTGTACGCCGGTCTGGCGGCCCTTCTGCTGGGCTTCACCGGTGCCCTCGCCGTCTACCAGCAGGAACATGACGCGCCCGGTGCGACCATCCGCACCTTCGGGGACGCCGTCTGGTGGACCTGCGCCACCCTCGCCACCGTCGGCTACGGCGACGTGGTTCCGGTCACCTCGCGCGGACGCCTGATCGCGGTCGGTGTGATGGCCATCGGGCTGGCCCTGCTCGGCGCGGTGACGGGAACCTTCGCCTCCTGGCTGCTCCAGGTGTTCGCGCGGGAGGACGACGAAAGGCCCCCGGGAAGCTGAGCCTCCCGGGGGCGTCGCGTGCAACTGGCGTCAGACCTGCGCCCGCTCCTCCACGACCTTGACGATCTTCGCGATGGCCTCGTCGAACGGGATGCCGTTCTCCTGCGAGCCGTCGCGGTAGCGGAAGGACACCGAGCCGCCCGACATGTCCTCGTCGCCCGCGATGACCATGAAGGGCACCTTCTGCTTCTGGGCGTTGCGGATCTTCTTCTGCATCCGGTCCGAGGAGGAGTCGACCTCGACCCGCAGACCCTGCTTCTTGGCGGCCGCGGCGAACTTCTCCAGGTACTCCACGTGCGCGTCGCCGATCGGGATGCCGACCGCCTGGACCGGGGCCAGCCACGCCGGGAAGGCGCCCGCGTAGTGCTCCAGGAGCACGGCGAAGAACCGCTCGATGGAGCCGAACAGCGCGCGGTGGATCATGACCGGACGCTGCTTGGAGCCGTCCGGCGAGGTGTACTCCAGCTCGAAGCGCTCCGGCAGGTTGAAGTCCAGCTGGATGGTCGACATCTGCCAGGTGCGGCCGATGGCGTCCTTGGTCTGGACGGAGATCTTCGGGCCGTAGAAGGCGGCGCCACCCGGGTCCGGGACCAGGGGCAGCCCCTGCTTCTCGGCGACCTGGCGCAGCGTCTCCGTGGCCTCTTCCCAGACCTCGTCCGAGCCGACGAACTTCTCCGGATCCTTGGTGGACAGCTCCAGGTAGAAGTCGGTCAGGCCGTAGTCGCGCAGCAGGCCGAGGACGAAGGTGAGCGTCTTGTCGAGCTCCTCCGACATCTGCTCACGGGTGCAGTAGATGTGCGCGTCGTCCTGCGTGAAACCGCGTGCGCGCGTGAGGCCGTGCACGACGCCCGACTTCTCGTACCGGTACACGGTCCCGAACTCGAAGAGGCGCAGCGGCAGTTCGCGGTACGAGCGGCCGCGCGCGTCGAAGATCAGGTTGTGCATCGGGCAGTTCATGGGCTTGAGGTAGTAGTCCACGCCCTCGTCGAGCTGCATGGGCGGGTACATGCCGTCGGCGTACCAGTCCAGGTGCCCGGACTGCTCGAAGAGCTTCCCCTTCGTCGCGTGCGGGGTGTAGACGAACTCGTAGCCCTCCTCCTCGTGGCGGCGGCGCGAGTAGTCCTCCATCACGCGGCGGATGATGCCGCCCTTGGGGTGGAACACGGCGAGGCCGGATCCGATCTGCTCCGGGATGGAGAACAGGTCGAGCTCGGAGCCCAGCTTGCGGTGGTCGCGCTTCTCGGCCTCGGCGAGGAAGTCGAGGTGCGCCTTCAGCTCGTCCTTGGTCGGCCACGCGGTGCCGTAGATGCGCTGGAGCATCGGGTTCTTCTCGCTGCCGCGCCAGTAGGCGGCCGCGTTGCGCATCAGCTTGAACGCCGGGATGTTCCGGGTGGAGGGCAGGTGGGGACCACGGCAGAGGTCCTTCCAGCACAGGTCGCCGGTCTTGGCGTCCAGGTTGTCGTAGATCGTCAGCTCACCGGCACCGACCTCGACGTCGGCGCCGTCGTCGGAGGACGCGGAGCCCTTGAGGCCGATCAGCTCCAGCTTGTAGGGCTCGTCGGCCAGTTCCTCGCGAGCGGACTCGTCGGTCACCACCCGGCGGGAGAACTTCTGTCCCCGCTTCTGGATCTCCTGCATCTTCTTCTCGATGGCCTTGAGATCCTCGGGCGTGAACGGCTTCTCGACGTCGAAGTCGTAGTAGAAGCCGTCCTTGACCGGCGGGCCGATGCCCAGCTTGGCCTCGGGGAAGAGCTCCTGCACGGCCTGCGCCATGACGTGCGCGGTGGAGTGGCGCAGGATGTTGAGCCCGTCCTCGGAGGAGATCTCGACGCCCTCGACCTCCTCGCCCTCGGACAGGACGTACGACAGGTCCTTCAGCTCGCCGCCCACGCGCGCGGCGATGATCGAGCGCTCGCCGGCGAAGAGCTCGGCGGCCGTAGTGCCCGTCGTCACCACGCGCTCTTCCCGCTCGGAATCGCGTTGGATGATCACACGGACGTCTGACACCGGTCTCTCCTGACTGAAGGTGGGTGCGGCGCCATACCGGGAGCGCGCGCAATAGGGGATCGTACCGACCCCGCCCCCACCTCCGCGAAATCAGTCCCGGTCTCAGTCCCCTCCGCAGGCTTCCTCGAAGAAGTCGAGATTCTCCTGGAGGGACTTCATCAGCCGGTCCCGCTCGGCCTCGTCCACCTGTACGGGCACGACCCCGGTGGCCCCGGTGAGCCGGCGGAAGCCGCCGCGGCTCTCCAGCCTGCCGTGCACCCGGACCGGCAGCCCGACGAGGTGGGCGTGCCCGGCGATCCGGTACGCCTCCTCGTCCAGGGTCAGCCGGAGGTGCGGGATCTCGGCGCCGGCGATCACCCGCAGCCGTACCGATCCGTCCCCGCGCGGCCCCGACCTGCGCATCCGCACCACCGTGCCGGTGATCCGCACCGGGACGGAGGGCTCCTCGCGCAGGAAGCGGGCCCCGGCCTCGCGCAGCGCGGGCAGGTCGCCGGGCGAGAACTCCACGGCCTCGGAGGACGCCGCGCATCCTTCGGGGACCCCGGCCGCGGGCGCCCACTCGACGGCGATCCGCGCGCCCTCCGTGCCGCGTACCAGGGCGATCAGCGCCTCGGTGAGCTCACGGCTGACGCCTGCCTCGACGGCGCCGTCGAAGGCGTCCATGCCACCGGTGGCCCGCTGGTAGTCGATGGCCTCGCGGGTGGCGTAGAGGGCCTGATGGAGGCGGACGGCGAGGGGGCGGGTGGTGCCGACGGGCACGAAAGCGGTGAGCCGGCGGCCACCGGCGGCCGAGCCGACCAGGACGTTTTCCAGGGACGCGGCTGCCGTACGGCGATAACGGGCGCCGTAGTAGCCGGCACGCGCGTGTGTGGCGAGCGCGCCGGCCAGCAGGGTCTGGCGGGCGGCGGCGCGCAGCTGCTCCTCGACGGTCCAGGACGTGGCGTCGGCGGGGCCGGTCGGGACGTCCCGCCACCAGCGGATCTCGTCGCTGGGCACGACGAGGCCGACGAGCACCTCGCGCGCGGAGGGCGTGCCGCTGCGGGAGAGGGCGACGAGGGCCTCGCCGAGGAGGTCCTCGCTGTCGGGGAAGGCACGGCTCTCGGGCACGAGCAGGCTGGTGCCGCTCGCACCCGGCCCTGGTGGCGTCCAGCGGCCGTAGCGGCCGGGGGCACCGCCGCGCCGCTGCCAGCCGTGCCGGTGCAGCAGGGCGCTCAGGACGGCCGGGTCGACCTCTTCGGGAGTCGGCGAACGGTCCCAGTGGGCCTCGGGGTGGGGCCGTACCGCACGCAGTGGCTCCTCCAGCGGGCGGTGGGTCATGGTCTGCCTCCCGTCCCGACCCGCGTCATGATCTCGCACAGCGCCCGGTCGTCGAAGATGCGGTTGGTGGGGATCCGCACGGTGGTCCGGGTCCGGCCGGTGATCGCGTGCCCGGCCAGGTTGACCCAGTAGCAGCAGTGTCTGAGGTCCAGGCGGTCGTGGCCGGCGCGCAGCCAGTCGTCCTGGGTTCGCGGCACGAGCATGACCACCAGGATCTTGTGGACCGACACCGGGGTGCGGGCGAGTTTGCGCAGATGGTCGTTGTCGAGCGTGAAGGAGAAGGAGCGGCCCGGTGGGTCGGGGGCGACTTGGTAGGTGCACTTGAGCTGCACCTTGATGGTGACCTCGTCGTCGACGGTGTGTCCGGGCGAGCCGTGACTGACGTGCCAGTCGATGCCGTTGTCCGGAAAGGGTTGGGACAACGAGCAGCCGGCCGCCGCCGCGACAGCGTGCAGATAGCCCACCTGCAGTGTCTCCATGCAGGCGGTGGTGGCGAGCGTGCCGCGAAGAGGGCCCGTGCGTTCGGGCAGCAGCCCGCCCCGCTCGGGCTGCGCTATCGCCATGACCAACAGCCTTCCAAGCCAAGTGACATGCCCACACATGGGCCACATGAATCTCGCGCCGTGTCGCTGAACTGCAAAGACCCGTACTCCTGTTGTGTCCTTCCGGCGTACGGCGCAAACAGCCCGGGTATCACCAAACGGGCAGAAGACGGGGCGTCAGCTGCCGTAGGTGAACGAGGGGTTGTGTAGCTATGACGTGCTGGTACGAAGGGCCCCTGGCCGCTTTCGACACCGAGACCACGGGCGTGGACGTCGAGACCGACCGGATCGTGTCGGCCGCCGTCGTCGTCCAGGACGCGGCGGGCACCCGGCCACGGGTGAGCCGATGGCTGGTCAATCCGGGTGTGCCGGTGCCCGCAGGGGCGACGGCGGTGCACGGGCTGACGGACGAACATCTCCAGCTCAACGGCCGCTGGCCGGCGCCGGTGATGTTCGAGATAGCCGAGACGCTGGCCGAGCAGGCGGCGGCGGGCCGTCCGCTGGTCGTGATGAACGCTCCGTTCGATCTGACGCTGCTGGACCGTGAGTTGCGCCGCCACCGCGCCTCGTCCCTGGACCGCTGGTTCGATTCCGCACCGCTGCTGGTGCTGGATCCGCGGGTTCTCGACAGGCATCTGGACCGCTACCGCAAGGGCCGCCGCACCCTCACCGACCTGTGCGCGCACTACGGCGTCGAACTGACGGGCGCGCACGACGCGGCGGCCGACGCGCAGGCCTCGCTGGATCTCGTACGGGCCCTGGGGCGCCGTTTCGCCGCCCGGCTGGAGCGGCTGGCACCGCCGGAGCTGCACGACCTGCAGGCGGTCTGGCACGCGGCCCAGGCGCGGGGCCTGCAGGCGTGGTTCGCGCGCAGCGGGTCGGAGGAGTCGGTGGACCCGGCGTGGCCGCTGCGCCCGGATCTGCCGGCAGCGGCGTGACGGAAGCGGCGGCGGGACAGGAGGGGGAGCGGCACGGGACCCTGCGCGACGCGGCAGGGTCCCGCTCCGGGCTTCCCCGAGCCTCACCCCCGGCCGCGGACAGGGGGCGGCGCCGGATGGCCTGCTCCCCGGCGGACTCGACGCCCAGAGCCACCGCCCAGGCGGCCACAGGGCGGTGCCGCGCGGGGTGCGCCGGTGATCGCCAGGGCGAAGCCGAGCACTGTCACGGCCATGACGGCAACTGGACACAAAAAACCGGCCTGCGGCTGCAGACCGGTCTTTTTCCGGGTGGGCGATACTGGGTTCGAACCAGTGACCTCTTCGGTGTGAACGAAGCGCTCTCCCACTGAGCTAATCGCCCGGGAACGCACTGAACAATACAGGTCCCCGCGGGTTTCCTTCAAACCGCTTTCAAGTAGGCGACGAGCCCCCGCCGTCCGGCACTCATCATCCATCGGTGGTTGGCCAGGAAGACCGGGCGTCCGGGCACGGCGAAGCGCCGGAGCAGCGGTTTTTTCACCTCGGTGACCTGGTCGTAGCGGGCAAGGCTGCCGTTCCCGTCCGCGGTGATCGTCCAGCGCGCCCAGCCGTCGAGATCGCCGTCCATCGCGATCTCCAGCACCCCGGCCTCCGGATCGCGCCGCACCGCGTGCGCGGTGAAGACCAGGTCGTACGGCAGCACGGCGCGGATCGTGATCACGCCGCTGGTGTCGTCCAGCCGTCGCACCTCGCGCACCTGGGGCCACCAGCGCGGATACTCCTCGGCGCGCTCCAGCACGTCGTAGACGACGGCGGGCTTCGCGGGCAGGGACCACAGGCTGCGGAAGCGGTATCGGGTCCAGTCCATGGACAGAGTCTGGCATCGGATCCGAGTAGGTTGTGAGTACGCGTACTCATGTCGCGCCGCGTGACCCAGCCCACACTTCAGGGCATGACGCACATCCCGCCCCCTGCCGAGGAGCTCCGCCTCCTCGACGCCGAGCTGTGGCAACTGGACGCTCGCCGGGCCCAGTTGCTGGCCCGCCGCGCCTGGCTGGTCGCGGCGCTCCAGCCGAAGTGGCAGGCGCCGCAGCCGACAGGGCCGAGGCCCGCCGCATCCCCTCGCCCCGAGGCGAGCGCACCGAGCGTGCAGAACGTGCTCCTGGTGCTCGGCGGTGTCCTGCTCACGATCGCGGCGATGGTGTTCACCCTGGTCAGCTGGGGTCACCTGGGCATCACCGGCCGGACCCTGGTGCTCGGCGCGGTCACGGTGGCCGCCCTCGCCGCACCGCTCCCGCTGCTGAAGCGCGGGCTGCGCTCGACGGCCGAGTCCGTGGCGGGACTGGGGCTGGCACTGACGGTCCTGGACGCGGTCGCGCTGCACGGGGCCGTCTTCCTTGAGACACCCGGGGCGCCGTACACGGCGGTCGCCTCGGCCCTCCTCGCGGCGCTCTGGACGGCGTACGGCCTCCTGCCGGGCGCCACCGGCCTGCGCCTGCCCCGCCCGGCCGCCCTGGTCGCGGCCCAACTCCCGCTGCTCTTCTGGGCGATCGCGGCCGACGCGGGTTCCTACGGTCTCACGGCCGCGCTCCTGGTGACGGCCGGTTTCGACACGGTTGTGGCGCTCCGGACGACGCCCGGGTCCGTACGCGTGGTCGCCGCGATCGGCGCGTACGGAGGGGGTGCCTGGGGCGCACTGGCGGCCGGCTTGCTGACCTGGACAGCCTCCGGCCCGAGCGCCGCCGCCCGTGCGGCGGCGCTCCTTCTCCTGGCGAGCGCGATCACGCTGGCCGCCGCGTGGCAGGGCGGTCGTAGGGCGGCGCACGCGGCCGACACCGCGGAAGACACGCGGGCAGGCGAGTCGTCGGACGGCACCGGACATACGGCGCGGGCGAACGGGCAGGCCCTCGGGCTCGCTGTCGCCTCCGGACTGCTCGCGGTGGTCGCGCTCGGCGGCACGGCTCGGTCCCTGCTGCCCGAGTTGTGGACCGTTCCGGCTCATCTGGCCTTCGGGATCGCCCTGTTGGCGGCCCTCAGGCTCCACCGGCTGCCGGACGCGGTACGGCGGGGTCTGGCCTGGGCCGCCGCAGCCGTACAGGCGCTGTCCCTGCTGTGGGCCCTGCCCGTCGTCGGCGTCGTCGTGCTGGGCCCGCTCGCCTGGGCCTCGCGGGCGTGGAACGGCGCCCCGTCGAACTCCCGTACCGCGGTGACCGTCGACGTGACCTGGCCGCCGCACGCGGAGGCGGCACCGCTCGTCCTGGCGGCCGTCGCGGCCGTGCTCGCCCTGGCGGTACGGGACACGGCCTGGCGCGCCAGGGCCCTGACAGGGGCATCGGGCCTGGCCTGGGCCACGGCACTCACCCTCCCGGCAGTGCTGGAACTCCCCTATTCCGCAGGCCTGTTGATCCAGAGCGCCGCGACCGCCGGGGCCCTGACTGCAGCGATGTACCTACGGCAGCACGTCACGGCCCTCGTCCTCGCACTGGTCACCTCCGCGAGTCTGGCCTTCCTCGCCCTCGCCTCCCAGACCGCGACCCTGGTGGTGCTCTCCGGCCTGATCGCCCTCTTCACGGCGGCCTCCTGGCGTCTCGCCTCCTTCACGGCCCCGGCCGCCCTCGTCCACGGCGCCGCACTGGCCTGCGCGACCGGCGCCGCCGCGCACTGGTCACCGGCGCACACCGCCCTGCTGGTCCTGGTGGTCCCCGCGACCGCGGCTCTGCTCGCCGGACGACTCGGCGACTCGAGGGCCACCGTGCCGGTGGAGGCGGCCGGAGCGGCGGCCGGGCTGCTCGCCATCGCGCTGGCAGCCACCGACCTGCCCCTGCTCGCCACGGTCCTGGCCCTGTGCGGAGTGATCACCGCGGGCACGGCGATCCGTACGGACCGCCGCCCCGTCGGCTACGCGGCCGCGGCCCTGTTCCTCGCGGCCACCTGGGTCCGTCTGGCGGGCTGGGAGGTGGACACCCCGGAGGCCTACACGCTCCCGGTCACGATCCCCGCGCTGCTGGTCGGTGCCCTGCGCCACCGCCGCGACCCGCAGACCTCGTCCTGGACGTCGTACGCCCCCGGCCTGGCCGCCACTCTCGTACCGAGCCTGTTCGCGGCCTGGGGCGACCCTCACTGGACGCGTCCCCTGCTGCTCGGTGTGGCGGCCCTGTCGGTCACCCTGGCAGGCGCCCGCCACCGCCTCCAGGCCCCGCTCCTGCTGGGCGGTTCGGTACTGCTCCTGGACGCCCTGCACGAACTGGCCCCGTACATCGTCCAGGTGACCGACGCCCTCCCCCGCTGGGTGCCGCCGGCCCTGGCCGGCCTCCTCCTGCTCGCACTGGGCGCCACCTACGAACACCGCCTCAGGGACGCCAAAAGGATGCGCCACTTCTTGACCACCATGCACTGAACCCGCCCAGGGGCGCGGGGCCGTATCGAATATGCGGCTCCGCCGCGCGGGCGCGACCAGCCACAACAGCCCCGCAGTCCCCCAGGCACAAGCCCCTACGGCATCTTGTCCCCGAGCAACGCCAGGTTCTCGATGGCGGCGAGCCCGTACAACGCGGTGTCGTTGGTCGACACCCAGGCCGCCTCACTACCCGCCACCAGCGAGACCGGCCCGCTCAACGCCTCCGTCTTCCAGGGCGCGGACTCCTTGTACCCGTCGGAGTTGTAGAACTTCTCCCACGCGCGCGTGGCCAGCTTCGCGTCCCCGGTCTGCACGGCCGCGTAGGCGTCCAGCCGCGAGTGCCCCTGGAACAGCAGCAGTGACCCGAAGTTGGACCCGTAACGCGCCGCCTGCTCCGCCTTGGTCGCGTTGAAGTAGCGGCAGTAGTCGAAGTACGCCTCGTTGAACTTCGGCATGTCGACGAGGTCGATGAGCTCGGCGCACAGTTCGTTGAGCCCGAACACGGCGGAGAGGTGCGAGACCCCGACGACGGGCGCCGAGGCCACCGCGAACTTGCCCGTGTCGAGGTCGTACAGTCCGCTTCCCTGCACAAATCCGTTGGGCTGGGCGGCGATGCCCTCCATCGTCGACAGCACGCGGGCCTTGGCCTTCTCCCACTTGGGGCCCTTGCGCTCCCACTCGGTCAGCCAGGCCGAGACCAGCCCGCTCCAGTCCGTGCCGAACCCGATGGACAGGGCGTGCCGGTCGGGGGTGTAGGGGTCGGTGCGGACCTTGCGCAGCGGGTCGAGCACGAGGAACGTCTCGTCGGAGTCGACGTTGGCGTGCATGAGGTCGCCGACGCGCTCGTCTGCGGTGAGGAAGTAGTAGTAGCGCCGGTACGTCGTGTTGGCGATGCGCTGCTGCTTGGCGCTGTCGGCGTAGTGCTGCACACCGTGCCGGGTACCGAGTCCGGCCCACTGGCCCAGGTGGTACACGTCCACTTCACCGGTGTGCCGCGTCATGGCCTCGGCGAACCGGAAGATGTCCGCGCGACCCGACCTGATGTACGCGAACCAGAGCCAGAGGTCCGGCGACAGCTCGGAGTTGTCCCAGGCATAGCCACCGATGTCGTACCGCCACTGATGCCTGACGGTGTCATAGGTGTGCATGATGTCGCCGTAGTCCCAGAAGCCGTACCAACGACGCTGCTCCACCTGGTCCTTGTAGTAGGTGAAGAGGAAGTCGAGGTGGTCCTCGATCTTCGCCTTGGCCGGCGTCGAGCGGTCGGGCTCGGAGTAGAGGCCCGGCCCGAAGACCTTCGCCTTGATGAGCTGCTTGGGCGGTGCGGCGAGCTGTGGCAGCACCCTGACGGCCTCGACCTGTTGGGCCAGGGCCTCCGGTGACGGCGTCGACTCGTTGGCCCAGAACAGCAGTTCCGACGTACGGGCGATGCCGTAGGGCGTGCCGAACTCCGGTTCGTAGTCCTCGTAGGTGATGTTGAGGCCTTCGAGCTGCTCCGCGAAGGTGTCCTGGCCCATGCCGTCGTGGTAGAAGCGCAGGTCCATGGGCTGGGCCTCGGGCGACCAGAGCCAGAGGGTGACCTCGGCCTCGTCGGTCTGGGCGTCACGGATGTCGAGCTGGGAGGGGTGCTTCTCCCAGAAGTCCCTGAGGCCGAAGGAGAAACCGCCGCTCGCGCCACCGACGTAACCGAAGCCGGAGGCCCGCCTGCCACCGCCGGCACCGACCCAGCCGTGTCCCTTCTTGGTGCGCTTGCGCAGGGTGAAGCCGTCGGCCGAGAGCTGGGAGAGGGTGTAGTCGCCCCACTCCGGGATGTACTGGAGCCGGGTGGTGACCCGCTGGTCCCAGGTGGCGGGGTCGGGCAGCTTCTGGCCCGCGTACTGGGCGGCCTGGACGGCGGCGCCGGGGTCGCGGCGCAGACCGGTGATGCCCTTGACGGCCTCGCGCAGCAGGCCGGTCCCCTCCCCGCCGATGCGGATGTGACGGTCGTAGGGCTGGTCGCGCATCGGCACGCTGAAGCGGACGCCGAGGCCGCGGATGAAGTCGCCGCTCGCCTTGCCGGGTTCCTGGGTGCCGTCGTAGGTGATGGTGTGCACCATGCGGAAGGAGTCGGCGCCCGCGTAGAAGTAGAGCCGGATCGAGAACGGCAGCCAACTCCGGCTGCCCTTGCGGTGCTTGCCGTCGATCTTGACGACGGCGCGGACCGGGCCCGACTGCTCGACGGTGACCTCGGAGATGGCCCCCTCGAAGCGCTCGGTCCTGACCGTGCCCTGGTCCTCGTCCTCGATCTCGGGCTGGCGGATCAGCACGAGCCGCCCGTTCCTGGCGATCTCCGTCGACCCGCGGGTGACCGACTTGATGAGCGTGGCGCCCGACTTGCCGATCTTGGCGGTGATGACCCCGGTGGAGACCGTGATCGTGCCGCCGCTCTTGTCGACGGTGACCTTCTTGTCGGGTACGGCGGCGTCACCGGCGCCCAACGACAGCTTGCCGTTGCCCGAACTGACCGCGTGGGCAGTCCACTTGAGCGAGCCGTCGGGCCAGTAGGCGATCGGCCAGGACTGAACCGGCACGGCCTTGCCGTCGGCGTCCGTGACCGCGAACTTCTGGTCCTCCTGATAAACGCCCTTCGGCCAGGGGACACCGACGGTGGTGCCGGGCGCGGCACCGAGGCCGCCGTCCTCCAGCCAGTCCAGGGTCACGGGAGAGTCGTGGGCCTCGGCGGCTCTCGGCGCGGCCTGCGCCTCCTTGGCTCCCAGCGCCCAGCTGAACTGCGCGGCGGCACCGGCGACGGCGGCGGCTTTGAGGATGGACCTGCGGGGGATGGGGGACATGGCCATTCCTTCCATGTGCGGCTGGTCAGGGGCATGACAGAGAGAGGTACGGCGCCCGGGGCGCCGACCTGGATCGGGGGCGCCGCCCGTCAGCGGCGCCGGTAGCGCTCCTCCACGGCTACGGCCGCCGCCGCGACGGCCCCGAGGACCGGGACCGCCAGCGGTGCGATGAACCCTGCGGACAGGGCCACGACGGCCAGTCCGGCGACGATCAGGAAGGACCCGGCGGGGTCGCGCAGGGTCCGGCGTACGGCGTCCGCGAGCAGCGCCCGCCAGGAGGCGCCCGGAGTCCAGACCGCCGTCGCGCGCAGCCCGGCCACCGCGAGACCGATCAGCGCGAACAGTCCGACGGCCCCGACGAGAGGGCCACCGGGGATCCCGGCCCGCGCGGCCTGGACGTCCACCCAGACCGCGGCCGCCGCGACCCACCCGGCGATTCCGACGAGCCACCCGCGGCGTGCGGCCGCACGGAAGTCCGCGACGAACTCCCGCCAGCCGCCGCCCTCATGGCCCGTACGACGCCGCAGATGCCGTGCCCCGGCGGCGAAGGCCGCCGGGTAGGTGACGAGTCCGAGACAGGCCACGGCGATCCACACGCCGGTGAGCAGGGTCTCGGCGAAGAGAGCGAAGCGTTCGCCGCCGAACACGGAGGCCCTGCGACGGGCCTTCACACGCGCTTGCGCCATGCTGACCGCCTCACTTCAGTCCGGACGTCGCCATGCCGTCGATGAGGTAGCGCTGGAAGGCCATGAAGAAGGCGATGACCGGCACCAGCGCCACCAGCGACATCGCGATCATGCTGCCGTAGTTGGAGATGCCCTCCTGGTCGCGGAACATCATCAGGCCCAGCGAGACGGTGTACTTGGAGGGGGTGTTGAGGTAGATCAAGGGCCCCATGAAGTCGTTCCACGCGTTGATGAAGGTGAAGATGGCGCTGGTGATGAGGGCGGGGCGGCACAGCGGCAGCACGATCGACCAGTAGGTCCTCAGGTGCCCGCAGCCGTCGAGCTTGGCGGCCTCGTCCAGCTCGCGCGGCAGTCCGCGCATGAACTGCACCATCAGGAAGACGAAGAACGCCTCCGTCGCCAGGAACTTGCCGGCCACGAGTGGCACCAGCGTGTCGACGAGTTCCAGCTTGCGGAACATCACGTACTGCGGGATGAGCAGCACGTGATACGGCAGCAGCAGCGTGCCGATCATCAGCGTGAACAGCAGGTTCCGCCCGGCGAAGCGGATCTTGGCGAAGGCGTAGGCGGTCAGCGAGCTGGAGATCACGACACCGGCCACGGCGAGGCCCGCGTACATCAGCGAGTTCGTGAAGAAGCTGCCGATGGAGATGCCGGAGATGCCGTCGGCGAGGCCGGAGAAGTTCGCCCAGACCGGCTTGGACGGCAGCAGGTCGATGCTGGCGATGATGTCCTTGCTCGGCTTGAACGAGGCACCGAGGACCCAGATCACCGGGTACAGGACGACCGCGAGGACGGCGAGCGCGCCCACGTGCCAGGCGATCGATCCGGTGCGCCGCCGCTCACTCGTGGTGCGCACCACAGGGGTGCTGACAGTGGTCACTTGGCGGCCTCCTCGTAGTGCACCCACTTCTTCTGCGACCAGAACAGGACCGCCGTGACCAGCGCCACCGCGACCACCAGCGACCAGGCCATCGCGGCGGCGAAGCCCATCTGGGCCTCCTTGAAGCCCTTCTGGTAGAGGTAACAGGTGTAGACGAGGGTGGCGTCGGCGGGCCCGCACCGGGTGTCGGAGACGACGTAGGCGGAGCCGAACACCTGGAACGCGTGGATGGACTCCAGCAGCACGTTGAAGAACAGCACCGGGGAGATCATCGGCAGCGTGATGTTCCAGAACCTGCGGAAGGGGCCGGCCCCGTCCACCTCGGCGGCCTCGTACAGCTCCCGCGGAACCTGCTTGAGACCGGCCAGGAAGATGACCATCGGCGCACCGAACTGCCAGATGCTCAGGGCCACCAGGGAGTAGAGGACGTAGTCGGGGTTGCCGATCCAGCCGCCCACGTCGACGCCGAAGATCTTCTGGGTGCGGTCCACGATCGCGTCGTCGGAGAACAGCGCCCGCCACACGAAGCCGACCGAGACGCTGGCGCCGATGAGGGAGGGCATGTAGAACGCGGCCCGGTACAGGCCCTGCCCGCGCCGGCTCTGCGCGAGCAGCAGCGCGACGCCGAGCGCGAGCAGCAGCTTCAGCGGAGTGGCAACGACCACGTACTTGAGCGTGACCTCCACCGACTTCTGCCAGCGCGGGTCGTGGAACATCGTCGTGAAGTTGTCGAAGCCCACCCACTCGGGCGGCGTGAACAGGTTGTACCGGGTGAACGCGTAGTACAGCGACGCGATCATCGGCCCCGCCGTGAGCAGCAGGAAACCCGCGATCCACGGCGACATGAAGAGATAGCCGGCGAGGTTCTCGCGGCGCCGCCCGCGCCGCCCGGCGGCGGGAGCGGCGGGCCGCTTCCCGGCCGGGCGCACGGGCGCTTCCTTGACGAGCGTCATGGTGGTACGTCCCCTCAGCCCGCGAACGCGGCCTTCGCCTCGCTGAACAGCGCCTTGGCGGCGTCGGCCGGCTTGGACTTGCCCTGGGCGACCTCACCGCCGAGGCGCAGGAACGCCGCCTCGATGACGTCGGCGCCGGACGGGTGCGGGGTGATCTTTCCGAGCACGCCCGCCTTGGCGACCTCGTCCTCGTAGGCCGCGACACCCTTGTTCTGGGCGTCGGCCGGCTTGAAGGCGTCGTACTGCTCGGTGGTGGCGAGGATGCCGCGGTCGTAGCCCATGATCTTGCCGACCTCGGGGTCGTGGACCATGAAGCTGATGAACTGGGCGACCTCCTTGGGGTGCTTGGTCCCGGAGAAGCCGCTGAGCATCAGCGAGCCGAGGTACTGGCCGGTCTGCTTGCCGTCCGTGGTGGGGATCGGCGCGAGCCCGTAGTCCGACTCGCCCTCGCCCTCGTAGCGGATGGAGAAGTTGTCCCAGGTGAACTCGGACGCGGCGAGGCCCGCCGAGAGACCGGACTTGGGCTTGACCTGCTCGATCTTCTTCGGGTCGGCGACGAGCCCGGACTTCACGCGCTTGTAGCCGTCCGTCCACCACTGCGTCAGGTCGTCCTCGGTGAAACCGAGATCGGAGTCGGTGAAGAAGGCCTTCCCGTTCTGACGCAGATACAGGTCGTAGAGGTACATGATGCTGAAGTACCCGGTGTCACCGGCGATCTTCAGCTTGTCCTGGATCGTCTGGAGCGCGGCGAAGTACTCATCCCAGGTCCAGCCGAACTTCGCTTCGACGCCCGCCTTCTTGAATGCCTTGAGGTCGATGACGAGCGCCATGGTGTTGGCGCCGACCGGAATGGCGATCTGCTTGCCGTCGACCTGACCGTTCGCCAGAACGCCGTTGCGGAAGTTGTCCAGGCTCAGATTCCCGGCGTCCGCCTGCGACTTGAGATCCAGCAGAACACCGCGCTTGTCGTACTTGCGCAGGAAACCGACCGCGTTCTGGAAAACGTCCGGCGGATTCCCGCCGGAGGCCTGGGTCTGGAACTTCTCCCAGAACGCTTCGTAGTCGGTGAATTCAGGCTTGATCTTGATCTTCGGGTACTTCTTCTCGAAGAGCGCGATCGTCTTCTTGATGGCGATGGTGCGCGGCTCGCCACCCCACCACGCGTAACGGAGTGTCACAGTCCCGTCTCCGGAACTGTCGCTGTCACCTCCGCACCCCGTCGTCGCGGCCAGCCCCAGCGTCGCCGCTGTAGCCCCGGCCGCCTTCAGGATCGTTCGCCTCTCAACATTCCTGCCGGTTCCCACAGTCGAGCCCCTCCCCGCAGCGTCGCCGCCTGCATGAATCGTTTCAAGTAAGCGCTTGCTGGCACAAGCTACGGAGGGCCCGGGGGTGCGTCAATGATTCGGACAGGAATTTCTTCTGACTGTGGTGAGAGGTCGGCGCGCCTCCAACAGTCGGGCGGCGTCCGGGAACTGACGACTGCCCAGGTGAGAGACATGGGATCGACCTGTCGAACGGGGCGCACGCCGCCGTACGAGATCGGCGGGCGGCCGAAAAAGTAGGGCGGCGGGAAGGCGTCGCTGCGGACGGTCACGCGGGCGGAGCCGGCAGCCCCCGGACGCGCCGACGGCCCGTCCGCGTTCTCGCAGACGGGCCGTCGATCCGGGTGGGCGATACTGGGTTCGAACCAGTGACCTCTTCGGTGTGAACGAAGCGCTCTCCCACTGAGCTAATCGCCCGGACGCAGGAAGAAGATTACCCCATGTCAGAGGGTGCCCGTGACCAGCGGTGACAGCCTGGGCACCCGGGCGGCTCACTGGTTCTTGATGTTCCAGGGCATCTCGAAGCCGAACTTCCAGAGGTAGACCGCCAGGATCGCGGCCACGATCACCAGGCCGATCGCCGTCAGGATGATGTTGCGCCGCCGCACCTTGGGATCGAGGGCGCGCTGGGCCGCCTCGGTCACCTTGCGCTTGGTCCAGCGGAGCACGAGCTGGGCCCAGACGAACTCGGTCGCCCAGATCGCCATGCCGCCGAAGATCACGACCCACCCGGGTCCGGGCAGCGGCAGCATGATGATGCCCGCCACCACGACCGCCAGGCCGATGACAAAGATGAGGACCTGCCAGCTCAGATGCAACAGGCGACGCGCCTTGACGAACTCCGGCGCCCGTGAGCCGAGCCCCTGCCCGTCCTTCGTCTCGTCCGTCTTCTCGCCGGTCCCCTCGTCCGCTGACACGGCGACCTCGCCCGGCTCGTCACTCCCCGTATTCATACAGCCAAACCCTACCCGAGAGAAACCAGTCACCGGAATGGTCGTACCTCTCGAAGACGCGCTCGGCCGGAAGAGTTACATAAAGGCACGCAAAACACTCAGAGGGGTTTACAACGGCACCGTAGGTGGCATGTCGATTTCGCCGACGTGCGAATCCCCGAGCGCACACTGAGCGAAAGGCCCTGGCGCTTATGAACACCACGGTCAGCTGCGAGCTGCACCTGCGCCTCGTTGTGTCGAGCGAGTCCTCCCTGCCTGTCCCCGCAGGCCTGCGGTACGACACGGCCGACCCCTACGCCGTGCACGCCACCTTCCACACCGGAGCCGAGGAAACCGTCGAGTGGGTGTTCGCCCGCGACCTCCTCGCGGAGGGCCTCCACCGGCCCACCGGAACCGGCGACGTCCGAGTCTGGCCGTCGCGCAGTCACGGTCAGGGCGTCGTCTGCATCGCCCTGAGCTCCCCTGAAGGCGAGGCACTGCTCGAGGCCCCGGCGCGGGCCCTGGAATCGTTCCTGAAGCGGACGGACGCCGCCGTGCCCCCGGGCACGGAGCACCGGCACTTCGATCTGGATCAGGAGCTCTCGCACATCCTGGCGGAAAGCTAGGGGCGAGGTCCCACAGAGCCGCCCGGCGCCGTCCACTCGGGGAGACGGCTCGGGCAGGTACAACCGGATAGGGAACGACTGGCGCCGTGGCTGCGGAGCGCTCCGCAGCCACGGCGCCTGTCGTGCTACCCGTCACCGGGGCCCGGCGAGCCACTACCATCGGCCAGCATCGGCGGGCATTCGCCCGACCCCCAGGCCAGGGAGCGAATCGTGCTGATCACCCACGACACCCGGTGCGCCCTCGACACCGTGGTCGATCTGGTGAACACCGCACCGGAGGACGACGCGGCGCCGGAGGGACTGCCGGACGTCGCGGCGCTCGAGGATTTCGTACGAAACCACGAGATCAGTGGTGTCGGGGTGCTCTCGGAGTTCGATCTGTCCGCCGTGCGCAAGATCCGCGGCCGGTTCGCCTCGGTCTTCGCCGCCCCGGACGCCCGGACCGCCGCCGCGCTGATCAACGATCTGGTCGCCGCCGCGGGCACCACTCCCCAGCTCACGGATCACGACGGCTACGACTGGCATGTGCACTACTTCGCGCCGGGCGCCTCCGTCGCCGACCACCTGGCGGCCGACTGCGGGATGGCGCTGGCGTTCTTCGTGGTGGCCGGAGAACAGGAGCGACTGCGGCGCTGTGAGGCGCCCGACTGCCGACGGGCCTTCGTCGACCTGTCCCGCAACCGCTCACGGCGCTACTGCGACAGCCGGACCTGCGGAAACCGTCTGCATGTGGCCGCGTACCGGGCGCGGCGCAAGGAGGCCGCGGGCTGAGGCCGGGCGGCCGGGCTGGGCCCTGGCAGGGCGGTCGACGTGGTCCCCGGCGGGTGGCGCCGGGGACCCACGGGTACGGCTCAGAGCAGCAGCAGGTCGTGCAGCGCAGCCATGAGCAGCAGACACCCGATCACCGCAAGGAAGATCATCAGCGGTGGCTGGGAAAGGGCGAAAAGGCATCCACGCGGCTCGTCCTGCGGCGGCGCGGGGTCGCTCTGTTCGGTGTCCAGCATCTCGCGGCGATGATGGCGCAGTCGACATCCCCGGCGCGATCAACACGCCCGGAATGCGCGGGAGTTCGCCGGATTCCGTGATGTCCGTTTCGAGTCGTGATCGCTTCTGGACGGGTGCGGATCCTCCTGCGAACGTTTCAGTTCACCCACGCGACCGTCATATGCCGTGCTTCTTCAGGATGGCCTCGATGTCACTGAAGTCGTCCGTGGCGGACTCGGTGGCCCGGGGCTTGCCCGCGGGGCGGGCTGCCGGGGTGCGGACGGCCGGGCCGAGCGAGGGTGCCGAGGCCGCGGGAGCCACGGCCTCCTGCTGGGCGCCGCGGGCCGCCTTGCGCTCCTTGCGGGTGCCGCCGCGGCGGCGCTCCACCGCGCGCGTGGTCGAGAACAGCACCCACGACAGACCGAGCACACAGAAGCCCGCCCAGGCCGTCGGGCTGAAGGCGGTGTCCGCGATCCAGTCGACGACGCCGGTCATCACCAGGCCGAGCGGGACAAGGGAGTAGGCGGCGATACGGGTGGCCGCGAGGAAACGCTTCCGGTACGCGGTGACCGCCGCGATGCCCAGGCCGGCCGCGGCGACGGCGGAACAGACGGTCTCGGCAATCATCCGGTCCTCCAGGCGGTGCTCGATCGGCAACGTGCCGCTTCGTCCCTATCCATCCTGCACCTGCCGACCCCCGCCGGGCCATGCCCCGGCAGGACATCAGGGACATCTCCGGGTCACCTCCTCCCGAGGTGCCGGTCGGGGTCGTACCGACGAAGCAGGCGGATGCCGTCGTGGACGACCGGGGTCGATTCGGACGGGTGGCCCGGAGCTGGGAGACTGGGCCCATGAGCGACCCCTCCCCCGTCCGTCCGGCCGTGCCCGTTCTCGATGTCTGGTGCGACCTGCAGTGCCCGGACTGCCGTGCCGCGCTGGACGATGTCCGGGCCCTGCGTGCCCGTTACGGCGACCGTCTGGAGCTGCGGCTGCGGCACTTCCCGCTGGAGAAGAACAAGCACTCCTTCGCCGCCGCGCAGGCCGCCGAGGAGGCACTGGAGCAGGGCAGCGGCTGGGAGTTCGTCGAGGTCGTGCTGGGGCGGGTGGAGCAGCTGGACCGTGCGGGAGAACCCTTCCTGGTCGAGGTCGCCCGTGAACTGGGGCTCGACGCCGAGGAGTTCGACACCGCGCTGATCGACGGCCGGCACATCCTGATCGTGGACGCCGACCAGGCCGAGGGCAAGGCGATCGGCGTGAGCGGGACCCCGACGTATGTCATCGACGGCGAGCGTCTCGACGGCGGCAAGAGCCAGGAAGGGCTGCGCGAGCGGATCGAACAGATCGCGGACCGGCTGCTCGCCGGGCAGGAGTGAGCCGGCCTCAGAACAGGCTCTTGTACATCGAGTAACCCACCGTCTCGTAGCCCAGCGACTCGTACAGCCGCTCCGCCGGTGCGTTGCCCGCGAAGACGTTGAGGCCCAGGACCCGTCTGCCGGAGGCGATCACCTGGGCCTCGGCCAGCAGCATCAGAGAACGGCCGTGCCCACGGCCCCGGAAGGCCTCCTCGGTCGCGACGTCGTAGACGAACGCCTTGTCGCCGATGAACTCCACCCACAGGACGCCGACCCGGATCCCGTCGTGCTCCAGCACGCTGAACAGCGCGTTCTCGGTCGCGAGGCCGCGCTCCGTCAACTGTTCGTTGTCCCTCTCCGACCTCGCCCTCGCCTCGGTCTCGGGCACCCCGCGGTCGGCCCAGTCCCGGGTGTACTCCGCGACGCCGCGCTCCGCCCACGACCCGAACTCGGCCTCCGTCATGGGTCTGCCGCGACTGCCCGCGGGCAGTTCGGGCGCGGCGGCGCCGAGCCGCTTTTCCATACCGCGGTTGCGATGGACGTATCCGAGCATGGTGGCGAGCCGCAGCGCGGGCTCGGCGTCGGCGGGGACCCTGATCTCCAGCTGCCCGCAGCCCCAGCCCCGCGCCACCTCCTCGGCGGCGAGCGCGGCGACCGTGCCCCGGCCGCGCCTGCGGTCGGGTTCCTCGATGCGCAGATCGCGGATCTGGGCCACGGCCGGCCCGAAGCTCGGATGGGTCGCGAGGTGTATCGCCCCGACGGGACGGCTGTTCACGCACACCGTGTAGTGGCGGGACAGCGCCCCGTCGGAGCCGCGCTGAAGCGGCTCGGTCGGCCGCAGGGTGGTGGTCATCACCGGAGTTCTACCCGCTGCCGCGCGCCCGGTCAGCCCAATATCCGGGGCTTTACGGATCGAGGTCGTGCCCGGCCCGCTCCTCGAAGATGCGCATGGCCTTCGCGGTCACCGGGCCGGGCGCGCCCGGCAGTTCGCGCGCATCGACGCGATGGACGGCCTGGACGTCCCGCAGAGTCGAGGTGAGGAAGACCTCGTCAGCCCGTTCCAGGACGTCGAGCGGCAGGTCGGTCTCCTTGGCTCCGGTCCATTGCACGGTCAACGCGCGCGTGATGCCCGCGAGGCAGCCGGAGGCGAGCGGCGGTGTGTGGATCTCACCGTCGAGCACGACGAAGACGTTCGACCCGGTGCCCTCGCACAGCTGCCCGACCGTGTTGGCGAACAGCGCCTCGGAAGCGCCGTCCGCACGCGCGCGTGCGAGTGCGACGACGTTCTCGGCGTACGAGGTGGTCTTGAGCCCGGTGAGAGCGCCGCGCTCGTTGCGGGTCCACGGGACGGTGATCACGGCCGTGGAGTCGGGTCGCGGGGCGGACTCGCCGAGGGCGACCACCAGGGTCGGCCCGTGCTCTCCCCGGTCGGAGCCAAGAGGACCATGGCCACCGGTGTACGTGATGCGCAGCCGCCCGAGCGGCACGGGGTTCGCTTCGAGTACGGCGGCACAGGCGCGGCGGATCTCGTCGTGATCGGGGTCGGGCAGCCCCAGGCCCCGCGCCGACAGGGTCAGCCGGTCGAGATGCCGGGTGAGGGCGAAGGGGCGGCCGTCCACCGCTTTCAGCGTCTCGAAGATGCCGTCGCCCACGGTCAGCCCGTGATCGAAGACGGAGACGCGGGCGGTCGCGGTGTCCTGCAGCCCGCCGTCGAGCCAGATCTTCACGTAAGGGTCCCTCCAGTCACCTCGTACGTCCCCGACGCTACCGCGAGCAGCCGGGACGCCTTCAGCTCGGTCTCCCGCCACTCCCCCTCGGGGTCGGACCCCCAGGTGATGCCGGCGCCGGTGCCGAAGCGCAGCACTCCCTCGGCGCGGTCGATCCAGAAGGTGCGGATGCCGACGGCCAGCTCCCCGGTACCCCGGTCGGCGTCGACCCAGCCGACGCCTCCGCAGTACGGCCCCCTGGGCGCGGTCTCGAGGGCGTCGATGATCCGCAGGGCGCTGGACTTGGGCGCGCCGGTGACCGAGCCGGGCGGGAAGGCGGCGTCGAGCAGCTCGGCCCAGCCGGCGCCCTCGCGCAGCTCGCCCCGCACGGTCGACACGAGGTGGACGAGACCGGGGTGCTTCTCCACGGCGCACAGATCGGGAACGGTGACGCTGCCCGTGGCACACACCCGCCCGAGGTCATTGCGGACCAGGTCCACGATCATCACGTTCTCGGCGTAGTCCTTGGCCAGCAGATCGTCCTCGGTCCGCCCGGTCCCCTTGATCGGCCCCGACTCCACGATCCGGCCCTCCCGACGCAGGAACAGTTCGGGGGAGGCGGTGGCGATCTCGACCCCGTGTCCGGGCAGCCGGATCGTTCCTGCATAGGGCGCCGGGTTGCCGCGGGCCAGCAGCGCGGTCAGCGCGTCCACGTCGGCACCGGGTGCGAGGGGCGCGGTGAGCACACGGCAGAGGTTGGCCTGGTAGACCTCGCCGGTGGCGATGTGCGCACGTATCCGCCGTACACCCTCCATGTACGCAGCGCGATCCAGCGATGACGTCCAGTCACCACCCAGGGGCCCTCGCCACGCTCCCGGCCGCGGCTCGGGCACCGGCTCCTGGCGAACGTCGGCGAAGCGGGCGCAGGTCAGACCGCCCTCGAAGTCCGCGGCGACAGCCCAGAAGCCGGTGGAGTCCAGAGCCGCGGGATCGCTGGTGACATCGAGGAGACCGGTGGCGACGCGGTCGCCGAAACGGGCGAGAGGAGCGAGGTCGAGCACGCTGTCGAGTCTATGGCGGGTGTCCTGCGGGTGACCTGGCCATGTCCCTCAGGCCGCCCTGACCACGTACGTCGACATGCGCACCGCAGCACGCTGCGCAAACGCGTTTTTGTACTGGCCCCGGAATCCGCTAGAGTTCAACTCGTCGCCGGGCCGCGCGAGCGGAACGAAACGACAAGCGGACGTAGCTCAGTTGGTAGAGCGCAACCTTGCCAAGGTTGAGGTCGCGAGTTCGAGCCTCGTCGTCCGCTCGATGGAAACAGGGGATCTTCCCGAGCCCCTGCACTCCTGGTGGAGTGGCCGAGAGGCGAGGCAACGGCCTGCAAAGCCGTCTACACGGGTTCAAATCCCGTCTCCACCTCCAAGGACGATTAGCTCAGCGGGAGAGCGCTTCCCTGACACGGAAGAGGTCACTGGTTCAATCCCAGTATCGTCCACTGGATCTTCGGAAGATCATCGAAGGTCTGACCCGCGCGATTAGCTCAGCGGGAGAGCGCTTCCCTGACACGGAAGAGGTCACTGGTTCAATCCCAGTATCGCGCACGCAGTATTCACGATCTTGATCGTGGTTCCCGCGCGATTAGCTCAGCGGGAGAGCGCTTCCCTGACACGGAAGAGGTCACTGGTTCAATCCCAGTATCGCGCACACACCGAAGCCCCCGGCCCTGCGGCCGGGGGCTTCCTCGTTGCCCGGTCAGCTGGAGAACAGCATGTGGCCGAAGC
Source organism: Streptomyces canus (assembly GCF_030816965.1). Taxonomy (NCBI): domain Bacteria; kingdom Bacillati; phylum Actinomycetota; class Actinomycetes; order Kitasatosporales; family Streptomycetaceae; genus Streptomyces; species Streptomyces canus. The sequence continues at coordinate 1,881,653 of NZ_JAUSYQ010000002.1, forward strand.
CGCGGTTGCGGTGGTGACCGCCGTGCTGACCACCGTGGCCGCCGTAGTGACCGCCTCCGTGCTGCGGCGCGCCCCAGGCCGGAGCGCCGGGAGCGGCAGGGTACTGCGGAGCAGCCGGGGGCGGTGGAACGGCGGGGCCGCCGCCCCACTGGGACTCCATACGGGTCAGCGCCTCCAGCTCGCCGTAGTCGAGAAAGATCCCGCGGCAGCCGCTGCACTGCTCGATCTGGACACCGTTGCGGTTGTAGGTGTGCATCGGTGCGTGACACTTCGGACACTGCATCGTCGGCTCAACTCCTCGCCCGTTGGTCCTGCTTCGCGTTACGCCAGGACAGACTCCGTCCGGCCCTGGTCGGTTGCACCCTACTTCGCGAAACCGCCCGCCAACTGCGGCGGGGCAGAACCCATTCGCTCACAGGCGTCGACGACCGCCTGCTCCACGTCGTCCAGCGCACGGTCCGCCTCGGTCGCCTTGGCGATCGCCCGGGCCGCCGTCTGCACGGTGAGCGCGCGGGCGGCGACGTCCAGGGCCGGCCAGGGGTCGCCGTCGGGGGGGACCGCGGGGCCGCCTGCCGCTCGGTAGGCGCCGAGGAAACGGGACCAGTCGTCGGGCGACAGCAGGCCGCAGGCGTACCAGGCGGCGGGGCGGGCGAGGTCCCAGGCGGGTTCCCCTACGCCGAGATCGTCGACGTCGATGAGGTGCCAGGGGCCGTCGGGGGCGGGGTGGCGGACGAGTTGACCGAGGTGGAGGTCACCGTGGCAGAGGGTCGTCGTGTCGGACATGGGGGTCTCGGCGCGGGCCCAGGCGGGGAGGGTGCGCCAGGCGCGGAGGACGGGGACGGCGTGCCTTTGGCGGGTGGAGGCGAGGAGGCGGGCCACGGCGAGGGCTGCTTTGACGGGGCCGCGCATGGAGGGCAGGCCGGGTGGGGCGGGGGTGCGGTGGAGGCGGGCGAGGAGGGTGGCGGCGGCTTCCCAGGGGGCGGCGTCGGGGCTCTCCGGGTCCACGGGTTCGCCGTACGGCCAGAAGGTGACGAGTCTGCCGTGCAGGTCGACGGGGGTCCTGCCGAGTGGGGGCAGGAGGATGCCGGGGAGGTGGGCGGCTGTGGCGAGGCGGGGGGTCAGGTCGGCGGGGGCGGTGTCGGGGGCGTGGGCCTTCGCGACGGTGTCCGCGTGCCGGACGACTGTGGCGTCTGGGCGGTCGGCGAGGGTTGTCGCTCCGCAGGGGCACGCCGACCGCTCGCGGGAGTGGGCCTCGTTTCTGGCTCTGAGGGTGAGCTCGGTGAGCAGGGGGTGGGTGGTCACGGGGCTCCCTGGGCGGCGGGCTGGTCTGTTCGCGAGCGTACGCGGCCGCTGCGCTGGGCTTGAGCCGGGCGCCTGTGGGGGTGCCTCGATGGGGCCTTGGACGGGTGCGGGTGCGGGTGCGTTGTGGCTGGTCGCACAGTTCCCCGCGGGCAGCTGCGCTGGGCCTGGACCGGGCGCCTGTGGGGGTGCCTCGATGGGGCCTTGGACGGGTGCGGGTGCGGGTGCGTTGTGGCTGGTCGCACAGTTCCCCGCGGGCAGCTGCGCTGGAACTGGACCGGGCGGCTACGGGATTGCCACGCCGGTCCTTGCGCGTCTGCAGGCCGGTGGGGGCTGGTCGCGCAGTTCCCCGCGCCCCTGGGGAGTTGCAGTCACCCGCGCCACGACGGGCCGTTCGCCGCACCGCGCGACGACGGACCGGTCCCCACCTCAGCGCCACGATGGGCCCATCCCCACCTCACGCTCCAGGACGGACCGTTCGCCGCCCCGTGCGTCGGACGGATCGCGCCCCGCGCAACGACGGGCCGTGCGGCGTGAAGGGGAACGGGGTGAGGGTGTCCGCCCTCAGTGGTCGGTGTCCGCTGGAGGGACAGCCGCCGGACTGAGGACGGATACGCCCGCGGCCGCAGGCGGTACGCGAGCCCGTACAGGCATTCCGTTCAACCGCCGAGGGCAAAGCAATGCCGGCGCAGCTCCCCAGCTGCGCCGGCATTTTGCCGTCCGCCGCACCCCCGTCCCCACGGGGTTTCATGGGTTGATGTCCCCGCCCGGACCGCTCTTCCGGGCCTGGGGTCGCCGCTCAGCGCCCCAGCATCACTCCCACGGACGACGCCTGTGTGGTCACTGTCTCCCAGCCGTCGAAGACGACGAGGAGCAGGACCGCCAGAGGAAGGGCCATGAGCGTCGCCACCAGCGGGTGACGGCGGCCCGTACGGCGGGTTTTGGATGTGCGGGACAGTGTCCGCGGTGCCGTAAGAGCCATGGTCCCTCTCCTGACCGTTCTGTTGTGGTTGGCAGCGGCGGGTGTCTGACCTCGGGGGACGAGTGCTGCACCCGCCGCTTGACCTCAAATCTAGGCGTCAGGGGCTCTCCGCACGTCATGCCCTCGTACCGATTGCCGGGCCTCCCCGAGGATGAGCCATGACCAGCGGAGTACTCCCGTGGGTGGAGACGGGGACCTAGGTCTCCGGGTCTTCCCCGAGGGGTCGTCCGGTCTGTCCGGCTTTCTCCGAGCCGTCCTCACGCGGCACCGGCTGCTCCACCAGAGCGAGCACCCGGGTCGCCATGAACCGGGCCGTCCGCACCACCGATCCGTTCCGCGTGACTTCGCTCACTTCCACGACACCTCGCCGTACCGCCGTCTCCACCCGGCGGCCCGCCCTGCTCGCCACCACCTCGTATGTGCGCGTCGTGTCCCCTGCGTCCACGACTATCTCCACGCGATCACCCTTCACGGATTCAATCCCCCTTCTGCGACGGGTGGTTGGGATCACATCCGCGCCGAAGTCCGCCCGCCCTCCGGCTCCCTGACCACTCCTCAAGTCTCCCACCCGGCACTGACAATCCATCGGGACGAGAGGGCGCGGCCTCTGCGCGCGGCGGCCCGCGGAAACGTAAGCTGTGGCTCGTCACACGGACCGGGCAGCGGGGATGAACATGGCGATGATGCGCCTGAGGCGCGAGGACCCGCGCGTCGTCGGCTCGTTCAAACTTCACAGACGGCTCGGCGCGGGCGGAATGGGCGTCGTCTACCTGGGCTCCGACCGCAAGGGGCAGCGGGTCGCGCTGAAGGTCATCCGGCCCGATCTCGCGGAGGATCAGGAGTTCCGGTCGCGTTTCGCGCGCGAGGTCTCCGCCGCGCGACGGATCCGCGGCGGCTGCACCGCCCGGCTCGTGGCGGCGGACCTGGAAGCAGACCGTCCGTGGTTCGCCACCCAGTACGTCCCCGGCCCCTCCCTCCACGACAAGGTCGCCGACGAGGGTTCCCTGGGCGCGGCCGAGGTCGCCGCCATCGGAGCCGCCCTCTCGGAGGGGCTCGTCGCCGTGCACGAGGCGGGGGTGGTGCACCGCGACCTCAAGCCGTCGAACATCCTTCTGTCGCCCAAGGGCCCGCGGATCATCGACTTCGGTATCGCCTGGGCGACCGGAGCCTCCACCCTCACCCATGTCGGCACCGCCGTCGGCTCCCCCGGCTTCCTCGCGCCCGAGCAGGTGCGCGGCGCCGCGGTGACGCCGGCCACCGACGTGTTCTCCCTGGGCGCGACCCTGGCGTACGCCTCGATGGGTGACTCGCCCTTCGGACACGGCAGTTCCGAGGTGATGCTGTACCGCGTGGTCCACGAGGAGGCGCAGCTGCACGGCGTGCCCGACGCGGTGGCCCCCCTCATCCGCGCCTGTCTGGCGAAGGACCCCGAGGAGCGGCCGAGCACGCTCCAACTGTCGCTGCGGCTCAAGGAGATCGCGGCCCGCGAGGCACAGGGCCTGCCGGATCTACGGCCGCCCGCCCCGCGCGCCGGCGAGGCGGACCGGCCCACCGGGCGCATCGCCGACACCTACCCCGAGCGGGCCGCCCAACGACGCCCCCAGGGTCCGCCGAGCAATCCCAGCTCTCAGGGAACCCCTCCGGCCCGCGGTTCCGGGCAGGTCCGGGGCCAGGCTCCCGCGCGCGGCGGGACTCCGTCACGCGGCGGCAGCACCCCGCGTGGCAACGGCGTGCCCTCCTCCCGCCCCGGCCCCCGGTCCACCCCGGCCTCCTCGCGGAACACGACCCGGTCCGGCAGCGGAAACCGCCCCGGTCAGCGCAGCGGTACCGGTCGACCCTCCCCCAGGAACACCAAGACGGGACTGCGGCCCGCCAACCCCCGTCTCCTGCGTCAACGACTGTTCGTGTTCGTCGTGGTGACGCTGCTCGTGGCCCTGGGCATCGCCGCGGCCCAGGGCTGCCAGGGGCCGCCGCGCGGACTCGGCGGCGACAGCGGTGTCGTACGGGAACAGCGGCAGGGACAGGTGCACGCGCCGCCGCCCCAGGAACCGCCGCAGTTGGTCGGCGGCGGGACGGACTGAGTGCTTCGCCGGGATCGCCGTCAGGGGTAAGCGCCCTGGGCGGATCTGGCCCGACCCGCGGCTCAGCCCTGTGGGCGCCCCGTGGCCACCGCGTAGAAGGCGACCGCGGCCGCCGCGCCCACGTTGAGGGAATCGACGCCGTGGGCCATCGGGATGCGGACCCATTCGTCGGCGGCGACCAGGGCCTGGGTGGTCAGGCCGTCGCCCTCGGCGCCGAGCATCAGCGCGACCCGGTCCATCTTGTGCGGGGCGGCCTCGTCGAGGGTCTTGGCCTTGGCGTCGGGGGTGAGGGCGAGGAGGGTGAAGCCGGCCTCGCGGACCGAGTCCAGGCCCTTGGGCCAGGACTCGAGGCGGGCGTAGGGGACGGAGAAGACCGCGCCCATCGAGACCTTGACGCTGCGGCGGTACAGGGGGTCGGCGCAGTCGGGCGACAGCAGCACCGCGTCCATGCCCAGCGCCGCCGCCGAGCGGAAGATCGCGCCGATGTTGGTGTGGTCGTTGACCGACTCCATCACCACCACGCGGCGGGCGGTCTGGAGCAACTCGGCCGCCGTGGGCAGGGGTTTGCGCTGCATGGAGGCGAGCGCGCCGCGGTGCACGTGGTAGCCGGTGACCTGTTCGGCGAGCTCCGGGCTGACGGCGTAGACCGGGGCCGGGAGTTCGTCGATGACGTCACGCATGACGTCGACCCACTTCGCGGAGAGCAGCATGGAGCGCATCTCGTAGCCCGCGTCCTTCGCCCGGCGGATGACCTTCTCGCCCTCGGCGATGAACAGGCCCTCGGCCGGCTCGCGTTTGCGCCGCAGTTCGACGTCGGTCAGGCCCGTGTAGTCGTGCAGGCGCGGGTCGTCGGGGTCCTCGACGGTGATGAGATCGGCCACAGGGTGATACTGCCTTGTCCGGGGAGCGGTGCCAACGGCTGGGAACAGGTTGTGTTACCCCGGGTTACTCCGAGGGCTCCGCCGTCCGCGGTCCTACGGTGACGACCTCGCCGACGACGATGACGGCCGGAGGCTTCACCTCCTCGGCGACGACCACCTCACCGACCGTTGCCAGAGTGGCGTCGACCCGGCGCTGGGCGGCCGTCGTGCCCTCCTGGACCAGGGCGACCGGGGTGTCGGGCGACTTGCCGTGGGCCACCAGGGTCTCGGCGATCCGGCCGATCTTGTCGACGCCCATGAGGATCACGAGGGTGCCGGTGAGCTTGGCGAGCGAGGGCCAGTCGACCAGGGAACGCTCGTCGTCAGGGGCGACATGGCCGCTGACCACCGTGAATTCGTGAGCCACGCCCCGGTGGGTGACCGGGATGCCGGCCGCGCCCGGGACCGAGATCGAGCTGGAGATGCCGGGGACGACGGTGCAGGGGATGCCGGCCTCGGCGAGGGCGTGCAGCTCCTCCATGCCCCGGCCGAAGACATAGGGGTCCCCGCCCTTCAGCCGTACGACCGACCTGCCCTGCTTGGCGTGCTCGATCAGGGCGTTGTTGATGGCCTCCTGGGCCATGAAACGGCCGTACGGGATCTTCGCCGCGTCGATGACCTCGACGTGCGGCGGGAGCTCGGCGAGGAGGTCGCGGGGGCCGAGGCGGTCGGCGATGACGACGTCGGCCTCGGCGAGGAGGCGGCGGCCGCGGACCGTGATCAGGTCGGGGTCGCCGGGACCGCCGCCGACGAGAGCGACGCCGGGGGTGCGGGTGCGGTGGTGGGGGGCGACGAGGGTGCCGTCGCGGAGGCCCTCGACGACCGCGTCCCGGATGGCCGCCGTGTGCCGGGGGTCCCGGCCCTTCGCGTTCGTCGTGAGCACGGCGACCGTGACGCCCTCGCTGTGGCCCGTCGCCGGGGTCCAGGCGGTGGCGGCGTCGGCGTCGTCGGAACGGACGCACCAGACGCGGTGGCGCTCCGCTTCGGCCGAGGCACGGGTGTTCGCCTCCGTGTCGCCGGTGGCGATCAGGGCGTACCAGGCGTCCTCCAGGTCGCCTTCCTGGTAAGGCCGCCGGGCCCAGGTGATCTCGCCCGTGTCCGCCATCGCCTCCACGGAGGGGGTCGCCGAGGGGGACACCAGGACGATGTCCGCGCCCGCTGCGATCAGGGCCGGGAGACGGCGCTGGGCCACCTGGCCGCCGCCGAGGACGACGACCTTGCGGCCGGTGAGGCGGAGGCCTACGGGGTAGGCGGGGTTTTCGGCCATGAGGGTGCGGCTCCTCTTTACGGCAGTGCGGTGGCCCTGACGTGCGGATTTTACGGGGTGGACGGGGTGGGCGGCTCAGGTGTCCGTTGGCTGGGCGTCGTTGCCGGGCACGGATCCACGTGCGAGGGGGACCCGGGGAGCACGTCCCGGATCCCCCTCGCAGCGCCTACTTCTCGGTCACCCCTGCGGAATCGAAGGTCGCCACCTCATGCATCGCCCGCGCCGTGCTCTGGACCAGCGGGAGGGCCAGCAGGGCGCCCGTGCCCTCGCCGAGGCGGAGGTCCAGGTCGACCAGGGGGCGCAGGCCGAGCTTGTTCAGGGCGGCCACGTGGCCGGGTTCCGCGCTGCGATGGCCCGCGATGCAGGCCGCGAGGACCTCCGGGGCGATCGCGCGCGCCACCAGGGCGGCGGCGCCCGCACTGACGCCGTCCAGGATGACCGGCGTGCGGAGCGATGCGCCGCCCAGCAGCAGGCCCACCATCGCCGCGTGTTCGAAGCCGCCGATCGCCGCCAGGACGCCGATCGGGTCCGCGGGGTCCGGCTGGTGGAGGTCGATCGCGCGGCGCACGACCTCGGTCTTGCGGGCCAGGGTCTCGTCGTTGATGCCCGTGCCGCGGCCGGTCACGTCGGCGGGATCGGTTCCCGTGAAGACCGAGATCAGGGCGGCGGACGCGGTGGTGTTCGCGATGCCCATCTCGCCCGTGAGCAGCGCCTTGTTGCCGGCGGCCACCAGGTCACGCGCGGTCTCGATGCCGACTTCGATGGCCTGCTTGGCCTCCTCGCGGGTCATCGCGGGACCGGTGGTCATGTCGGATGTACCGGCACGGACCTTGCGGGGCAACAGGCCGGGAGTGGCCGGGAGTTCGGACGCCACGCCGACGTCCACCACACACACCTCGGCGCCCACCTGAGCGGCGAAGGCGTTGCAGACCGCGCCGCCGCCGAGGAAGTTGGCGACCATCTGGGCCGTCACCTCCTGCGGCCAGGGGGTGACGCCCTGGGCGTGCACGCCGTGGTCACCGGCGAAGATCGCGACAGCCGCGGGCTCCGGGATGGGCGGCGGGCACTGCCGCGAAAGCCCGGCCAGCTGGGCGGAGATGATCTCCAGCATGCCGAGCGCGCCGGCCGGCTTGGTCATCCGCTTCTGCCGCTCCCAGGCCTCGCCGAGTGCCTTGGCGTCCAGCGGGCGGATCTGGGCGACGGTCTCGCCGAGCAGGTCGTGCGGCTCCTCGCCGGGCAGGGCACGGCGGCCGTACGTCTCCTCGTGCACGACCCACGACAGCGGGCGGCGCTTGGACCAGCCGGCCTGCATCAGCTCGGGCTCGTCCGGGAACTCGTCGACGTACCCGACGCACAGGTAGGCGATGACCTCCAGGTGCTCGGGGAGCCCGAGCACGCGGACCATCTCGCGCTCGTCGAAGAAGCTGACCCAGCCGACGCCGAGCCCCTCGGCGCGGGCCGCGAGCCACAGGTTCTCCACGGCGAGCGCCGCGGAGTACGGGGCCATCTGCGGCTGGGTGTGCCGGCCGAGGGTGTGGCGGCCGCCGCGGGTCGGGTCCGCGGTGACGACGATGTTCACCGGGGTCTCGAGGATGGCCTCGATCTTCAGTTCCTTGAACTGCTTGGCCCGGCCCTTGGGCAGCGACTTGGCATACGCCTCGCGCTGGCGCTGGGCCAGGTCCTGCATCGCGGCGCGCGTCTCGGCGGAGCGGATGACGACGAAGTCCCAGGGCTGCGAGTGGCCGACGGAGGGCGCGGTGTGGGCGGCCTCCAGGACACGGAGCAGCACCTCGTGCGGGATCGGGTCGCTGCGGAAGCCGTTGCGGATGTCGCGGCGCTCACGCATGACCTTGAGGACGGCCTCGCGCTCGGCGTCGTCGTAGGCGGGCGCGGCGGGGCCCGTGGACTGTCGTACTTCTTCCACGGCGGCCGTGCTCACTTCTTCCTGGGCTTGCTGGGCTTGCTGGGTTTGCTGGACTTGCTGGACTTCTTGGTCTTCCTGATCGGCCGCCCGGGTGTCCAGGTCGTCCGCCTGCTGTGCGAGTACGGGGTCTCCGCCCGCCTCACGCGGGGCCGGGACCACGGGGTGCTGTGCGTCGTCCGTGGGGAGCGACAGCGGGTGCGGCGGGGTCGGCGCGAGGTGCGGGGTGGTCGGCACCGAGCCGTCCACCGGCACGAACTCGCCCAAGGGCTCGCCCGGTCGGGGCTCCAAGGGGACCCCGGCGGGCAGCACGACGGGGGCCTCTGCGGCGCTGGGGTACGCGAACTGGGGCTGCGCACCGTCGAGTTCCGCCGCGAGCGGCTGAGCCGCCGACGTCTGCGGGCCCTGCGGCGCCTGGTCCGGGGCGGCCGGGAACGCCTCCTGCGCGACCGGGTCCGACGGCTGGACCTCGTCCGCCGGAGCCGCCGGGGCCATCGTCTGTACGTCGATGTGGGCCACGTCCGCCACGAGGGGCTCCGGCGCTTCCTGGGCGGTGGCGTCGGCCGGCCCTCCGACGGGGCCCTGTGGGGCGGACTGGGCGAGGTCCGGGGCCGGCGGGACGAGGTGGGGATCCTGCGGGGTCTCGGCGGGCAGAGCAGCGGGGGTGGGCTCCTGGATCCGCTCCGGCGCCGGTACTGCCTCCTCGACGGCGACTGGCTCGGGAGCCTCGGCCGCGGGTGCGGAGAGGACTTCGGCGGGTGCGGTGACGGCATCCGCCGGCTGCGGGGCCTGCTCGGCCTCCACGGGTGCCTCGGGCGTTACGGCTTCGGCGGTCTCCGGGGTTGCCGCGGAGGCGGCTTCATCGACGAGGGGTGCGACTTCCTCCAGGGCGGCTTCGGCTTCCGGAGCCACGGCAGCTTCGTGCGAGGCGTCCGTTTCCTGAGACGCGTCCGTTTCCTGAGACGTGCCGGTTTCGGCGTCCTCGGCAGTCACCGTTTCCGAAGCGACCGCTTCCTGGACGGCAACGGCCTCCGGCGCGGCGGCGGTTGCCGCGTCCTGTCCGTCCGTGCCGGACTCGGCCCCGGCGACCGGCGTGGTGGCGTCGGCGGCAACCGCCGCGGCGGAAGTCTCCACGGCAGGCACGGCCTCGGGCGCAGGCGTCGGCTCGGCCTCAGCGGTGTCGACCGGGTCCGGCACGGCGACCGCGTCCTCCGGAGCACCGACGACGGGGCCACTGTCCGGCGCCTGCTCGGCGGCGGCACCGGAATCCGGGACCGCCTCGGCCACCGGCCCGTCAGCCAGGAGCTGGTCCGCGGGCACCTCCGCACCGGCAGCCGGAGCGAACTCAACACCGTCAGGCAGGGAGCCGTCTCCCGGCATCTGCCCCCCGCCCAGGTCGGCGTGTACGACGGATGCGGGCTCGTCTCCCCCGGGCTGAACTCCGTCAGCCTCGGGACCGTCGGCCAGGATCTGACCCGTCTCGGTGACGGGAGTCTGCGCCGGCTCCGGCACGTACCCGGCCTCCGGGCCCGGTACGGCATCCGGCGCCGGGGCCTCGGGAGCTTCGTGCCCCGCGGATTCCGACTCGGAAGCGAGGGGGGTCACCGCGGTCTGGGCGGCGCCCACCGGCTCCTGGGCCGGAACAACCGTTTCAGCAGCCGGGGCCACCGTGCTCACCGGCGTCTGGACGGCGGCCTGGGCAGGGGCGTCCCACGGGACCGCGCCCTGCGGCTGCGGCGCGTCGAAGTACTCGGGGCCGGGCGTGGCCGCGGCCGGCTGCCGTACCGGTGCGCCCGCGGGGCCGCGGTCGGCGAGGGAGCGGACCGGGCTCGCGGAGGCGTCGGGGATCGGCGGACCGAGGTGCAGCGGCCGACGGGGCGTGATGGGCGGGATCGGCATCGAGGGAGCCTGCGGCCGGGGCGTGCGGACGGCGCTCAGATCATGCGCTCCGCTGTCGCGCCCGGACATCTCGTGCGGGCCCGGCTCGTGGACGGTCTCGACGACGGGCTCCGGGGCGGGCGGGGCAACCTCGTTGCCCCACGGGCTCTGGGCGCCCGGCAGCAGCAACAGGTCTTCGTCCTCGGCGGTGGTCTCGGAGAGGTAGGTGTACGCACCAGGGACGCCCGGCTGTTCCACCATGCCTGCGTTCTCCGGCAGCCCCTCGCCCGGGACCTGGCCGGTGTCGGTCATGCGTACCCCTCGCCCATCGGTTAGTGCTTCTACGACCAGCTCGCCGGGGACGGCGCACCGACCGCCCCCGCAGTGAAGAACGAGCGTGCGTGCCCAGCGGCACGAACGGCCCGCCGAGAAAGACGACAAAGCCATTAACTGGCATTGTCCCGGCCGTTTCCCCGTCGCGACAGGTTGATCCGCGACAGCCCGCTGTGGACTGCGCCACGTTGCGCGTCCTCCGGTTCTGCCGTACCACACCCACCCCAAAACGGGCGCGCTTTCCGGACATTGACGAACGAATGCCGGGCAGCCAGGAGCGGTACAACAGTCGGCCAGCCTACCGCGCGCAGTACGACAACAGGATCACGGGGACGGCGGAACAGCGACCGGCGGCGTCAGACCGTACGGTCCGGGAGAACCCCACTGAGCAGGAAGGCGACACTGCGTTCCGTCTCCGTCCAGGCCCGGGTGTCGAGTTCGACGGACTGGAGGAGGGCACACTCGACGCGGTAGCCGTGTTCGGTGAGGTCCCGGCCGACGAGTTCGGCCTCGTCGCGGGTGGCCGCGTGGGCGACGATGCGCTGCGGACGCCGGTCGGCGACGGCGGAGACCACGGCCACTCCCCCGCCGCCGACGCGGACGACGTCCGGTTCGGGCAGGTTCTCCAGGACGTGCGGGGCGGTGCCGGGGACGATCTGGACCTGGAGTCCGAAGGCGCGCGCGTTGGCCTCGGTGCGCTCGCAGGCCCTGAGATCGCGGTCGACGGCGATGACGGCCGCCCCGGCCCGGGCCGACTCGATGGCGAAGGCGCCGCTGCCGCAGCCGATGTCCCACACGAGGTCGCCGACGCGCGGTCCCAGCCGGGCGAGTTGGGCCGCGCGGAGCGGTTCCAGTTCGCCTTCGCCCATGAGGCCGCCGTAGGCCTCGGCGGGCAGGGTCCAGCCGCGCGGCGCGGCGGCCGGGTCGCGGCCGGCGATCCATCCGCCGCCTTCCGTCACGGCGGCCGTGCCGCCGATGACGATGACGAGGTTCGGGTCGCGCCAGGTGTGGTCGGCGGCCTTGTCGGAGGTGACGACGGTGACCTGTTCGCGGTCGGTGCCCAGTTCCTCGCAGATGACGAAGGTGCGGTGGACGCCCTCCATCAGCAGGCCGAGTTCGGCGGGGCCGGCGCCGGGCGAGGTGAGGACGGCGACCTTGGTGTGGGCTCGGCACACGTTCACCGCGCGTCGCAGGGTGCGCCGGTGGGCGACGACCACCTGGGCGTCGTCCCAGGGCATACCGGCGCGCGCGAAGGCGGCGGCGACCGAGGAGACGCCGGGGACGACCTCGACCTCCAGGCCGAACTCGGGTGCGCGCAAGGTGCGTACGACTCCGAAGAATCCGGGATCGCCGTCGGCGAGCACGACCGCGGTGCCGCGGTGGCCGGTGATGCGGCGGGCGGCGAGGGCGACGCTGCCGAGGCGGATGCGTTCGGCGGCGGGTGGCACCTCGGGGAGTGCCAGATGGTGGGCGGCGCCCGCGACCAGCGTGGCGGCGTTGAGGGCGGAGCGTGCCGCGGCGGTCAGCGGCGAGCCGTCCCAGCCGATCACCGTGACGCGGTCGGCCATCGTCTCTCAGTCTCCAGGGGGGTGTGCGCAGGCGTCGTCGGTGGGCGGCCCGCGGGCGGCTCCGTGAGGGTACCCGCTGCGCCCCGGAAGCGCTTTCGCCGACCTGGATTCGAATCCGGTCAGTTCCAGTCGGAGTACGTCGTGAAGCCGTCCGTGTCGGCCAGCTGGTCGCCCGCTCCGTCGAGGTCCTCGGGCAGCAGGCTCCACACGATGAAGTCGGTGCGGACGTCGCTCCAGGTGCCGTCCTCGGCGCGGACGTGCGCTATGCAGGCGTTTCTCAGGACGCCCTCGCTGATACAGCCGATCTTCTGGGCGACCTGCTGGGAGGCGGTGTTGTCGGCCGCCGTGCGTAGCTCGATCCGCTCGAACTTCTGGTCGGTGAACAGCCACTGGGCGGTGGCGAGCGCGGCCTCGGAGGCGTAGCCCTCGCCGCGGGCCCAGGGAGCGATGATGTACGACAACTCCGTGGAGCGCACGTGCCAGTTGGTCTTGGCGAGCTGGACGATGCCGACCAGGCGCTGGGTGAGGAACTCCGTGACGGCGAAGTTGATCCCGCGGCCGGTCTCCCGTTCGGTCGGCGCGTACTGCGTGATCCAGTCGCGCGCCTGTTCCTCGCTGTAGGGCTGGGGCACGTCGGTCCAGGCCCCGACCTGCTCGTCGTTCATCATCTCGGCCAGCGCGGGCACGTCGTCCTCGTCGAGAGGGCGCAGCACCAACCGCTCCGTGCTGATGGAGATGTTGGGGAAGGTGCCAGTCATGCGCCACTCCGTAACCGTCGGAAAACCTGCAGGGCTGCTGAACTGCCCAGCATGCAGCATGAACGCAGCGAACCGCATCACGGGGCCCACACCTGGTGACGGAGTGGACCCCGTGCGTGGCGATACGTCGTATACGCGCCGGTAGCCCTGCGCCGATCAGAAGGACGCGATGACGGAACCGGCGTACTTGTCCTGGATGAACTTCTTGACCTCGGCGGAGGTGAGCAGCTTGGCGAGCTTCTTCACGCGCGGGTCGTCCTCGTTGCCCTCCTTGACCGCGAGGAAGTTGCCGTAGGGGCTGTTCTTCGCGGACTCCAGGACGAGGGCGTCCTTGGCCGGCTTGAGGTCGGCGGAGATGGCGTAGTTGCCGTTGACGACCGCCGCGTCCACGTCGTCGAGGGAGCGCACGGTCTGGGCCGCCTCGACCTCCTTGAACTTGAGGTTCTTCGGGTTCTTGGCGATGTCCTGCGGAGTCGCTTCGCTGCCGGCGCCGTCCTTGAGCGTGATCAGCCCGTTGGCGGCGAGCAGCTTGAGGGAGCGGGCCTCGTTGACGGCGTCGTTCGGGACGGCGACGGTCGCGCCGCTCTTCAGGGCGTCGGCGCTCTTCACCTTGTGGGAGTAGAGGCCGAGCGGTTCCAGATGCACCGTGACGACGGGCACGATGTGCGTGCCGCGCTTCTTGTTGAAGTCGTCGAGGTAGGGCTGGTTCTGGAAGTAGTTGGCGTCCACCGAGCCGTCCTCGGTCGCCGTGTTCGGCACGATGTAGTCCTGGAACTCCTTGACCTCCAGGTCGAGGCCCGCCTTCTTCGCCAGGTTCTCCTTGACGTAGTTCAGGATCTCGGCGTGCGGGGTGGGGCTCGCGGCGACGACCAGCGGTCCGCTGGTGTCGGAGGCGGAGTCCGAACCGGACGACCCGCAGGCGCCGAGCCCGAAGGTGAGGGCTCCGGCGGCGAGGACGGCAGTGGTGAGCTTTGCGGTGTTACGCACGAAAAGTGCCTTTCCTTTTGGGTGCAGCGAACCCCGCGTACGGGTGCACGGGGAAAATCGGGGGTGTCTCAGACGGTCTTGGTGTCCGCCGTGGATGCCTTCAGCAGCCGCAGTTTCGGTGCCGGGCCGGAGCGTCCGCCCCGGCGGTGCAGCGAACGGGCCGCGTAGTCGCCGGCGAACTGGATGACCGAGATGACGACGGCGAGGATCGCGACGGTGATCCACATGAGCTGGGTCTCGAAGCGCTGGTAGCCGTAGCGGATGGCGATGTCGCCGAGGCCGCCGGCGCCGACCGTGCCGGCCATCGCGGAGTAGCCGATGAGGGCGACGATCGTGGTCGTGGTGCTGGCGATCAGCGAGGGCAGGGACTCGGGGACGAGAACCTTGCGGACGATCGTCCAGGTGTTGCCGCCCATCGACTGCACGGCCTCCACGAGCCCGCCGTCCACTTCGCGGACAGCCGTCTCGACGAGGCGCGCGAAGAAGGGGATGGCGCCGATGGCGAGCGGCACGATGGCGGCCTCGCGGCCGATGGTCGTCCCGGTGATCGAGCGGGTGAAGCCCATCAGAGCGACCATCAGGATGATGAACGGCATCGAGCGGGCGATGTTCACGACCTGCCCGATGACCTTGTTCGCGACGACGTTCTGGAGGAGTCCGCCGCGGTCGGTGAGGACCAGGAGGACACCGAGCGGAAGGCCGCCCACGACGGCGATGAGCGTGGACCAGCCGACCATGTAGAGGGTGTCCCAACACGCCTGCTCCAGCAGGGGCCGCATCTCGGACCAGGTCACTTGGCACCTTCCTTCACCAGCTGGGGCGCACCGACGATGTCGATCTGAAGACCCTGTTCGCGCAGGAAACCGACCGGCACGACGTTGTCCTCGTAGCGGCCGGGCAGTTCGATCCGCATCCGGCCGATCTGGAGGCCGCCGACGGTGTCGATGGCGGCGCCGAGGATCGATATGTCGATGTTGTAGGTGCGGGAGAGCTGGGAGATGACCGGCTGGGTGGCGGCCTCGCCATGGAAGGTGACGTCGATGACGGTCCGGTCCTCGCCGGTGGCCTCGCCCCCGACGGGGAAGAGCGCGGCGGCCAGCTCGGAGCCGGGGGTCGCGAGCAACTCGCCGACCGTGCCGGACTCGACGATGCGACCGTTCTCCATCAGGGCGGCCGAGTCGCAGACCGACTTCACGACGTCCATCTCGTGGGTGATGAGCAGGACGGTGAGGCCCAGCTGCCGGTTCAGGTCGCGCAGCAGCTGGAGGATCGAGCGGGTGGTCTCCGGGTCGAGGGCGCTGGTGGCCTCGTCGGACAGGAGCACCTTGGGGTCGCCGGCCAGGGCACGGGCGATGCCGACGCGCTGCTTCTGGCCGCCGGAGAGCTGGGCCGGGTAGGCGCCCGCCCTGTCGGCGAGTCCGACGAGGTCCAGCAGCTCAAGTGCCTTGCGGGAGCGCTCCTTTCCCGACTTGCCGAGGATCTCGAGCGGCAGCTCGACGTTGTCCTGGACCGTCCGTGTGGACAGCAGGTTGAAGTGCTGGAAGACCATGCCGATACGGCTGCGCGCCTGCCGCAGCTCCTTGCCGGCGCGGGGCCCGCGGCCCGCGAGGGCGGTGAGGTCCTGTCCGGCGACGGTCACCGTGCCGGCGGTGGGGCGCTCCAGCAGGTTGACGCAGCGGATGAGCGAGGACTTGCCGGCGCCGGACTGGCCGATGACGCCGTACACCTCGCCTTCGCGGACGTGGAGATCGACGCCGTCGAGGGCGGTGATCTCTCGCCCGCGTGAGCGGTAGACCTTGGTGAGGCCTGTTGTCGTGATCACTGGGGTTTCCGTCACTGTCGAGTACGCGGGCGTGGGTGTGCCCTGGTACGGGAGAAGTCGTGCGCGGGCACATGGGTCACGTACGGCGTTCACGGCGTACGGACGTGCCGGGGCGGCTCGCTTCGGGGCGCGAGGCTCAGGGGGTGGTGCGGGGGCCCTCTAACAGGCGCACATTCGACACATACAACGAGCACCGGGCGTCATGGTCGCCTCGGTCGCAAGGGTGCGGCAGCTCGTCGTGGTCATGCGATCAGTAAAGCAGACGTATGGGAGCGACCAAGAACCCGTTGTCCGAATGACGGACAACGGTGGACACGTTTCAGGACCGGACGGAGATCTCCACGTTCCCGCCGGTGACCAGTGCCGACAATGCCGACAGGTTCTCGACCACCAAGTCGGCGTCGAGCTCGTGGGCCTGATGAGTTGTGGTCAAGGCCACGGTGGTCATTCCGGCGGCCCGGCCGGCGCGCAGTCCCGCGGGGGCGTCCTCGAAGACGACACAACGGGCCGGGTCGACGCCGAGTTCGCGAGCGGCGAGCAGGTAGGGCTCGGGGTCCGGCTTGCCGCGGGTGACGTCGTCGGCGGCGACCAGCGTCTTGGGGAGGATGCCGACCGCTTCGAGTCGGGCCTCGGCGAGCCGGCGGGTGGCGGAGGTGACGACGGCCCAGCGGTCGGCGGGCAGGGCGTCGAGGAAGGCCCTGGTGCCGGGGAGCAGATGGACACCGCCGTTGGGTACGTCCTCCACCTCCAGCTGTTCGATCCGCGCGAGAGCCTGCGGCACGACGTCGGCGGGGAGCAGGTCGGCGGCTATCTCCACGGCCGGTCGCCCGTGCAGTTCGACGCGGGCGAACTCCTCGGCGGTGATGCCGAACTCCTCGGCCCAGCGCGTCCAGCAGCGTTGGACGGATTCGAGAGAGGAGACGAGGGTTCCGTCGTTGTCGAACAGGAGGGCTTCGGCAGGGATCTTCATGCTGTCGACCCTACGGTGCCGTGCGGGGGTGGCCGCATCAGGCCTTTTGGACCGTAATAGGCTCGCCGCATGTTTGATGCCCTGACGCTGGTGACCGGCGTCGCCGCGCTGCTGCTGGCCGCCTGGTGCGGCTGGGCCGCGTACCGTGATCAGCCGACCAAGGACTGGCACTTCATCGGGATGGCCGTGGTGTCGGTGCTGGCGCTGGTCCAGCTGGTGATCGGGATCGTGCAGCTCGCGCGGGGCGAGAAGCCGGAGCAGGGGACGACGATCTTCGTCGCCTATCTGCTGGGGGCGTTCGCGTGTGTGCCGGCTGCGGGGCTCATGTCGCTCACGGAGCGGACGCGGTGGGGATCGGTGACGGTTGCCGCCGGCGGTGTGGTGCTGGCCGTTCTGGAGGTGCGGCTCTATGACATCTGGGGAGGCTGAAGTGAGCGCGAGCCGGCGGCGGCTGACCAGCGGCCCGGGGACGCTGCTGGTGTGGCTGTACGGCGTGATGGTGGTCGGGGCGGTGTCGCGGTCGGCCGTGCAGATCTCCACCGAGTTCGACCGGGCGCCGCTGGCCTATTCGCTGTCTGCCGTTGCGGGTGTCGTGTACGGCTTCATCACGTACTCGCTGGTGCGGGGTGGTGAGACGGCCCGTAAGGCGGCGCTGGTGTGCTGTGTGGTTGAGCTGCTGGGCGTGTTGACGGTGGGGACGTGGACGTTGGTCGAACCGTCCGCGTTTCCGGATGCGACCGTGTGGTCGGACTTCGGGATCGGGTACCTCTTTATCCCCGTGTTGCTTCCGTTGTCGGCGATCTATTGGCTGCGGAAGGGTGCGCCGGACGGGGATGCCGCCTGAGGTTGTGTGGCGGCATCCGGTCCGTTGTAGCTGGTCGCGCCCACGCGGCGAAGCCGCAGATCAACACAGCCCCGCGCCCCTGAAAAATCAGGCCGTGGCCGCGTATGTGCCCGCCGGCTTCTCCAGGACGATCATCGGTACTCCGTCCGCGCCCTCCGACGTGCCCACCGTCTGGTAGCCGACCTTGCGGTAGAGGCGGAGGTTGCCCTCGCTGCGGTGGCCTGTGAAGAGGCGGAAGCTGGTGGCGCCGCGCTCCTCCGCCAGGGCGGCTTCGGCCGCCCGGAGAAGGCGGGCGCCGATGCCGTGGCCCTGGAGGCGGGGGTGGACGCAGAGTTTGCCGATGGCGGCCGAACCGTCCTCGGTGACGCGGCCGCGGACCGAGCCGACCACCTCGTCGCCCAGGCGGGCCACGAAGACGCAGTCCGAGGCCACCTCCGCGCGGACCGAGTCCAGGCTCTGGACGAGCGGATCGATGCGGTAGTTGCCGTACAGCGCCGCCTCACTCTGGAAGCACAGGTACTGCAGCCTGAAGATCTGCTCCGCGTCCTGCTCGGCCGCCGCAGAGATGGTCACGCTCATGCCCATGTGCGCACGCCTCCCGCTCACCTGATCGCCTGTTGTCCCCCACTCCTATCCCCGCCCCCGGCGTGTCGCAACCTCCGGTGTGAGCAATCTGCGAAGACATCCCAGGCATCTGGAACGTTCCGGACCGAGACTGCCCTGTGAGATACCCAACTCCCCCGCGATCTCGCGATAGGTCAGGTCCCGCGGGGAGAGGAGGGCCGCCATGAGCGAGGGGCAGCGGCCGGGCAGTCGGCGCACCGCGTCGTGCAGGGCCCGATGGCGGGCCGCCGCGAGGGTCAGCTGTTCGGGGGTGCGGTCGTCGTCGGCCGCGGGTTCGGTGTCGTACGGCCGTTCCAGGCGGGTCGTACGACGGCTGCGGCGGGACTCGGAACGGACGGCGCGGCGGAGCCAGCCGGGCGGGTCGAGGGGCGGGCCCTGGGTCTCGAGATGCTCCAGGAGGCGGAGCCACACCGCCTGCTCCAGGTCGGCCGGTTCGGTACCGGTGGCATGTGCCTCCGCGGAGGCCTCGGCGGTCAGCAGCGGGCGCAGGGTGGCGACCAAGTCGTGCGTCATATGCGGTACGACACGGCCGCCCGGGCTCTGGGTTGCCCGGGCGGCGGCAAGTCACCCCGAACGGGGCACGGCGGCTCAGCCGTTGACGAAGTCCGCGCGGGCGAGGACGCCCGTGTCTGCGTTGTCGGTGAAGACGCCGTCGATGCCGGTGGCGAAGTACCTCTTGAAGGCGCCGAAGGCGTCTCCGTAGGCGTCCGCGTCCGTGCCCCTGCGGTACTCCGCCGGCAGGAAGGGGTTCTCGTTGCGCATGGTGTAGGGGTGCAGGACCAGCCCGACCTTGTGGGCGTCGGCGACGAGGGTCGTCTCCTTGTCGAGACTGCCGTCCGCCTTCTTCGTGATGACCAGGTCGAGGGTCGGGCCGATGCCCTGGGCGTAGCCCGCGATCTCCCTGAGGCCCTTGGGCGTGATCAGGTCGGCGACGGTCCGCGGGTCGCCCTTCTCGACGAAGTCCCAGGGCCGGGTGTTCGCCGCGGACAGGAGCACCACGAGGGGGTTGTCGACCAGCTTGTTCAGACGCTGGATGCTGGTCGGCTCGAAGGACTGGAGGATGATCGGGGAGTTGCGCCTGTCCTTGCCGTGCTTGCGCAGGAGCTTCGCGACCCGCTCCTCCAGGCCCAGGCCGAGCCCCCGGAAGTAGGTGGGGTGCTTGGTCTCGGGGTAGATCCAGACCTGCTTGCCGCGCTTGCGGGTCTGCTCGTCCTGCCACTTCAGGACTTCCTCGAAGGTGGGGATGTCCCAGCGGCCGTTGTAGAGCGTGTTGTGCGGGCGGTTGGCCGGGATGCGCTCGATCGCGCGGAGCGTCTTGAGCTCGGCGAGCGTGAAGTCCTCGGTGAACCAGCCGGTCGTGGTGACGCCGTCGAGGATCTTGGTGGTCCTGCGGCCGGCGAACTCGGGGTGGTCGGCGACGTTCGTGGTGCCGCCGATCTCCGGCTCGTGGCGGCAGACCAGGTGACCGTCCCTGGTGGGGACGAGGTCGCCCGCCTCGACGATGTCGGCGCCCAGGTCGAGGGCGAGCTGGTAGGAGCCGAAGGTGTGCTCGGGGCGGTAGCCGCTGGCGCCCCGGTGGCCGATGACCGTCGGCACGGGCAGGCTCTTCAACCCGCCACCGTGCCCGGCGGACCCGGCGTCGGCGGCTCTCGCCGTACCGGACAGCCCCAGGACCGCTCCCCCGGCGCCGAACATCGCGGCCCCGAGAAGTGCCCGCCGTCCGGTGCCGTCCGTGTGCTCGTCCTGCGATCCCATGTGGACCCCTCCTGCCGTCGCCTCTTCGATGCGGGCCGATCGTAGGTGCGCGTCCATGACGGACGGGAGACCTCCGGCGGAACACGCGGGTGACGTGGGATGTCGCATGGGAACAGATGTCTGACGACTCGTCGGCTTCGGGACCGGAGGCCGGGGTACGCGTCGATCGGGGCGACCTCCGTCACATCGTTCCGCCCGGGTTTCCGGGAGGCAACGCGGTCCACCAGCAGGTAAACGAGTGTCAACAGTGCGTAAGACCTCGGTGAACCGCGGGCGCTCGATGTGCACGATCCCCCGAGCCGCGAGTAATGTCCTCACCTGCACAGACTCATACAGTTTCCCTGGCCGTTCTCTTGACACCGGAGGGCCCGTTGTCCCGCTTCGCGCTCATCAAGGCAGTGCTCGGACCGATCATGCGCCTGATGTTCCGCCCACAGGTGGAGGGCGTGGAGCACATCCCGGGCGACGGTCCCGTCATCCTGGCCGGCAACCACCTCACCTTCATCGACTCGATGATCCTTCCGCTGGTGTGTGACCGGCAGGTGTT
Organism: Streptomyces canus; assembly: GCF_030816965.1. Lineage (NCBI taxonomy): Bacteria > Bacillati > Actinomycetota > Actinomycetes > Kitasatosporales > Streptomycetaceae > Streptomyces > Streptomyces canus. The sequence goes on from NZ_JAUSYQ010000002.1 coordinate 1,902,209, forward strand.
CTTCATCGGCAAGGACGAGTACGTCACCGGCAAGACCCTCAAGGGCCGGCTCATGGCCTGGTTCTTCACCGGCGTCGGCATGATCCCGGTGGACCGCGACGGCGGGCGCGGCGGGGTCGCCGCGCTGATGACCGGCCGGCGGGTGCTGGAAGAGGGCAAGGTCTTCGGGATCTACCCCGAGGGGACGCGGTCGCCCGACGGCCGGCTCTACCGGGGGCGCACCGGTATCGCCCGTCTGACGCTCATGACGGGGGCGCCGGTGGTTCCCTTCGCGATGATCGGCACGGACAAGTTGCAGCCGGGGGGTGCGGGGATGCCCCGCCCGGGTCGGGTCACGGTTCGCTTCGGTGAGGCGATGGAGTTCTCGCGGTACGAGGGCATGGACCGGGACCGGTACGTGCTGCGGGCCGTCACGGACTCCGTGATGACCGAGGTCATGCGGCTGTCCGGGCAGGAGTACGTGGACATGTACGCCACCAAGGCGAAGGCTGCGTAGGGGACGGCGGAGCCGCACACCGACACAGTCCGTGCCCCTAAAAACCCCTGTCGAGCCGCTGGTTCCTCAGCATGAACCAGGCCGCTGCCGCTGTCGCGAGCAGGACCGCCGCTCCCGCGCCCGCGGCGATGGTGAGGCCGTCCACGAAAGCCTCTCGAGCTGACGACAGCAGGTCCTGAGCCGTGTTCGTCGGCAGACCGGACGCTGCCTCCACCGCGCCACCCAGGGACTCGTGCGCCCCTTCCGGCGTGCCCGCGGGGGCCGCGAAGTCCCGGTAGACGCCTGTCACGATCGAGCCCAGTACCGCGATACCCAGGGCCGCGCCCAGTTCGTACGCCGTCTCCGAGACCGCCGACGCCGCACCCGCCTGTTCCTTCGGGACGCTCGAAAGGATCACGTCCGCCGTCACCGTGAACGAGAAGCCCGCGCCCACGCCGACCACCAGCAGGGCGGCGCCCAGCAGGGGGTAGCCCGTGGACTGGTCGAGCAGGGTCAGGGCCGCCAGGGCCACACCGATGGCCGCCAGGCCCCCGGAGACGACCACGCGCACCGAGCAACGGCGGGCCACCGTGCCCGCGACGAGGCCCGCCGCCACCGCGCCCACCGCCGCCGGGAGTTCGGCCAGGCCCGCCTCCAACGGGCCTCTGCCCTGGACGAGTTGCAGGTACTGGGAGAGGAAGAAGACCAGCCCGGAGAGGCCGAGGATGGTCAGAAGGTCGGCCAGGACGGCCCCGCTGAAGCCGGCGTTGCGGAAGAGGCGCATGTCCAGCAGGGGCGCGGGGAGGGTGAGTTGGCGGCGGACGAAGGCGTAGAGGGCTGCCGCTCCGAGGACTCCCGCGGCGACCGGCTCCCATGTGATGCCGTGCGCGGCGGTCTCCTTGACGGCGTAGACCACGCCGATCATGCCGACCAGGGACAGCGCGACGCTGCTCATGTCCCAGGGGCCCGGGTTCGGGTTGCGGGACTCGGGCAGGAACCTGATGCCGACGAGGACCAGGACCGCCATCACGGGCAGATTGATCAGGAAGACCGAGCCCCACCAGAAGTGTTCGAGCAGGAAGCCGCCGACGATGGGTCCGATCGCCGTACCGGCGGAGGCGGCCGCGCCCCAGATACCGACGGCGAGGCTGCGTTCGCGCGGCTCGTGGAAGAGGTTGCGGATCAGGGCCAGGGTGGCGGGCATCAGGGTCGCGCCGGCGACGCCGAGCAGCGCCCGCGCCAGGATCAACAACTCCGGTGTCGTCGCATAGGCGTTGAGGATCGATATCGCGCCGAACGCCGTCGCGCCCAGCAGCAGGATCCGCTTGCGGCCGATGCGGTCGCCGAGGCTGCCCATCGACACCAGCAGGCCCGCGATGACGAACGAGTAGACGTCACCGATCCACAGGAGCTGCGTGCCGGTCGGCTTGAGGTCCTCGCTGATGTACGGGGTCGCGAGGCCGAGGACGGTCGCGTCGACGGCCACCAGCAGCACGGCGAGCACCAGGACGGACAGCGCGAGCCAACGGCCGGAACGCTTCACCGCCTCGGTCGCGGTCGCCGGCTGCAGGGTGCTGGTCATGATTCCTCTATCGGTCGTACGGAATGACGTAGTGCGCCACCGAGCAACAGCTCGACGGTCATGTGGTGGAAGTCCTTGGGGGCGCCCTTGCCGCTCTGGAGCAGCCAGACGGCGGAGGCGAGCAGGCCGAACAAGGCCTCGGTGAGCCAGACGGGCGTGAGGTCGATGCGGAACTCGCCGCTCTGCTGGCCGCGCCGGAACAGTGCGGAGATGCGGGCGTCGATCCGGGCCCAGCCGTCGTTCTGCTCCTCGCCCTCGAAGAGCTGGTTCTCCGTGTAGAGGAAGGCGAGGAGTCCGGCCGCGGGTTCGGCCTCGCGGACCAGGCGCCGCACGGCTTCGCTCGCCGGCCCCTCGTCCAGGCGGGCGGCGTCGAGCGCCTTCTCGCACTCCTCGATGCCCAGCGACTCCAGTGCCCGTACGAGCGCGTCGCGTCCGGCGAATTGGCGGTGCAGCGTGGCCCGGCTGATCCCGGCGGACTTGGCGACCTCGTCCATGGTCGCGGTGGATCGGCGGGTCAGCAGGGCCGCGGCACTGCGCAGCACGTGGTCACGGTCGACAGCCATGAGACAACCATAGACCACATGAGACATGAATGTCTCACAGCGGGCATAGCTGTCTCATGTGCGACCGCTGAACAGAGGTCTCGTCAGTGCCAGGGCAACCGGCGGCGGCGCTCCCAGTACGCGCCCGGCTCCTCCGCCAGTCCTGCCAGCCGGGACAGCTGCCCGTCGTCGAGGTCCACGACCGCCGCGTGCAGGTTGGACGCGAGCTGGACGGTGGTGGCCGCCCCCGAGAGGACGACTCCGGCCCAGGGCTGACGGAGGACGAGCGCGAGGGCCACGGCGTCACAGCCCAGGGAGGTTTCCGCCGCTACGGCCTTCAGGGCGTCCGGGGCGTGCGGCTCGGCGAGCCTGCCGTTGGCCATGCCCTCCTTGACGATCACCGTGAGGCCCGCGTCGTGGGCCTCGGCGAGGGCGGGGGCGGCCGAGGTCTCCAGGGCGTTGTACGTCGACTGGACGGTACGGAAGAGCGGCTCGCCGTCCACCGTCACGGCGAGGGCGGCGCGGATGGTGTCCACCTGGGCGGGGCCGCTGGTGGAGAAGCCGATCGAGGTGCCCTGGGCGGCCGCCTCGGCGAGCCTGGCGTGGAGTTCCTTGTCGGTGAGGGCGGGGCTGTCCGGGGTCACCGAGTGGATCTGGTAGAGGTCGAGGCGGTCGCCCAGCAGTTCGGCGGTTTCGGCGCGCTGACGGTCGTACGTCCGGACGCTGTGGTCCTTGACCTCGTGGTGTTCGGCGTCGGTGGTCCAGTCGGCGGTGTAGGTGTAGCCCCACTTGCTGCCGACGACCACGTCGTCGATGCCGGGGTTCTTGTCGAGCCAGCCCGCGAGGAACTCCTCGGAGCGGCCGTAGGAGCGGGCCACGTCGAAGTAACGGACGCCCTGGAAGTAGGCGGCGTCGAGGAGTTCGTGCGTACGGGCGCGGAGCGCTTCCACGCTGCGGTTCTCCGCGAGGCCCAGGTCGTGGTCCCGGCCGAGGTTGATGTAGCCGGGGCGTCCGACGGCGGCGAGGCCGAGTCCGATGTGGCAGGTGGGGGTTGTCGCTGCGGCCAGTCGGGCGAAGGGCATCGCGGGCTCCGTTCGGTCGGGTCCGGTACGGCTTCCGACCAACGTACCCGCGATGACCTTCGGTGACAGAGCCGCGCGCCCAAGAGCTCGGTGGGTACCGGCTTGTCGGCGGGTGCGGGGCCGTCGTGGCCTGTCGCGCTCGGCGGACCCGCAGATCAGTACACCCCCGCTCCCCTAGCGGCGCTTCGCCTCGGCCCACGTGTGCTGTGCTGCCACGTCCGCCTTCACTTCCGCCAGCTGGACCGCCACCGCGCTCGGAGCCGTGCCGCCCCTGGCATTGCGGGAAGCGAGCGCGCCCGGGACGTTGAGGACCGTGCGGACCTCCGGGGTCAGGTGGGCGGAGATCTTGGCGAACTGGTCGTCCGTCAGGTCGCTCAGTTCCTTGCCCTCGGCCTCCGCCGCCTTGACGCACTCGCCGGCCACCTCGTGGGCCACACGGAAGGGGACGCCCTGCTTGACCAGCCACTCGGCGATGTCGGTGGCGAGGGAGAAGCCGGCCGGGGCCAGTTCCTCCATGCGCTCACGGTTGACCGTGAGGGTCGCCATCATGCCGGTGAAGGCGGGGAGCAGGACCTCCAGCTGGTCGCAGGAGTCGAAGACCGGCTCCTTGTCCTCCTGGAGGTCGCGGTTGTAGGCGAGGGGCAGGGCCTTGAGCGTGGCCATCAGACCCGTCAGGTTGCCGATGAGGCGGCCGGACTTGCCGCGCGCCAGCTCCGCGATGTCCGGGTTCTTCTTCTGCGGCATGATCGACGAGCCGGTGGAGAACGCGTCGTGCAG